>JBLHNB010000038.1:0-45434 GCA_047621305.1 Alteromonadaceae bacterium | reverse complement strand
AACTATAGCCTTTTTGATATTGAACCTGATTTTTACTCATGATTGAACACCTCAATGAACGCTTATATTAAATATAGACTACTTATCGGAAAGCGTAGCTGTTTATTGTGGGTAATCAGGATTAGTTATGAGTCTGCCGGAGAATCTGTAAACCAGAGTTATGATTTTAATAAACCGACTAAAATATTTAGTCGAAAGGTATTGGATTTCGATCTAAGTAAAGAGAGGTATTTTTTACATAATACGCGAGGCCCCTTTCCGGGGGATTTTATTTTTGAGACCAAAGAATTTCAAAAAGACATGAAAAGGTATCGTTATGACATTAATGGTGTTTTGTATGGAAAACGCGTATTGGAGCTCGATACCAAATTTGGTTTCCAACATCAATTAGATGAACTAAATGAAGTCATGGACATATTTGTCGTTAAAAGTATGCTTAACGGTGTGATGAAGGGAAATTCTATTGAAGTCAAAATAGACGAAATGTCCAATCATGTGATTGTTGAGCAAAAAAATATGAGGTTAGGGAAATTAACCTATAATTTTCAATTAAAACCATTAAAACTCATCTCTCTATACAACAAAAAAAACGACCAATTATTTACTTACAGCCACCGTGTATTCATAAATGGTATCGACTATGCCAGTCGAGTCAACATGAAAGAAGGTGATTATGAAAGAGACTTTCTGATTGAAACGTTTTCTAAAACTATGGAAATTGAAGCAATGAAGTTTGATATTCCTATGGGGTATGGCCCAATTGTCGCTAACGATAAAAAAGAACTACAAACCGAAATGATTACAGAGAACTTATATTTAATTAGCAATGTTAGCGACCGTTATGTTGCCTTTAAAGTTGATGATAAGGGCATTATGGTTTTTGGTGCGCCAGGCTCAGATAAAATGTCTGAAAAAATAATAGAGCATATAAATCAGCAATTTCCAATGAAAAAAATTAACACTGTTTATATAACACATCACCACAACGATCATATTGATGGATTAAATGCTTATGCTCAAAAAGGTATTACAATTTTAGCTGATGCGTTCAGTATCACTGCGATTAAAGCGTATAAACCTTTTACCGAAAATATTGCTAAATTTAAGTTTCGTGCTTTTGAACATAAAGAGCTTATTAATGGTGTGCGTTTTTATATTCCTGAAAATAGTCATGCTAAAGGACAAAGTTTTGCTTATTTTGAGCAGTCTAAAATTATCTATGAAGGAGATTTATTGGAAATACCTTTTGATAATACGATTGCAAACTATATGTCAGGTGTTGAAAAGCAGTTTGTTGAATTTGTTCACAAAGAAAACATAGAGATCAAACGCATTATTGGTCATCATCGTAACGGTAATATCTCCCCTGAAGTGATGAATGCTTATTATCAAGCTAATGTAGGTATGAAAGCTGCAAAACTATGACAACTAAATAAGTACCTAATATTAATCTAAAAGTTGTAATAATATTGTTATTACAACTTTTTATAATTACTTAGTTATTTTATCTTTGCCAAACAATGCAGTATGCTTAACCTTTAATCAGTAAGTAATTAAAAAATACACATATATCCCCGTGGTCATTGAAGATGCGTGATTTTGAGCATGGCTAAAAATTTTAGCTACAAGATGCATGATTGAGTAATAGCGGGCTATTAGGATTGAATGCAACGCAGTAGATCAGGTTTTTAGACTGATCAAAGCCTGCATCTTCAATGAGTACGGGTATAAGCAATGACTCAGCAAACTTCATTATGGCAAGAACCACAATCATCAGAGTTTTCTGAACTTTGTAATGCGCTATATGAACGAGAGTTAAAGTCATTAGCAGAACTCCCGATCTCTTCACTCAGCGCTATTCAAGGGCGATTAAAAAGTTTACCCCATTACATTAAGCGTACAGCAAGTTTGATGATACAAGCACAAACGCCATTAATTATTGATATACAAAATGCGAGTTGGTCAGCAAAACAGGGGGCTAATTTACCGCTAAGTGGTCAAGACCTTAATGCAGTGAATAAATGGTATTTATCCATTAAAATCACTCATGGCTTAGTTGTCCCCATTCATTGTGATACGCATATTGAACTTGACTGTGTTGATCGGGTTGATGTTGAGCATCATCGTTTTCGTACCAATACTCATGGCTGGTTTAAGCTTAATGTTAATAGCAGTATTAATAATCGTGTTGGCACAGAGCACGAATTTCAATTATTAAAACCCAATAAAAAAGTAATGACGGCTGCTTGTACAGGGCACCGTTGGGTTAATCATTATAAAGCTAATCCGTTAATTCCCAGTCTTAGGGAATTACTTTTATCATGCGCGATCAACTGGCGTAATTTTAAACAGCCAAACACTTATTAACCCTCTTGAGCACTATTAAATTATCAATTGTATTTACACTCGCGCGTTCAGACTTATAATAGCCGATTAAAGTTTGAATATTTTTAATTAATTATGCGTGTGATCACTATCATTTTGGTGCTTTTTTTTGGTTTGCTGCAATACCGATTATGGTTCGGTAAAAATAGTGTGCCTGATTACCTCGCATTGGAGAATGAAGTCGCTCGTCAGCAACTAGATAACGATAAACTCAAACAAAGAAATAAAATATTGTATGCCGATACCGATG
This sequence comes from Alteromonadaceae bacterium, assembly GCA_047621305.1. Classification (GTDB taxonomy): domain Bacteria; phylum Pseudomonadota; class Gammaproteobacteria; order Enterobacterales; family Alteromonadaceae; genus Colwellia_A. The sequence goes on along the minus strand of JBLHNB010000038.1, from coordinate 42,799 downwards.
ATTTAAAGTCGGGCGTTGAAGCAATTGAAGAACGGGCCAGAAATGAGTTGGGTATGATTAAGGAAGGTGAAACCTTTTTTAGGATTGTTTATCCAACAAAAGATATCAACCGTCATCGACAATCTAGTACTGCAAATAATAACCTTAAGGACAGTCGTTAATATGGAAAGTAGTAAAAGGAATTTTGTTGTTATTGTGCCGGCGGCAGGGGTTGGTAAACGTATGCAGTCGCAGTGTCCTAAACAATATTTAACGATTGACGGTATGACCATCTTAGAACATACCGTAACACGGTTGTTGTCTCATGTTGCTATTGAAAAAGTGGTGATAGCACTTGGTGAAGACGATGCTTATTTTGTCGATAGCTGCTTAAATAAAAATGAGAATGTATCGATTGTTATTGGCGGAAATGAACGAGTTGATTCGGTACTTTCCGCTTTAAAATCGATAGATAAAACACAATATCCATGGGTATTAGTTCATGATGCGGCACGTCCTTGCATATCTCACCGAGACATTAGTGCACTTATTGAAAATACGCTAGCGACAAAAACGGGCGGTTTATTAGCTATGCGAGTACGAGATACCATGAAGCGCGGTATCCGTGAACAAGAAAAAAACCTTGTTAAACAGACCGTCGAACGTAATGAGTTATGGCATGCACTTACGCCACAAATGTATCGAAGTGACGAACTACAAGACGCAATAATGTATGCATTATCAGAGCATGTTGGATTAACTGACGAGTCATCAGCTATGGAATACGCAGGTTTTGGTAGTGCTTTGGTTGAAGGTAGTAGTGATAATATTAAAATTACACGGCCTGATGATTTGTCACTTGCTGAATTTATATTGAATAAACAAAAAAATGATATTAATAAATAAGAGAGCAATATGCGAATAGGGCATGGTTTTGATGTACACAAGTTCGGCGGATCAGGGCCAATTGTTTTAGGTGGTGTGGAAATTGATTATGAAGAGGGTTTTATTGCCCATTCAGATGGTGATGTCGCTATTCATGCGCTGTGTGACGCGATATTAGGTGCCTTATGTTTGGCTGATATTGGTAATCACTTTCCTGATACCGACGGCCAATATGAAAACATTTCAAGCCGGTTATTATTGCGTCATGTTGTTGGTCTAATGAAAGATAAAGGCTATGTCTTAGGTAATGCTGATATTACCATCGTTGCGCAAGCACCTAAAATGGCTCCTCACTTAGTGGCAATGCGAGAATGCTTAGCGCAGGACTTATTAGCTAATATCGAACAAGTGAATGTTAAAGCAACGACAACTGAGGCGTTAGGTTTTACTGGACGAAAAGAAGGCATTTCTGTGCATGCGGTGGTTTTATTACTGTCTGCTCAAGTAACGTCAGCAGGTTCAGCTAATGGAAAATAATACTATGGATGATACCTTGGTAAAAGAGCATGATATTTTAGATTTTTCTTATTTATATGGAAAACCCCAAGTAACCGGTTTACTGCGCAGTGAAATGAGTGATTTTAAGGTATTTGAACAACTCCCTTTTAAGCCGTGTGGTGAAGGAGAGCATTTATTTATCCATATTCGAAAAACCGGTGCAAATACACTTTTTGTTGCGCGCCAGTTAGCAAAATACTTCTCTGTTAAAGAACAATTGGTCTCCTATGCCGGTTTAAAAGATCGTTTTGCGGTTACTGAACAATGGTTTGGTATTCATGTGCCGGGTAAAAAAGACTATGACTTAAGTGATTTAACTATCGAGGGTGTCGAAGTCCTTTTTTATTCGCGGCATAATAAAAAGCTAAAAATTGGCGCGCTATCAGGTAATCGTTTTGAATTAACCTTGCGCAAGGTTAGCGATGTTGATGAATTGCTCAGGCGTTGGCATACTATTTCTGCGTTTGGTGTGCCCAATTACTTTGGTGAACAGCGGTTTGGTATTGATGCGGGTAATATTGAAAAAGCCCAGTCTTTATTTTCAGGTACAAAAGTAAAAGACAAGAAAAAACGTGGTATCTATCTTTCTGCAGCACGTTCATTTATTTTTAATGACATGGTTAGCCAACGTATTAAACAACAAAAATTTGAGCAGTTAGTTTCGGGCGATGTTTTTATGTTAGCGGGTACGCAGTCTGTATTTTTGGCTGATGAAATTGATGAAAGCATAGTCTCTCGTTTTAAAGAAAAAGATATCGATCTAACCGCGCCGATGTGGGGGGCAGGTGACCTGATGACTCAAGGAGAAGCCGTGTTGTTTGAACAAGCAGTTGCTGATAAACACGCTGATTTTTGTTTAGGTTTACCGCGCTTTGGCTTGAAGCAAGAGCGTCGTCGTATACGTTTAAATTTCACTGATAGTGACATTCAAGCCAATAATGATCTTGTTACCTTATCGTTTTTCTTGCCCTCAGGTTGTTACGCAACCACTATTTTAAGAGAGCTACTTGTATATCAGGACTTAACCGAGCGTCGACAATAACTAATGAATATCTTATTAAGTAATGATGATGGTGTGCACGCACTAGGTATTAAAGTGCTTTTTGACGAGTTATCAAAATTTGCTAAGGTCACGGTTGTCGCCCCTGATCGAAACTGCAGTGGCGCAAGTAATTCACTTACGCTACTCAACCCATTACGTACACATACTCATGAAAATGGTTTTATTGCTGTTAATGGAACACCAACTGACGCGGTACACCTGGGTATTACTGAAATGGCGTCAACGCCACCTGATTTAGTGGTAGCGGGAATTAATCATGGTGAAAATTTAGGTGATGATACCTTGTATTCAGGTACAGTGGCAGCCGCTACCGCAGGTCGTCATATGGGAATGCCAGCAATTGCTGTATCCTTAGTGGGGAGAAGCGAAGCATACTATCAAACAGCGGCTGTTGTTACTGCAAAGTTGATACAACGTTTAACCGAACATCCTTTACCTGCGGATCAAATATTAAATATTAACGTTCCAGACATACCGCTTTCCCAGTTAAAAGGTATTAAAGTAACCCGTTTAGGGCATAGACATAAAGCTGAGGCGATGATGAAACAAAAGGACCCTTGGCAACGAGATATTTACTGGTATGGTTTACTCGGTAAAGGACTTGATGTTAGCCAAGGTACTGATTTTCATGCGATAGCTAATGGTTATGTTTCTGTTACGCCTCTAACTGTTGATATGACAGCACATCAAAGCATTGAAAATATGGCAACATGGTTAAGTGAGTTGTCACTGTAAACAGAGACTGACTATTAAAAAACATAAACTGAAGAGCAAAATATGAATGTCAGAGTACAAAGTCGTATCGGTGGTAAATCAAGTCGAAGTGGGGAAATACTGGCACAAAAATTACATGATGAAGGCATTGTTAATTTAGATGTGCTACAAGCTATCGCGCGAACGCCTAGGCATATTTTTGTTCCAGAAATCCTTGCTCATAAAGCATATGACAATACAGCATTACCCATAGGTCAAGGGCAAACAATTTCACAACCTTATATCGTTGCCAAAATGTCAGAATTATTACTTTTAGACGGTAAACCGAATAATATTCTGGAAATTGGTACTGGCTCTGGTTATCAAACGTCTATTTTAGCTCAACTTACAGATAAGGTTTTTTCAGTTGAACGAATAAAAGCACTACAATGGCAAGCAAAAAGACGATTGAAAGCGATGGATTTACATAATATATCAATGAAACATGGCGATGGTTGGAAAGGGTGGGATAGTAAAGCGCCCTTTGATGCTATTATTGTTACTGCGGCCCCTTCATCCATACCTCAGGCTTTATTAGATCAGCTTGTTGATGGCGGACGCCTAGTTATTCCAGTTGGTGAGCAAACTCAAATATTAAAGATAATTACCCGTAATGGTGAACGTTATGATGAACAACAAGTAGAAGCCGTGCGGTTTGTACCACTTATTCCTGGAGCGGTATCGTGATCCAAAAAATTAAGATTTTTTCTGCGCTATACGCATGGACATTGCGCTGGGCAGAGCATAAATTTGCACCACATATATTAGCCACTTTAACATTTTGTGAATCCATTTTTTTTCCAATCCCCCCAGATGTATTACTAGCCCCCATGGTGTTAGCTAAGCCTCAACAGGCATGGCGACTGGCGAGCTTAACCACTGCTGCGTCACTTATTGGTGGAGTCGTAGGTTACATACTGGGTTATATGATGTTTGAACCCTGGATCCAGCCGATCATTATCGAATTAGGTTATCAAGCCCGTTTTGATAAAATCATGACATGGTTCTCTGAATGGGGTATTTGGGTCGTTTTTTTAGCCGGTTTTTCACCGATCCCCTATAAACTGTTTACCGTGAGTGCAGGTTTTTTACAAATGGCCTTCTTACCATTTCTATTAGCCTCTGCTATCAGTAGAGGGCTACGTTTTTTTCTTGTTGCTGGTCTTATTCAATGGGGAGGAGCTGCAATGGAGCAAAAACTTCGACAGTGGATAGATATATTAGGCTGGACAATCGTGACATTAATTATTCTTGCATATTTTATTGCTCGTTAGTAGATTAAGTCCTTATCTGGAAAACTGATTAAATACTTAAAGCTGATAATGATCCGAGTCGTAAAGCGCAACATAAATGTATCTATTATTGGTAATGTATTACTGATCCTATTGTTAGCTAGCTGTTCTTCTCGTCATGTTCCGGCCCCTGTTGTTGATGTTAAAGCGCATACGCCGTTAAATAAACGCATAAAACAAAGTATTAAAGGAACAGAATATATTGTAAAAAAAGGAGAAACTTTGTATTCAATTGCGTGGCGTGCAGATCTTGATATCCGTACGATTGCGAAAGTGAATAATATTCATTCTCCTTACCAAATTTACCCGGGTCAAAAAATTAAATTATTTTCAAAAGTAGTGCAGCCGAGTGATAACAAGCCCTCGAATAAAATTCGGCGAACTAAGAAAGAAATCGTAGTAAAAAAACCTGTTGCACCTAATAAAAAGCAGGAGTATGGTGGAAATGTAAGCGGAAATTACATTGATTTAAATCAGAAAATCCGCAAATGGTACTGGCCTGCTAAAGGTAAAGTTATAACGGTATATTCTACTACTAAGCAAGGTAATAAAGGTATCGACATCGCAGGTAAACGTGGTGATTCGGTTAAGTCAGCAGCTGATGGTAGGGTAGTATATGCTGGTGATGCGTTAAGAGGTTATGGCAAGCTAGTTATCGTAAAACATAACGATGATTACCTTAGTGCCTATGCTCATAATGATCATATCTTTGTCAAGGAACAACAAGTTGTAAAAGCCGGAGAACGAATCGCAAAGATGGGAGATACCGACGCTGAAAGAGTCATGCTTCATTTTGAAGTTCGCTTTCGTGGCAAGTCAGTTAACCCAATGAAATATTTGCCGAGAAATTAATTTAAATAATAATAATATGGAGCCAACGAACGTGAATATTTAATCATTAAATTTAAGCTTTGCTATGTAACGGGAGATACAGCATGGGCATACAAATAGAAAAAGAAAAAACTATCAGTGATAATTCATCGTCTTTAACAAGTTTAGATGATGCCCCATCCAATTTAGATGCAACACAATTGTATTTGAGTGAAATTGGTTTCTCACCGCTGTTAACTGCAGAAGAAGAAGTATATTTTTCTCGCCTCTCTTTAAAAGGAGATGAATCCTCACGCAAACGTATGATCGAAAGTAATCTACGTTTAGTTGTCAAAATATCACGTCGTTACAATAACCGTGGTTTACCTTTGTTAGACTTAATTGAAGAAGGTAATTTAGGCTTAATTCGAGCCGTTGAAAAATTTGACCCCGAACGAGGTTTTAGATTTTCTACCTATGCAACATGGTGGATACGTCAAACAATTGAACGTGCCATTATGAATCAAACTCGAACGATTAGACTTCCGATACATGTCGTTAAAGAACTCAATATTTATTTACGAGCGTCACGAGAATTAGTACAAAAACTTGATCATGAACCTACAGCGGAAGACATCGCTTTTGCATTAGACCGGCCTGTAGCAGACGTCACTAAAATGTTGCGTCTTAACGAACGCATTACTTCAGTTGATTCACCTTTTGCTGGCGATACAGAGAAAGCACTATTAGATGTCATTCCTGATGAAAAGGATGGCGGACCAGAGAGTCATTTACAGTCTGAAGATATTAAAAGTAACATTGTTACTTGGCTTAACGAATTAAACTCAAAACAACGTGAAGTATTGGCAAGACGTTTTGGTTTACTAGGCTATGAGGCGGCAACATTAGAAGATGTTGGTGTTGAAATTGGTCTAACTCGTGAACGAGTACGTCAGATTCAAGTTGAAGCATTAAAACGCTTACGGGATATTTTAAGTCAACAAAACTTATCTATTGAAGCTATATTTGAAGCTTAAATATTAGGGACTAAATAAAACACATAGTATAAATATAAAAAACCAGCAGAAGCTGGTTTTTTTGTGTCTAAAGATGATGCCCTACGAGAATAATAAACAAGAATGTTAAATCTTCTCTTTGAGTTTATACAACAAGTCTAAGGCTTGTCTTGGGGTTAACTCGTTTATATCCGTTTCTTGCAAAGTGTCAATAACAGGATGTGAATTATCTATGAGTGATAACTGTGTAAACGCCTCCGCATGAGTAAAAAGATTTTCTTTAGGTAGTATTGAGGGGGCTTGCTGCGTTTCCAACTCAGCCAAACGTTGTTTTGCCCTGATAATAACCGCTTTAGGTACTCCGGCTAATTGTGCTACTTGCAGACCAAAACTTTTACTTGCAGCACCTTCTTGTACTGAATGCATGAAAACAATACTATCGTCATGTTCTACGGCGTCCAAATGCACATTAGCTAAAGACTCTATTTCTTTTGCTAATAATGTTAACTCAAAATAGTGTGTCGCAAACAACGTAAAAGCTTTCGTTTTTTGAGCTAACATTTCTACACAAGCCCAAGCGAGTGATAAACCATCGTAAGTACTAGTACCTCGGCCGATTTCATCTAATAAAACTAAACTGTTCTTTGTTGCATTATGCAGAATATTTGCAGTTTCTGTCATTTCAACCATAAAGGTTGAACGACCGCTGGCTAAATCATCTGAAGCGCCAATACGGGTAAAAATACGATCAACCATGCCAATATTAGCACTACTTGCTGGTACATAACTGCCGATATGGGCTAATAAAACGATAAGTGCCGTTTGACGCATATAGGTCGATTTACCCCCCATATTGGGTCCGGTAATAATCAGCATCTTCCTCTGCTCTGAAAGGACTACAGAATTGGCAATAAAAGGCTCTACTGTCATTTGCTCAACGACAGGATGTCGTCCGGCCTCTATATTTATGCCGGCTTCATTGGTAAGCGTAGGTTTTATATAATTAAGCGATTCTGCCCGCTCGGCGAAAGTATTAAGTACGTCCAATTCTGAAACGGCTTGCGCTAAATTTTGTAAACGGTCAAGTTCTGGAAGTACTTGTTCAAATAACTCGTTATAGAGGCGTTTTTCTAACGCTAAAAACTTACTTTGTGCTGTTAATACTTTTTCTTCATGTTGTTTTAATTCTTCGGTGATAAAGCGTTCATTATTTTTAAGCGTTTGTCGGCGAATATAATCATCAGGTACATCGTTTGACGCACTTCGACTAATTTCAATATAAAAACCATGAACTCTGTTATAACCAACTTTTAGGCTTTGTATGCCAGTTCGCTCTTTTTCTCGCAACTCCAGCTGCGCTAAAAACTCAGTGGCACCGTCACTTAAATCTCTAAGTACATCAAGTTCTTGATGATAACCCGGTGCGATTACACCGCCATCGCGAATGAGTACCGGTGGATTTTCTACAATAGCGTGTTCAAGTAATTGCTGAATATTTGGAATCGGCTGGGTATCAACAGCCAATGAATGAATATGCCCTTGCTGATAGCCAGCCAATAACTGTTGTAATTCAGGTAACTGTTGTAAAGCATTTCTTAAACGGGCAAAGTCTCGAGGTCGAGCAGAGCGTAAAGCAATTCGAGCAACAATACGTTCAATATCACCTAATGTTTTTAATAAGGGATATAAATCTAGGTGTAGATCTTTTGCTAAGATATCGCCAATAGCTTGTTGACGGTTATTAAGCGTGGTTAAGTCCCTTAGTGGAAAGTGTAACCAACGTTTTAATAAACGAGATCCCATGGGCGTTGCTGACTTATCTAAAATGGCAGCTAATGTATTTTCAAGCCCCCCTTGTAAATTCTGTGTAAGCTCTAAATTTCGGCGCGTGGCAGCATCAAGTACCACACCGATTGCCGATGATTCGGCAACTATCGCCCTAATATGAGGCAGGGCACTACGTTGGCACTCTTTCACATAGTTAAATAAGCAACCTGCGGCGGCTAACCCTAATGGCATGTCGTTGACACCAAAGCCAGTAAGTTCTTTTGTACCAAATTGCTTGTTTAATAATGCTTTAGCTGTTTCTAAATCAAACTCCCATTCGGTACGTCTACGTAAACCTTTTCTATTTTCTATTAATGATAGATCTGACCATGTCTCAGGATACAGTAATTCTGCAGGAGCGAGGCGTTGTAACTCAGCTTGTAATTGTTCTTTTGTTTGCGGCTGGGTTAATACAAAACGACCACTGGTCATATCTAAATAAGACAAACCAAAAGCATGTTGGCCTTGCTGGTTCATTTCAAAAATAGCGACAATCAGGTTATCTTGCCGATCCGTTAATAAGGCTTCATCACTGACGGTTCCGGGCGTAACTACACGTACAACTTTACGCTCAACAGGACCTTTACTGGTGGCAGGATCGCCTATTTGCTCACATATAGCGACCGATTCACCTAATTTCACTAACTTGGCCAAATAAGTATCGGCGGCATGATAAGGAATGCCAGCCATTGGTATTGCATTACCGCCAGTTTTTCCACGAGCAGTTAACGAAATATCTAATAAATCAGATGCTTTTTTAGCATCATCGAAAAATAATTCATAAAAATCACCCATACGATAAAATATCAAAATATTAGGGAATTCAGCTTTTATGGTTAAGTACTGACGCATCATAGGAGTGTGCGAAGAGAGATCTGGATTAGGAATAGTCATTAATTATTATATTGCATGATGTTGCGAAATGTTGATGAACAGATTATGACATAGGCTGCTTATATAGATCTTATTTATTTACTTCATTTTTTATATTTACCGCTATGTTAAAAGAAGAGTAATTTGTAAATAATACAGTTTGTAACTTTTTACACGTAAAACCTAAAAAGTTATCGAGTGTGTTTATTTTGTTATTTATCAGTAGTATAAAAGTGTCAGTAAATTATATTTGCAACTAATTTAAAATATATTGTAAAAAAGCTTGATACTGTACGGTCATACAGTATACTTCATTCATCAAAACGAAATCCCAGCAAATATCGATGGAGCACAGTATGAAAGATGATAAAGAAAAAGCACTTACAGCAGCGTTAAGCCAAATTGAACGTCAATTCGGTAAAGGTTCAATCATGAAACTTGGTGATAACAACACTATGGATGTTGAAACCATTTCTACTGGCTCGTTGGGATTAGATATTGCTTTGGGTGCCGGTGGTTTACCTCTTGGGCGTGTAGTTGAGATTTATGGTCCAGAATCAAGCGGTAAAACGACATTAACCCTAGAAGTTATTGCTGAAGCACAACGTAATGGTAAAGTGTGTGCATTTATTGATGCAGAACATGCGTTAGACCCAGTTTATGCTGAAAAGCTTGGTGTAAATATTAACGAATTATTAATTTCACAACCTGATACCGGTGAGCAAGCCTTAGAAATTGTTGATATGTTAACGCGTTCAGGTGCTGTTGATGTCATCGTGGTCGATTCTGTTGCGGCATTAACGCCAAAAGCAGAAATTGAAGGTGATATGGGGGATTCACATATGGGTCTTCAAGCACGTATGCTCTCACAAGCAATGCGTAAATTAACAGGTAACCTGAAAAAATCCAATACCATGTTGATTTTTATTAACCAAATTCGTATGAAAATTGGTGTTATGTTTGGTTCGCCTGAAACGACCACCGGTGGTAATGCTTTAAAATTTTACGCTTCGGTACGTTTAGATATTCGTCGTATTGGTGCTGTTAAAAGTGGTGATGAAATTGTTGGTAATGAAACGCGCGTTAAAGTGGTAAAAAACAAAATTGCCCCTCCATTTAAGCAAGCTGAATTTCAAATTCTCTATGGTGAAGGCATAAACAGCTTAGGTGAATTAATTGACCTGGGTGTTAAAAATGAAATGGTTGAAAAGGCAGGGGCTTGGTATAGCTATGGCGGAGAACGTATTGGTCAAGGTAAAGCCAACTCAACTAAATACTTATCTGAACACCCTAAAATGGCAAAAGAGCTAGATGGTCGTCTACGTGCTGAACTTTTGGCAAAGAAAAGTGTAGAAAAAGATAAAGAAAAAGATAAAGAAAAAGAAAAAGATAAAAAAAATGAAGAAGTAGCTATTGCTAAATAAATACCTTTTCTAATATTTTATATCCATCACACCGTTGTCATTAGTTACTAATATGACAACGGTGATTTTTTAGTTTTTTAACTTGTCTTATTCTCTTGATTTTTCTTTAGGTTTTCTTTAGGTTTTCTTTGAGTTATCTTTGGGTTTTCGTTGTTATTGATAATGAAAAAACTTAGGATACAAACTTCTATTATATTCCATCTTTTATACAGTGAATTATGAGCAGACCTGCCCGCGCAATCATCAATTTATCTAACTTAACGCTTAACCTCAAGGTTGCACAATCTTTATCACCAAGCTCTAAAACTGTGGCTGTGGTAAAAGCGAATGGTTATGGTCATGGACTTAAAGAAGTCGCGTTGGCACTCGATAATAATGCGGATGCGTTAGCGGTAGCGTGTATTGATGAAGCTCTTGAAATTAGAGCTGCAGGGGTTAAGTCGCCCATTATTATTTTAGAAGGCTTCTATGATAAAAATGAAGTGGAAGTGGCTGCTGCGAATAATTTTTGGCTGGTACTTTCCTGTTTAGAAAGTATCGACAGCATTTTAAAAATGAAGTTAAAAGATAAGCTAACGCTGTGGCTAAAAGTAGAAACAGGTATGCATCGTTTCGGTTTGTCATATGATGATTTAAATCAAGCATATGCAAAATTACTTGCTAGTGATGCTATTAATAAAAACATTGTCATTATGACGCACTTTGCTTGTGCAGATGAACTTGATAATCAAATGACAGCCGAGCAAATAAAAGAATTTAAAACGCTTACCGTAAGCACTAATGTACAGCACAGTTTAGCCAATTCTGCAGGCCTATTAGCTTGGCCTGAAAGCCGTGCTCATTGGAATCGTCCTGGTTATATGCTCTATGGTGTAAACCCTTTAAAGCATGATCATATTAATGCAAAAAATCTAAAAGCAGTGATGACGCTAAAGTCAGCGATTACTCATATTAAATCTATTGAAAGTGGTGATAGTGTGGGGTATGGCAGCGCGTGGACTGCCGATCGTGATAGTACGATAGCAATTGTTGCTATTGGTTATGGCGATGGTTATCCACGTAATGCGCGTAATGGTACGCCAGTTCTTGTAAATGGTGTAAGAATTCCATTGGTCGGTCGTGTTTCAATGGGGGTTATTACTATTGATATCACAGACAACAAAAATATTGCTGTTGGTGACGAAGTGATTCTTTGGGGGGATGGTTTAAGCATTAGTGAGGTGGCTAGCAATGCGGGTACCGTTGGTTATGAACTTTTAGCGGGCATGCCTGCAAGAGTGCCAAGGATTTATCAAGAGAGTTAAAATATTCTTAACTTTTACTCTCTTTACTTGTAAAACTGCAGCCAAAGTTTTTCGTTGTACTTATCGTATAACGTCAGAATTACGATAAGAATATGTGAAGTAAAATTTACTTCTACAAGCCTAAATCAGTGAGACTGGCATGGTCATCAGGTCGACGGCCTAGTGACCAATAGAATTTTCGCTCTTGCTCAGTGATCGCAAGGTCATTAATACTGGCGTGGCGGTATGCCATTAAACCATTTTCATCAAACTGCCAATTTTCATTGCCATAAGACCTAAACCACTGGTTTTCATCATTATGCCATTCGTAAGCAAAGCGAACAGCGATTCGGTTATCATTATAAGCCCATAACTCTTTTATTAGCCGGTATTGATGCTCTTTTTGCCATTTAGCCTTGAGTAACTCTATTATCTGTTCTCGACCTTGCGGAAATACATTTCGGTTTCGCCAAATAGTTTCTTTGGTGTAGGCTAGGGCTATTTTATTTGGGTTTTGATTGTTCCATGCATCTTCAGCTAACCGTACTTTAACGATTGCACTTTCTTGGTTAAAAGGAGGTAAAGGTTTTTTTATTTCTGGCGTTTCTTGAGTCTTTTGAATTTCTTGGTTAGGGGTCATGATTAATCCTTAAATATCTAGCGTGATTGCTGTCGATTTTGCTCGAGAAACACAAGGGCAAAAAAGCTTATCTTCAGTCTTTTCTTTTTCAGTGAGTACTAAGTCTAAATGTTCAGGTATTCCTGATAAAACTTTTACCTGGCAAGTTTTACAACTTCCAGTTTGACAGCTGTAAGGGATGTCAATATCAGCATCTATCATCGCCTCCAAAATAGACTGCTCACTAGCAACTACGAGTGTCTTATTTGATTTTGCTAAAGTAACGGTAATGGGGTGTTCATTTTTGTTATGAATTTTTTTGAAACGTTCAAAGTGTATACGATCAGCCGTGATGTCATTTTGTTTTGCAAGTTCTTTAAAATTAATTAAAAGCTTTTCAGGCCCACAAAGATAAAAAGAAGTATTGTTGGCCGCTGATTTTATAATACCTTCTAAGTTGATGCGTTTATTTTCGTTTTTAGGATATATAAATAACTTTTGAGTAAACTCTCTTTGTAAGCGATCAACAAAAGCCATTTCTTTTAGGCTTTGACCTGCATAATGAATAGTAAATTCTTTGCCTCTAGCTTGAAGTTCCTGTGCCATAGATTTAATTGCTGTTATACCTATACCTCCTGCAATCAATATGGAAGGAGTATCATTATGTTGCAATTCAAAATGATTTTTCGGCATTGAACATTTAAGTATTTGACCTAGAGTAACTTGCTCATGAATAACAATAGATCCTCCTGTACTATTTGCTTCTTTTAATACGGCTATTTCATATATATCGCGTCTATTAGGATTCGAACAGATTGAGTAATGGCGCTTTTCAAGTATTGAACCTGGGAGTAATACAGGTACATCTAAATGAGCACCTGCGCTAATTTTAGGTAAGTCTTCGCCAGATAATGTTCGTAATTCATAGGCTCTTATTCTAGGTGTGAGCTGACGTATTCCAGTAACAATTAACTCAAGCTTGTCATCACCGATTATTTTGGGTGGATTATTGTTTTGAGTGCTAGCTAATTTCAGTGCTTTATTTTCAGAAATTAATGGCGCAACCATATCTTCAATCGCTTTTTCATCGTACCTAGGGGTAATATATTTTGGGCAGTTCCAATCAAATGCTTCTACTTTTATGGTGAAAGCACGTTCTATTTTTGCGCGGTAATTGGGATCTTCTAATTGGCTAATAATTTCAATATCATCAAGTGCAACTGGACTAATACGTCCGAGTATTTTTAAGCGAGTGCGATTGGGATAATCCATTAAAATTATGGACACTCGGTCGTTATTTTTGAAATTTCCATTACTGACGTATTGTCGATTGCCGGTAAAATCAGCGAAGCCAAGAGTCGTTGCGTCAAGTAGTCGTAAAAAACCTTGAGGCCCACCTCTATGCTGAACATATGGCCAATCGGTTTCGCTGACACTTGCCATATAAAAGCTATCACGAGCTTGAACAAAGCTTGCTTCTCTTTGGCTAAAAATATTATTAAAATCAGGACCCTGTTCCATCCGCGCATAGTTTTTCCTGCTGCCTTGTTCAGCTTGGATCTTTTTTACTTCGTCAGTAAAAGCTATTTCTGCAAATTTGTGTCCCATGGTCATCCTCTTAAAATAATGAGTACTAATTAATAATAGTAATAATATTTCTAATATTATTACTATTTGTTAATGCCTTTAACTAATTAACCTAGGAAGCTTTTTTTAGCTCTACTTTTGGAAAGTCGATTTCAACACGGCTTGCTTTACCCAGGATATTAGTCATTACATTCATACCGACATGTGTAATTATTTCAACAATATCAGATTCGGTATATCCAGCAGCGCGAACTTCTAATAATTCTGCTGAAGTAACTTCCCCATTATGCTCAGCGAGCGCTTTAGCAAATTTAATGGCAACTGCTGCTTTTGCATCTTGGCTAGTGCCTGCACGGTTAGCTTCTATTTCAGCACCGCTTAAACCAAGGCTACTACCGATTGCTGTATGCGCTGAAGCACAATATTGACAAGCGTTTTGTTCTGCTAAAGCTAGTGCTATACGCTCTTTCGTTAAATTATCTAAACTGCCTTCATTAGCGATGCTATGCAAGCCCAAAAATGCGCGAAGTGCAGTAGGTGAATTGGCAAATACTTTTAGAAAGTTAGGTACCATACCTAATTGTGATTTTATCGCGGCGAAAAGCTCTTTTTGCTCTGTATTAGCATTTTCATCAGTAATGACATTAATTCTACTCATCAGTTATTCCTTAAAATGGTGTATGTTTTGTTGATGACGTTACTTTGACAAATTCCACTTGATAAAAGAATAGCCATAATTAATAATTGATTATTATAAATTATGGAATAATGATAAGAGGGATTAATGGATCAACTACATTTAATGCAAGTCTACGTAGCTGTTGCTGAAGAAGAAGGTTTTGCCGCAGGTGCACGTAAACTTGGTTTGTCTCCTCCTGCCGTTACACGAGCGATTGCGGCTTTAGAAGATAAATTAAAGGTCAAATTATTAAATAGGACAACTCGATATGTACGTACTACTGAATCAGGAGAGCGTTATTTAATAGATGCACGGCGTATCTTACAGGAAGTAGAAATGGCAAATGAAGCCGCTGTGGGGATAAATGCAAAGCCACGTGGGCGATTAGCGATAACAGCACCGGTTCTCTTTGGCAAGATGTTTGTGATGCCAGCAATCATTGAATATTTGCAGCATTATCCTGATACCGAGGTTGAGACTGTATTTTTGGATAGGGTGGTAAATCTATTAGAAGAAGGATTAGATGTTGGTATACGCATTGGTGAGCTTCCTGATTCTAGTATGCGAGCATTGAAAGTTGGTACAGTGCGAATGATCTTATGTGCATCTCCTGAATATATTAAGCGCAAGGGGATTCCTCAAGACCCTAATGATTTGATCAACCATGACAGTATTTTTTCTCGAGCTGTAAATGCAAATAGTGAATGGTTCTTTGACTACAATAAACAGGCACAGAAAATTAAATTAAAACCTCGTTTAATAGTCAATACAAATGATGCTGCGATAGAAGCTGCAAAATCTGGCTTTGGTATTACACGTTTGCTTTCTTATCAAGTGGCTCCTTTGTTAGCATCAGGTGAACTAAAGATCTTGTTGGAAAGCTATGAACCCAAACCAAGCCCAATTCATATCGTACATAGGGAAGGGCATCTAACATCGACAAAAGTCAGATCATTTATTGATTTAATTGCGAAGCAGTTAAGATCTAACCAAGCATTGAATTAGCTAATATGAATGCTATTAATTGAGCGAAGTATTACAAACCAATTTAGACGTCTATACGTTTAGATGTTGACATAGCTATAAATCCAAGTAACATTGGCTTTATCTTCATTACATGTTTACATTCTTTTAATTTGGCTTAATAGGTAGAAAATTATGCCCATCAAAATTCCTGATCAGTTACCCGCTTTACAAGTGCTTGATAACGAGAATATTTTCGTTATGTCTGAACATCGAGCAGCGAGTCAAGAGATTCGTCCTATGGAAGTGGCGATCTTAAATTTAATGCCAAATAAAATAACCACAGAAGTACAAATACTCAGAATGTTGGCCAATACGCCATTACAAATTAATATTGAGTTTGTGCGTATACATGCAAATGAATCAAAACATACCCCTCAAGCGCATATGGATAATTTTTATCGTTTGTTTGATGACATTAAAGGCAAACAATATGATGGTTTAATTATTACAGGTGCACCCTTAGCATTAATGGACTACGAGAAAGTCACATTTTGGGACAAAATATGTGAAGTCTTTGATTGGGCTGAAAAAAATGTAACCTCAACGATGTTTTCGTGTTGGGCTGCGCACGCTGCACTTTATCATCATTATGGATTGAACCGTCACTTACGTGATGATAAATTATTAGGTGTATTTGAACATAGTCCTGTTGATCCTAAAGAACAGTTAACGCGTGGTTTTGAAGAGTTCTTTAATGTACCGCATTCCCGCTATGGTTATATTGAAAAATCCGATTATTTGTCAGTGCCTGGATTAAAAATAATTGCAGAATCACCAGAGGCTGGTGTTTATGTGGTCGCAAGTAAAAATAAGCAACAGGTTTATCTTACCGGACATCCTGAGTACGATGCCACGACGTTAGATGAAGAGTTTAGTCGTGATCTCAACGTCAATGCGCAGGCTATTATGCCGGAAAACTACTATATTAATGATGATGTGAATAAAGTACCACACAGTTCATGGCGTAGTCATGGCAGCTTGTTATTTACCAACTGGCTAAATTATTATGTATATCAAATAACACCTTATAAATTGGATGCTAATAATATTCAAGCGATGTACCCAGATACCCAGATATAGTTTGTTGTAGGTCGACACGAGCGTAGCGAGGTTCGACAATGATGAAAAAAGGCATATTTAAATATCAAAAAATTGTCGAGATAAACCTCGACCTACATCTATTCCAGTGTAGAAAAATTGATTTTCAATAAATTACAGAAAATACAGATAGAGAAGTCGTATGAAAAAGTCAGCAACATATAGCCTAATAGAGCAACAGTTAAAAGAACGTATCTTAATTCTTGATGGCGCAATGGGCACTATGATCCAAGCGTATAAGTTTGAAGAGCAAGATTACCGTGGTGACCGTTTTGCTGATTGGCATCTTGATGTTAAAGGCAATAACGATTTGTTAGTGCTGACACAGCCCGATGTTATTAAGGCTATTCATAATGAGTATCTTGAAGCGGGTGCCGATATTCTTGAAACGAATACGTTTAATGCCACAACGATTGCTATGGCCGATTACGACATGGCGATGCACAGTGCTGAAATAAACTTTGCTGCGGCAAAAATTGCCCGTGAAGCCGCAGATGAATTTACTGCCAAAAACCCAAGTAAACCACGCTTTGTCGCGGGTGTTTTAGGCCCAACGAATCGCACGTGCTCAATTTCACCTGATGTAAATGATCCTGCATTTCGAAATGTAACTTTTGATCAATTAAAAGACGCTTATATTGAATCAACCAAAGCACTTATCGAAGGTGGCTCCGACCTTATTCTTATAGAAACTATTTTTGATACCCTAAATGCAAAAGCAGCCATTTTTGCGGTTGAAGCGGTTTTTGATGAATTACAACTGCGCTTACCGGTGATGATCTCTGGCACGATCACCGATGCCTCAGGCCGAACCCTATCGGGGCAAACTACCGAAGCATTTTATAATTCCCTACGTCATGCTAAACCCATTTCTTTTGGTTTGAATTGCGCGTTAGGCCCGGTAGAATTAAGACAATATGTTGCCGAATTAAGCCGTATTTCAGATGTCGCGGTATCAGCACACCCAAATGCCGGTTTACCTAATGCTTTTGGCGAATATGACTTCAGTGTCGAAGATATGGATATTCACGTTAAAGAATGGGCAGAGGCTGGTTTTTTAAATATTATTGGCGGCTGTTGTGGTACCACACCTGCACACATAAAAGGTATGGCTGATGCGGTTGCCAATATACAACCACGTGAAGTGAAACCACGTAAAATAGCCTGTCGTTTATCGGGTCTTGAAGCACTAACGATACAAGGCGATTCATTGTTTGTTAACGTGGGTGAGCGTGCTAACGTAACCGGTTCTGCTGTTTTTAAGCGCTTAATTACCGAAGAAAATTACGACCAAGCGATCGCGGTTGCACTGCAACAAGTAGAAAATGGCGCGCAAATTATCGATATCAACATGGATGAAGGCATGCTTGATTCCAAAGCGGCCATGGTGCGATATTTGAATTTAATTGCTGGGGAGCCAGACATCGCGAAAGTACCGATTATGCTTGACTCTTCTAAGTGGGATATCTTAGAAGCAGGCTTAAAATGTATTCAAGGTAAAGGGGTCGTTAACTCCATTAGCTTAAAAGAAGGCGAAGATAACTTCCGTCAACAAGCTGAGCTTTTACGTCGTTATGGTGCAGCCGTTATTGTGATGGCATTTGATGAAAAAGGACAAGCAGATACCCGTATAAGAAAATACGAAATTTGTAAGCGTGCTTACGGTATTTTAGTTGATGAAATTGGTTTTCCAGCAGAAGATATTATTTTTGATCCCAATATTTTTGCTGTTGCTACCGGTATAGAAGAACATAATAACTACGCCGTGGATTTTATTGAGGCGGTTGCTGATATTAAAGAAAATCTACCCCACGCGATGATTTCTGGCGGCGTCTCGAATGTATCCTTTTCATTTCGTGGTAATAATCCCGTTCGTGAAGCCATTCATGCGGTGTTTTTATATCATGCGATAAAAAATGGCATGGATATGGGCATAGTCAATGCCGGTCAATTGGCTATTTATTCAGATATAGCCGACGATTTACGCCTTGCTGTTGAAGATGTTATTCAAAACAGTGATGACGGTGCGACCGAACGTTTACTTGATGTTGCTGAAAATTACCGTGGGCAAGCCGGCAGTAAGAATAATAAATCGGACTTAAGTTGGCGTGAATTGCCTATTACAGAACGTTTAGAGTACTCATTAGTTAAAGGTATCAATGAATTTATTGTTGAAGATACTGAAGCGGCACGTCTTGTCGCTGTTCGCCCTCTTGATGTTATTGAAGGGCCGTTGATGGATGGTATGAATACGGTGGGTGATTTATTTGGCGCAGGAGAAATGTTTTTACCACAAGTGGTAAAATCGGCGCGAGTAATGAAACAAGCAGTTGCTCATTTAAACCCTTTTATTGAGGCTGAAAAAACTGAAATAAAATCAAATGGTAAAGTACTGCTCGCGACGGTAAAAGGCGATGTACACGACATAGGTAAAAATATTGTCGGTGTGGTTTTACAATGTAATAACTATGACATTATTGACTTGGGTGTCATGGTGTCATGTGATGAAATTTTACGCGTGGCTAAAGAAAAAAATGTCGATGTTATTGGCTTATCGGGTTTGATCACCCCTTCACTTGATGAAATGGTACATGTCGCCAAAGAAATGAAACGACTTAATTTTAGTTTGCCACTACTTATTGGTGGTGCAACTACATCAAAAGCACATACTGCTGTTAAAATAGAGCACCAATATCAGCATCCGGTTATTTATGTACCTAATGCGTCGCGTTCAGTCTCTGTGGTGAGCACGCTATTGTCTGATGACAAAGAAAAACGCGCCGCGTTTATTGCAAGGCAAGATGAAGAATATGAACGTGTCCGTGAACGCCATTATAAAAAAGGTCCACGATCAAGCTTAATTTCTTTAGAAGACGCGCGTGCAAATGCCGTCCCGATCAGTTTTGAAAACTACACACCCAAAGTGCCTAATAAATTAGGTATTACTATTCTTGATGACATCGATTTGAACTTAGTGCGAAAATACATCGATTGGACGCCATTTTTTATGACTTGGCAGTTGTCTGGAAAATACCCGTTAATTTTACGCCATGAAGTCGTCGGTGAAGAAGCAACCAATTTATTTAATGATGCTAACGCACTCTTAGATGATGTGATTAACAATAAAAAACTCACAGCTAAAGCAGTCTTTGGATTATTTCCAGCTCATCGCAAGCGAGACGATTTAATTTTATTTTCTGATGATACTCGTGAACAAGAGTTGATGAAATTACATCAATTACGCCAACAAAGTAAAAAACCAGCAGGGCAGTTTAATCGTTGTTTGTCTGATTATGTTGCGGATGAAGCATCCGGTATAAAAGATTATGTTGGTGCCTTTGCTGTATCGTCAGGGTTTGGTTGTGATGACTTGGTTAAAGAGTTTAATGCGCAACATGATGACTACAATAGTATTTTAATTAAGGCTGTCGCCGACCGATTGGCTGAAGCAAGTGCTGAATATCTTCATGAAAAAATTCGAAAAGAATATTGGGGCTATGCACCAGACGAGTCACTTGAAAATGATGATTTAATTCGTGAAAAATATCAAGGTATTCGACCTGCACCAGGTTATCCTGCATGTCCTGAGCATACTGAAAAAGGTTTGTTGTGGGAACTACTCAATGTTGAAGAAAACATTGGTATGGAATTAACCTCAAGTTTTGCGATGTGGCCAGGGGCTGCAGTAAGCGGCTGGTATTTTGCTCACCCTGACTCTAAATACTTTGCGGTAGCGAAAGTGGCGAAAGATCAAGTGATCAATTATGCCACGCGTAAAGAAATGACCTTGCCACAAGCAGAGCGTTGGTTATCAGCAAATTTAGACTACGAACCAGAATAAAGAGATAAGAGCTTATGGTGATCCTTGTCGGTTGACACGAATGTAACGAGGCTAGAAATCGGACGATGTATACTATAGGTATTGGTTTAATAAATAATAACCTTCTAAGGGCTATCACTCTCGATGATAGCCCGAATTTCTCCATTCTAAAGGTGGATTAGACCTTACTGGGGCTTATTACAAGCAGCAATAGGATGAACCAAAGCTTTAGTGATTTTACCGTGTTGACTTTTAACCAGAGGTTGGTTGATATAACCATTAAACTTAGGTGACTTCCAGCGGGGTAATAAAGAAGGCTCAGCAGTCAAATTGATAATTAATCCTGTGGATTTATGAACTTTACGCTTGTTTTTACTATAGATATTTTTATTGGCGTTATTTTCAGGTAAATCATTGTTAGGTAAGTTATCGACAAAATCCTTCTCGCGACTTGCCGCAACGATGCAAATTCTATTTTCAGCAGCGCGAGATAACAAACTATAATCAACCTCGTACGGCTCTTGAATATCAAAAGGTACCAGCAATAAATGGATGTCATGCAAAGCCGCTACCTTGACTATTTCAGCTATGTTTGCATCATCAGCGGTTAGCATAACAAGGTTAATGTTCCCTTGCTCTAAGGGCAATTCTATAATATTTAAATCATCACCTAATGGTGTCCACTGATATCTTTGGCAAAAATGTAGCTGTTGTTGTGTTGCGAATAAACCATGCTCGCTTATGAGTACCGCCTGATGTATTCCCTCAAGAACTACACTGGTGCATACGTATTGAAAAGGTCTCAGCACTGCACTGATTTGATTAATAAGTTGCTTACTCAACTGTGTTATTTGGGCTAATTGTGCAGCATCCTTGGTGATATTTTTATCGGTAATAAAGAATAATTCAGGTAATTGAATAATATCACTAACATTATTTTCAATATAATGACAAACATCTTCAATAGCTTCTTCGTTAGATTTATAGGTTGCAAATATCGCGACGTTAGCTGTTTCTGGAATCTTATTGGCCTGAACCTTTTCATGCAGGGCTGGTTTACTGATGGACTGTTGATCCCTTATCTGTGCTGTTAGATCATGATAAAGTTCAGGACGGAGCTGCTTAATAAAATGTGTACCATCAGGGCGGCGTTTTTTGTTTAACCCAGCCTCAACCAAGTCTATATCAGCAAAAACAAAACCTTCTTTATCATTAGCTATCTTTGCTAGTACTTTGCCATCAGGAGCAATTATTTGGCTTTGACCAGCGTCAAGCAAGGTTTCTTGTGAAATATGTTCTATTAGATCCAATGAAGCCACTTTATTTGCGGTGGCTAAAAATACGTTATTTTCCCCTGCTCGAGCAGGGTCGTGTAAACAGCTTTGATCGATTGCAAATGAATTTATTGAATTACACAATAATTGTGCACCACGTAAGGCTAGCCCCCGTGACGTGTTAAAGCGCATACTGTCGCTGCCGGTCAAGAGTCCAAGTTTTCCAAAGGGCGTTGTTACAATGTCAGCAACTTTACTCGCGCTAATAAAAAAAATATTTTCAGCAGCCGTTAACGTTTGTTTATCTTCTTGGTGTATAAGTTTGCCTTGTGGTGAAAATAAACATGAGGTCACACTAATATTTGATTTAATCGAGCCGCTTTGCTCATCATTTGAAAAGTTACGTGTTAGATCTCGGCGTAAGGTTATATTGATCACTATATAACAGCCGTGCTGTTTTGCTTGCTCCGCGATACATTGTAAAAAAGATCCGTTAATAGCTAGAGCTTCATTCCATGCCTGATTATGGTCGATGTAGGTAGGTTGAACATGATAACGCTGTGTATTATCAAACTGTCTATTATCAAACTGTGTATTACAAAATTCGGGAAGAAGGATTAAAGACGGTTTACATATTGCTGTCTTATCTATCATACGAAGACAAGTTGCGAGGTTTTCTTGAATATTTGAGGATGTGGCAAACTGAGAGACGGCTACTCGCATGATCGATATTTTCCAGGTAATAGGGATAATTTGAATTAGGTAATGTGAAAGTATTCAATAGGGTATTATACTCATTGGTATTATTACATTAAAGCGATTGGAAGGGCTATTTAATACCAATTGAAATAATGAATCGATCATTCTAATACTGTCTAAATATCCAATATCTGCGTTGCTTTCAATCCCAATAGCATGCTATTACTCACTCAAGCGCCTTGCTCTTGAACATTTACTCTCGCTTATAATAGATCACTACTTTAATTCAATTGGTATAAGTGTGCTTTTACGACGTTATGTAAAGGTTTTATTTTTATACTCAAGTAATAGTAATAGTAATAGTAATCGCAATTGAATTTAATGCACTTGAACAAGTGATACCTATCAAAAACACGGTGACTTATGCGCTAAATATTACCAATAAGCCCGATGAATAATTTATCCTTTCAACTTTAGAAGGGTAAACTTTAATTATGCAGGTCTAAGTTCCCGAAAAACCAAGCACCTTGATTGGTGTAGATGAGGCGCTTGATTGAATTTTACTGGTATGTGATTTTATATGTAAACAATGTAAATTATTCAACGTGAGCACTTAGTTAAAATTATTACTGTTATTATTTATCTCTGCGATCACGGAATCTAAAGCGTGAAGGCTCCGCTTTCCAGTTGCGGTATTTATTATGAACACCTTTAGTAAATAATTGTGAGTACTCTTCTAAAATGTCGACACCGAAAAGAATAAAAACAACGACCAGTGAAAGCTCAATAGAAACAAGATAACTGCCTTTTGAAATAGTGACGCCAATAGCAGACAATACCCAAATAGTCGCCGCAGAGGTTACTCCAACAACCGCGCCATCTTTTGCGAGCATAACGCCTGCGCCTAAAAAACCAACGCCAGTGATGACCTGCCCAATGATACGCGATGGATCAGACATGTTTGTTGCGACGCTATCAGCAGTGGCAATGAATATATATGTTCCTAATACTATAAGTGATGATGTTCTGATACCTACGGGCTTACCACGTAATTGTCGCTCTAATCCGATTGCGGATCCACAAAATAAGGAGGTGAGGATTGCCAGCCACTCATAAGGGGCAATATTGAGTAAATTATCTATGTTTATGCCTTTGTTGTCATTATGGATGCGTGTTTCTAAATACCCACTAGTTTAATAAACCAATGGGTATTAATAATATTAGCCTTATAATTCGATTTTTGACACTGTTTGGAATTGTTTATCAGTCAATTCTTCATTAACACAGCTCAATACATAGTTATACATTTCTGGTTCTGCTACTTCGTCTTCTTGTGCCCATTCTTTACAGCTATCAATAGCTTCTTTAAGGACTAAGGCGGGAGCAATCGGTAACTCACCAGCAAATGAGGTGTTTAAAAATACTGAGAATAAAACCACTAATAATATTAATTTTTTCATGTTGATTCCTTTAAAATATATGTAACTTTAATTCTGGATAAGCAGCACTTGCTCAATATCATCTCTTTTATCCCATTCTCAGCGTTAAACGTCGATAAATAATCCGCTATTCATAAACGTTTTATCTTGATAATGGTATAAAATGAAACATTGAGAGAGTACATAGTTACTTCAAGTTTGCTATAATTTTTGTTTAACTATTTTACTATATAAGCGATTTATTTTACTTAAACATCAAGCACTCATTATCCAGAACTCAGGTTATGTAATAAATTTCACTTCATTCTTAAATGACTTTAATCATTTAGGTCGTTATATCTACCGGTCGAAATCTTCGTCACACAAATCTCTTAATCTACGTTTTTCTTGACGCGCTTCAATTTTTTTTCTAATTAAATAGCTGCTCACATTTCGACTGCGTTTTGAACTACTCTTTTGTTGATTTTCAGCTTCGTCGTCATCAAAAGTGCTGTGATCAAATTCATTGCTATAAGTATCGTTATAATTCAAGTCATCGCTATAAGTGGACGTTGAGTTAATATTCATTTTCTATCTCTCGTGTGATGAATAATACCAATTAAAATAATGTATTTTATGTAATTTCTTACGTGGTAAATAATGGCTATATTTTGTAAAAAAAAAAAGCGAAATATTTTCTTGTTGTTGATTAATTTTTTTCATCAATGTAATTGAAATTATACGCTTGATAGGTTTTGAAAACCGTGCCAAATTGCGCAAAAATGATCATGTGTCCAATAGGGTTAACGTATTAATGAGATCAATGAAGCAATGAATATTGAAGGAAATCTCGACGTGGTTCATTTTAGTCACGACAGACTGTCAGTATATAATGTCGGTGCTGATTTTCTGTCAACTCCCTCAGCAACAGATATAAACACTACAGAACGTGGGGTTCGTTATCATGATGCGGTACGTATTGTGGTACCCACGGGAGAGTATTGGTTATTTGATTACGGTGTTATTGTTTTTTGGGCGGTAGAAGAAGACGAACGTCAAGCATTAGTAAATCGTTTGATACGCAAACACAGCGATAAAGTTGAAAAAATTGAAGAACATTTACGTTTTTCATTTTCGAGTGAATTGAAAATCAGTAAAGACAATATTTATTTGCCTGATAGGTTGGCATTAACGCGATTAGCGATCAGTCATGCTTTGGCGCAATCAATTAAACTGATTGAATATGAAATGAAGGCACAAAATACGATCACTCATTATTCAAAGTTACCAGAAGCATTGGCCAAAACAGGCCGGATTGCATTGTCACGTAAAGAAATAGCTAAGATCCGTGGCACATTATTTAGTACAAAAAGCGATATAATTTTGCATTATGGTCTGTTGGATACCCCTGACTTTTTTTGGGAATACTCAGAACATGAAGCAACCTACAATGTCGTCACTCGTTATATGGAGATTCATCAGCGGGTTGAATTATTATCGAAAAAACTCGCGACCATTCACGAGTTATTTGAAATGCTTGCCGATGAGCAAAAGCATCAACATTCTTCATTTTTGGAATGGATAGTGATCATATTAATTGCCATTGAAATTGTGATCTATGTTGTTGAACAATTAAAAAAGGTGGTGAGTTAATATAAAAAATCTAAGGTGATTTTTCATGGTTATTAATTAAGTTCGATAGTAAAAAAGGCTATAGTCAAGTGAATTACTGACTAAGTATCGACCAACTATTGACTGGTTATTTGCTAATTATTGACTAGTCATGGAACACCGGTTCAATGTTTTACTGCTTAGTTCAACGGGCAATATTTCAAAGCCAAGGGGAATTTACCCACAATGTAACTTTATGAATATCGTACCCTTACATAGCGAAAGTCTAATGATGTGATCACTGATAGCACTATATTTTACTGATTATAGCGACTATTTTTTGCGATGTTTTATTGTTTTAAATCTTTTGTAATATACGTTTGTATATACATATTTTGGTATTATAACCACAACAGTTGTCTTTTTATTTTCTATGATGGTGAGATAAAAAAACGATAAAAATTTAATTTTTAAACTTAAACTTAAACTTAAAAATTAATTAGGAATAGATATGGAAGCCAATAGCGTTACCGTTCGTCATTTAACCTTGCAAGACATGACAGAGCTTCGCCAAGCGAGTGAGTCAGTTTATCTTAATAAAGAATTAGCAACTTGGAATGAGCCCACTGTAGAAGCTTTATTAACTAAATTTCCTGATGGGCAAATTTGTGTGGTTGTTGATGGCGTTGTCGTCGGTTGTGCCTTCTCATTAATAATCGAATATGCAGATTTTGGTGATGAGCATACTTATTCCGAAATCACCAGTAATATGACTTTTGATAACCATGATCCCAAAGGCGACTCTTTGTATGGTATTGAGGTGTTTATTCACCCTAGTTATCGTGGTTTACGCTTGGCAAGACGTTTGTATGATGCCCGTAAAGAGCTTTGCGAAAACTTGAATTTGCGCGCCATTATAGCGGGTGGCCGTATGCCTAACTATGCACAACATTCAGACAAAATGAGTGCAAAACAATATATCGAAAAAGTTAAAATCAAAGAACTATATGATCCTGTATTAAGTTTTCAACTTGCCAATGATTTTTATGTACGCAAGTTACTGACGGGTTACTTATCAGGTGATAAGGAATCAATGGAATATGCCACGTTACTTGAATGGCCAAATATTTTTTATACTAAATCGGTAAAACTGATCAATGCCCCACGCTCAGAAGTGCGCTTGGGTTTAGTACAATGGCAAATGCGTTCAATGAAAAGTATTGATGATTTATTTGAACAAATGGAATTTTATGTTGATGCGGTATCCGATTACAAAAGTGATTTTGTGATGTTTCCGGAATTGTTTAATGCACCATTGATGGCGGAATTTAATCACTTACGTTTAACCGAAAGTATTCGCAGATTAGCCGAATATACTGAACAAATTCGCGATAAGTTTATCGAATTTGCTATTAGCTATAACATTAATGTTATTTCCGGTAGTATGCCTTTTTTTGTTGATGGTAACCTTTATAATTCAGGATTTTTATGTCGTCGTGATGGTTCATGGGAACGTTACGATAAAATTCATCTAACGCCTTCTGAAGTGCGTAGTTGGTCTATGGTGGGAGGCAAAAACATTAAAGTTTTTGATACCGATTGTGGCAAAATTGGTATCATGATTTGTTATGATGTTGAATTTCCAGAGTACTCCAGAATTCTTGCGGATCAGGGGATGAATATATTGTTTGTGCCATTCTTAACCGATACCCAAAATGGCTACACCCGTGTGCGACACTGTGCTATGGCAAGAGCTATTGAAAATGAATGTTATGTTGCTATTGCTGGCGCGGTAGGTAATTTACCGAAAGTAAATAATATGGATATTCAATATGCCCAGTCTGCGGTATTTACGCCGTCAGATTTTGCTTTCCCCACCACAGGTATCAAAGCAGAAGCAACACCTAACTCAGAAATGACTGTTATTGTAGACGTAAATTTAGACTTGTTAAAACAGTTACATAGTCATGGTGCTGTACATACCATGCGTGATAGACGCCATGACTTATATAGTATTACTGTGCATAAAAAGTCTTAGGCTGTCATGAATTATGTCGCGTAACTATATTAACTATGACGTTCAATGACTGTAAACTAGGAACATAGCTATCATTTATTAGATAATGCATCATGCCTATTGTATTGATGGTAAAGAGCGATGAAGTTCATCGCTCTTTACCTTTAACTATTAATGACTATTTAGCGTCTTTATGTTTTATTGCCCACAAATGCAGTAATTCAATGGCAATGGTGGCTGCCGCTAATGACGTTACTTCGCCGCTATCATAAGATGGTGCTACTTCTACTACGTCCATACCTATGATGTTTATACCCGCTAAAGCACGCAATATTTTCAATACTTTATCTGTGGTTAAACCACCACATACCGGGGTTCCTGTTCCTGGGGCGTAGGCGGGGTCTAAGCAATCAATATCAAAAGTTAAATATACCGGTAAATCACCAATGGTTGCTTTTATATGTCGGGTGATATCAGCCACAGACATATCATTAGCTTCCATGGCGTTAATAACGGCAAAACCATGATCTTTTGCTTTATATTGGGTGCGTATACCAATTTGTATTGATTTATCTTTATCAATTAACCCTTCATTTGGGGCATGATAAAACATTGTGCCGTGATCATAACGACTACCATTTTGATAAGTGTCGGTATGAGCATCAAAATGAATTAATGCCATTTTTCCAAACTTTTTAGCGTAAGCTCGTAACAAAGGCAGCGTCACAAAATGATCACCACCCAAGGCCAAAATAGTTTTATTTGCGTTTAAAATTTGCTCGGCAGCATGCTCAACACGTTGGGTAAACTCGTTGGCATCACCGGTGCTATAAACCAGATCACCAGCATCAACCACCTTTATATGTTGAAATAAGCTAAACGGCCACGGAAAGCGTTTATCTTCCCATGCTAAGTTAACGGAGGCATGGCGAATAGCCGTTGGCCCCATACGAGCACCAGAACGCCCTGAGGTTGCCATATCAAATGGTAAACCTAAGATAACAACATCAGCATCGACGCTGACAGGGTCATCACTAAATGGCTGGCGCACAAAGGTCATCGCATTCGAATAAAGCGAATGGTCGACTTGATTAAATAGAGTAGACATTGTCAGATCTGCCATTAAAATTCTTCTAAGTAAGTATAGCCTTTTAAGCCAGCAACCAGTTCTTTAAATACACCTTCTCGTTCCTTTTTCGGTAATTTTGCATTAACGAGCTCTCGATAGGTTTCAGTGAATACATCGGCATCTAAATGTACATAATTGAGCATGTTTTCAACACTGTCGCCTTCATTGATTTCAGTCATTTCAATATCACCATCATCATCCATCACGACAACGGCACTGTGAGTGTCCCCAAATAAGTTATGCATATCACCTAAAATTTCTTGATAGGCGCCTACTAAAAAGAAACCTAATAGATATTCCTCACCTTCTTGCCATGCAGGTACAGGTAGTGTGGTTTCTATACCTTGACCATCAACATAATGGTCGATTATGCCATCAGAATCACAAGTAATATCTAATAACACCGCACGTTTCTCATGTGAGCGATGTAAATTAGTTAAGGGTAAAATAGGAAAAACTTGATCTATGCCCCAAGCATCAGGTAACGATTGAAATAAAGAAAAGTTAACAAAAAACTTGTCCGCTAACTTTACGGTTAAATCATCGATAATAGGTCGGTGGAAACGGTTCTTGGCATCCATTAACAAGTTCAATTCATAACATATTCTCAGGTTTATTTGTTCTGCCCAAGCACGTTGTGTCAGGGTTAATAAGCCCATGGCAAATTGATTATGTACTTCGGTAATATCACCTTGTGTATCGTGATAAATTTCTATTAACGCGCGGTCATCATTACGTTCACTTAATTGAGACCATGAATGCCACATGTTTGCCAATAACAAGGGAGAATTTTCTGATGGAGCGGTAAGGGTCTCTGGTTGATAAGACTCTGCACCAATAACATTAGAAATCAATACCGCATGATGAGCCGTTAGCGCGCGACCTGATTCAGAAATAATCATCGGCATGGGTTGATTATACGTTTTACAAGTATCACCGATAGTGTGAACAATGTTGTTAGCATATTCTGCCAGACTATAATTCATTGAGTTATGAGATTGACTGCGCGTGCCGTCGTAATCAACGGCTAAGCCGCCACCCACATCCATACACGATATACCTGCGCCGAGGCGGCGTAATTCACAATAAAATCGAGCCGCTTCGCTTACACCAAGACGAATATCGCGGATATTGGCCATTTGTGAGCCCAAATGAAAATGCACCAATTTTAAGGCGTCGAGCATATTTTCAGCTTGTAATATTTTCACGACCTTTAAAATTTGAGAGGCAGATAAACCGAATTTTGATTTTTCGCCACCGCTTGCCTGCCACTTTCCTTTACCTTGTGAAGCTAAACGTACACGTAAGCCTAAACGTGGCTCAACGCCAAGATTTTTCGCTTCTGTTAAGATCATTTCCAGTTCAGACATTTTTTCTAAAACAATATGAACTTTGTGTCCTAATTTTTCTCCGATTAATGCTAGGCGTATGTATTCTCTGTCTTTATAACCGTTACAGACAATCACAGATGAGGCTTTTTGTGCTAAGGCTAATACGGCTAAAAGCTCAGCTTTACTGCCTGCTTCTAAACCCAATTGTTTATTAGCACGGTTATATTGGCTAGCTAAAATTTCATCAACTACTTCACGTTGTTGATTTACTTTAATTGGATAAACTAATAAATATTTTTCGCTGTAACCATATTCTTCAATCGCAAGATTAAAGGCGTCGCATAAACTATGAACGCGGTGATGAATAATTTGCGGAAAGCGAACAAGCGCTGGCAACGTTAAGCCTTTGTCTTGGATCATGTGCGCTATGGTACTTAAATCTACGGTTTGGTCTTGTCTGTCAAATTTTGGCGCAACAAAAACATTACCAGCATCATTTATGCCGTAGTAGCCCTGACTCCAATGACGAACGTTATAGCATGCACCAACGTTATCTAGCGTGTTTTTATTCATTAGTTTTCCATTATTATAAATAGCTGTTTGAGTATTAATTAACTAATTAAGTATCGTTCATTTGCTTAGATAGAAACGACTTAATTCGTATATAGTCATAAATTTGCTAATTAGAATGGTCAACACGAATCATGTCAAACAAAAAAAAATTGCTCTATTGATTCATTTTATTGATGGTATTACTTGGATGGCCATAAAACGAATCGTTTTAATGGGCTAGTGATTATAATCATAGCTATTACAAGTGAATTTAACGACGCAGTAAGTAAAAGTTGCGGCTAGAGAAAACTGATTAAGTGATACTCAGGTTAGTGAAAAATAACACGCCATCCCTCATTATTTTACTTTTCCTTTACTTTGTTTCCGCGATTTTATAAGGAAGCGTTATTTTCGCTGTAGCGCCTTTATTCTTATTGTTAGTCAGTATTAGTCGGCCTTGGTGTTGTTCAATAATATTTTGACATAAACTTAAACCAATGCCATGACCATTACCTTTAGTGGTGTAAAAGGGCACAAATAGATTGTCGATGTTAGCAATACCTTGGCCATTGTCTGTTACTTCAATAACTATTTCTCTCTCGTTTTTATGGTTGCTTTGCAATGACATTGCTAAGTTAATATTAGTCTCTTCATGGTTAGTACAAGCTTCGATGGCATTTTTTAATAAATTGATAATCACTTGTTTGAGTAAAAGCGGATCAGCCCAAATAGTTTCTGTTTTAATTTCGGTATTGATTTTTTGATTAGGAAACAAGGCGACTAACATATCGGTAAATGGCTCACATGCAAAAGATTTTTTTTCAACGGAAAACCGTTGGCTTATATCCCCATAGCGATTGACAAATTCTTGCAAAGCGATACTACGCTCAACGATTACTTGTAAGGCTTGTTTGGCATTATCGGGTTGTGAAGGTAGCTCTACTAAAGTTTGCGCTAGTGATTTTATCGGCGTTAATGAATTCCTAATTTCGTGACTTAATACCCGAATAATTTGTTGCCATGAGTCTTGTTGATTTTTGCGTAGTAGCTTTTCTATATTGGTTAATACCACTAAATGGTAGGTTTTTTCATCTTGAATAAATTGACTCTGTTTGAGTTGCCAACGTAAAGATTCACTTTCATTATTAAATGACCAAAGATTATCTTTGTTAATAGATAAACCCAAACTACGACTGGTACTCAGGCGTTTTGATTGCCAAGGTTGGCCTATATATTGGGTGAAAGCACCGTTGGCATGGCTAAGTTGATACTTTTGATTGAAAATGGCTATAGGGGTATCAAGCTGTTCAATTAAGTGATAAATCAATAAGGTGTGTTGATCATAGACTTGTTTTCGTTGCTGTAGGTCTTCTGAGAGGTTTTTCACTTCTTGATTTAAACTGTGTAGGATCCCTGATTGATATTGTTCTCTGGTGCGTAAACTGTAATCTTCTAATCGAATGGCTTCTACCAGATTGGTTAGGCTGTAAAAGGGGGTAATAATCTTGTGATAAAAGCGCCATAACCATAATGTAATTAGCGGAATTATCACTGTAAACAAAGTGACAATAACTAACGCGGAGGTTTCAAGTAAATATAACAGCCATAACAATAGTCCAGAAAAAACGGCTAATAATGTTATACCAACAATTTTTAGCTGATGTTCAAGAGAAATAGCATTATGAGTTTCAGCTTTTAATGTCATATTTTTCCATGCGGCGATAAATAGCACTTTTACTAATGCCGAGTAATTCTGCGGCATCAATCGCTGAGCCTTTAGCTTTATTTAATGCCTGTTTTAGCAATTGTTGTTCAGCCTGATCTAATGTCATAAAAGGTATTTCATTACTTTGTTTACTGTTATTTGCTTTTAATGGAATATCGTTAGCGGTGATCGTTTCATTTGATAATAATACGGCTCGTTCCATCATATGACTTAATTCACGAATATTACCCGGCCACGCGTACTGCGTTAATTTATCTTCAACATCATCAGCTAACGACATCGTTAAGCGGTTATAACGACTACTGTGTTTTTTAACAAAATGACGAGCGAGGGGCATAATATCTTCAATACGATCACGTAATGCGGGTACGTGTAATTCAATGGTATTTAAACGATAATACAAATCAGGGCGAAATTTTTCACTGGACATTAACTGCTCAAAGTCTGCATTTGATGCACTTATTAATCTGATATTACTTTGTTGAGTAATACTAGAACCGACCATTTCAAATTCATTGCTTTCTAATACCCTTAATAACTTTGCTTGTTGTGCCATAGGAATATTGGCAATTTCGTCTAGGAATAAAGTCCCTTCATTTGCCATTTCAAACCGGCCCATACGTGTTTCTTTTGCATCAGTAAAGGCCCCTTTTTTATGGCCAAACATTTCACTTTCAAATAACGATTCGGGAATGGCACCCATATTTACAGTGACTAAATTATGATGATGGCGTGATGATTTTTGATGAATTAAGTTTGCAATGCTTGACTTACCCGTACCATTTTCGCCGGTGAGTAAAATGGTAGCGTCTGTTTGTGCGAGCTGTTCAATTTCGCTGTTCAGCTTTGACATAGCACGTGACTGCCAAATAAGTTCATCTGTATGGTTTGTCGCATTTTTTTGATTGTGTTGCTGTAATCTTTGGTTTTGTTTTTGTAAACCAGAAAATTGAATTTGCTGTTTAATTACCTGTAATAGGCGCTGATTATCCCAAGGTTTTTCAATAAAATCGTTTGCACCTAATTGCATCGCTTTAACGGCAACATCAACGCTTGACCATCCCGTCATAGCAACTACAGGAACAACAAGACTTTCTTTATTGAGTTTAAGAAGAAAGTCCAACCCTTCCTGACCCGATGTGGTATCTGCTTGATAATTCATATCCAATAATATTAGGTCAACAGCCTGTTGTTTTACTATTTCTAGCGCCTCTAAAGGTGAGCTTGCCTCAAGTACCTGATAGTTATGACTACTCAGTAAAAAATTAGCACTTAAACGTACATCTGACATGTCATCAACAACTAATATGGTTGCGCTCATTATTTACTACCTTCCTAATTTTAAAACCATTTAATTGTATATTTAGCTAGACGAGCATAATTGAATCTACCCAATAAAAGCTAGTGTTTGTTTTTAGAGTATAAATCAATCATTTCTTTAGCCACTAAAGCTGCTGATGGCAAAAACATGGTGGTAACTATGCGTTGGTCAATAACCACTTCATGTTTATCTTTTAAACTCTCTTTGTTTAATGCGTTTGCGCCATTCTTAAGTAATTGACTCTCTACTAAAAAAGGTAGCAATGTGCCTTCTTTTGCCCAAGATTTTGATTTTTCGGTTGAGTTTGGAAAACCAGCAATGCGCTTCCCATTAACCATAAAATTACCGTCAGTGAGTTTTACGTTTGCGAACGCACCTGCGCCATGACCACTGGCACCAATTACTCCTCCAGCTTGGTAAATTTTGGCGATAATATTTAATAGATTTTTATTGTTAGCAATATCAAATAAAGGGCCATAGCCACCACCAATAAATACCGCCCAATAGTCGTCAGGATTAATGTGTAATGGTGTGAGTGAGTTATTGGCTTTATCTAAGAAACCTTCATATTTTATGGCATAACTGCTAATACCTAAAGGGTCCATCATAAATTCTACCTTTTCGCCGGTTGGCGAGGCAAAGTCAACCGTAAAACCATGACTTGTAAATATGTGGAATGGAGGGGCAACTTCCCATAAATTATTTCTCGCATCGTGCTTGTCAATATCACCCATATCAACAACATTAGAGACGAGAATTAATACTTTTTTATTTTCTGTGGCACCAGCACTTGGTGATGTGATGAGCAGAGTAAGTGAAATGATAAGCAGTTGTTTTATTTGTCTTAGCGGTATAATTTTTAACATATCAACCTTCAATGATTAGATGAAGTAGGCATTATTGTATGTGCCTACTTCTTTTTATTTGGTATTTAGTAAATGTTATTTAACGTTAGTACTATGGCGAATATGAACGCTTTATTCATTACGCAACGCTTTAACGGGATCTTCATTAATCACTTTATGCACAGGTAAATAACACGCAATAAACGAGACTAAAAGCATTACCGGAATGGTGCTTAATATAGCGACAAGGTTAAATTCGATATCTGCCGAGAGTTGTTGCCTACCTATTGCATATATTAACGCCGTTAAGCCAGCACTTACCGCTATACCATAAAGTATCGGCTGGATGTTTTCTTTGACCACCATCGTTTGTACCCGATGTGTTTTAGCGCCCATCGCTAAATGAATACCAAGTTCATAACGACGCATTTGTGTACTGTAGTTTAGTACGCCATAGATACCTGCAGCAGCAAGTAATAAAGCCAACAGAGCTAATACAATGGTTATGCCTGCCGTTAGTTTATGCTTATAAATTAAAGAAGCGTGCATTTCTGAATGACTGGTGAGTTCTTGAATGCGCAATTTAGGGTTAATCGCCTTTAATAATGGCAGTAACATTTTTTTATTTAAATTAGCACCTTTTTTTAATTTAATATCAAATCCTAAGTCACTAAATGCGGCATAGGGCACGTAATAGCGTCGATAAGAAGCATCACTGTTTCTTCCCGGGCTATGATAATCTCTGGCTACCCCAATAACTTTTAATGGCTGCGTTGATTGTATTTGTAATATTTCTCCCAACGGGTCTTTATTAGGAAATAGATGTTCAGCCAAAGACGCGCTGATTATTATTTCGGTAATTAAATATTTAGGGTCTTTTTGCTCTGCAAAAGTATTTCCTTTAAGTAGTGGTAATTCTATAAGGTCGAAGTAATTATGATCGACCATGTTGGCATTATAGCTACCTAAACGTTTACCATTAACATCTTCAATAGTCATATTGAATGCACCCACTTCAATGACTGGCTCCAAACTACGTGATACCTGTACAACTTGCGGTAACCGTTTAAGTGCTTTTTTAATTTCTAACGTCATTAAGTTCAATTCGATAAGATTTTGCTCAGCGTAACCTTCAAACCCCTTGGGTCGAGCTATTCTAAGGTAACTGATATCTTTTTCATTAAAACCCAGTGGGTGTCTAATAGTACTCATTGCTTGTTCTATTACCATTGAAGTACCTACTAATAATAAACTAGCGAGTGTTACTTGAGTGATGATTAATGCATTGCGTATTTTTTTTGAAACTTGTAAACCACTGCCTTTACCACTGCTTTGTAACTGTGTCTTTAAATCATCATATTTAACAACCCGGCTTGATAGCTTTGCAAAGGTGGTAGATAAAAGTAACACAATAAAAACGGAGAAAAATAAGGTCATACCGTCGACACTCAATTCTGAAATTCTCGGTAGCTGCGTTGATGCAAGCTCAGCCAAAAGTACAAACCCCCAACCAGCGACAAGCAGACCTAATAATCCAGCGATAGTACAAAGAATAAAACTCTCAGCAAACATAGAGGTGAAAAGATGCGCTGGTTTTGCTCCCATTGCTGCTTGAATAGCCATTGTCCGCTGTTTTTCCGCGGCGCGTGATAAAAATAGGTTAGTAACATTGCTGGTAGCGATAAGTAATAATGCTACAACACCACTTAATAAAAGCAGCGCGACTTGAGCACTATCACCAACAATAATGTCTTTTAAAGGCGTCAATGTTACATGGGCGGTATAGCCTGCTAATGCGTTCTCACTCGCTTGAAACCCCTCATTTAATATTGGGCTCAGTGAAGAGAGTGCTTGTTGCTTACTAATATTTTTCTTTAATTTGCCCAAAGCGGTTAATCCGCGGGTCATAACGCCCCAGTTATTAACATCTAGACGTTGATAGTCCCAAGGTACCCAAAAGTCCATCGCTTGATTGTTACGGTTTGCTGGTGCACTAAAATCTGCTGCTGTTACGCCAATAATTTTAAAACTGACATTGCCGAGCATTATTTTGCTACCTATGATGTTTTCATCACTGTTGTACCATTTCTTCCAACTATCATAACTTAAGACAGTAACCGCTTGGTGCTGGTCAAAGCCTTCTTTCTCATTGATCGTTCGTCCTAAATGCATGGCTGGTTTTAACAGTGAAAAGTACTCAGGAGTAATAAAACTTACCAAACTGTTAGGTTGTTCAGGGTGATCAGCAATAAGTAGGTTTTGATCCCTCATCAGTGCCATTCCAGTAAATACTTTTTGTTTCTTATATAAAGAAATCATACCGGGCGCTGTTTGTGCTCCACTGTAATCAACACCGTCTTCAGTATAGGTATGTTGTAAAACGAGTAAATTCTCAGCATCAGGGTAGGGCAGTGACTTAACCAATAACATGTGATTGAGACTAAAAATGCAGATCAACGCGCCCAATGTTATAGATAAAGTACCAATAACTGTTATAGAAAAACCTGGTACGCGAAAGAGTGCAGACTTAGCTAAGCTAAGCTCATTTTTTAAACTGTGTATAAAATATCTCATCCTGCCTCCTGTAAGGTTACTTGTTCCGCAATAACGCCGTCTAGTAGGTGTAATTTACGTTTTGCCATATCTGCATAACGAGCGTCATGCGTTACCATACAAATAGCGACGCCTTTTTGATTAAGTTGTTCCAACATTTCCATAACGGCATCGCCATTTTTTGAGTCAAGGTTCCCTGTGGGTTCATCAACAAGTAATATGGTTGGATTGCCAACTAACGCTCGCGCAATAGCGATACGTTGTTGCTGACCACCTGATAGCTGATTAGGTTTATGGCCGGTGCGATGCGACATCTCAACTTTTTCTAAGCTGTCCATAACTTGTTGCTTAATGTCGGCCTCAGACATAATTGGCTCACGGTAGCGTAATGGTAAGGCAACATTGTCAAAAACACTTATTTCATCTATAAGATTAAACGCCTGAA
Source organism: Alteromonadaceae bacterium (assembly GCA_047621305.1). Classification (GTDB taxonomy): domain Bacteria; phylum Pseudomonadota; class Gammaproteobacteria; order Enterobacterales; family Alteromonadaceae; genus Colwellia_A. The sequence goes on along the minus strand of JBLHNB010000038.1, from coordinate 5,286 downwards.
AAACAAAGCCTATATGTTGGTTTCTAATTTCGGCTCTTTGATTAATACTGAGATTACTCACGTCAATATCGTTAATAAGGTATTGACCAGAGGTTGGACTATCAAGTAGTCCTAATATGGATAACAAACTTGATTTACCACAACCGGAAGGACCTGAAATTGAAACATAGTCTTGTTGATAAATATCAAGGTTAATAACTCTTAACGCATGTGTTTCCATTTCTTGGGTGGCAAAAACTTTGGTTAAGTTTTTCATTTGTATTATCGTTTTTTGAGGCATTACTTTCTGGGAATTAGTTTGCTGGGTCATGATTTTCGCCTTATAATTCGTCTGGTTGTGACTTTTAAAAATGAAGTTTAAAAAATGAAGTTTAAAAAATTGACTTTAAATAATGTATATTTCAAAAATGTGCTTTCAAAATATCACTTACAAAGTGCTTGTTAATTAATCTGTGATTGTGATTTCTTTTGTGTCTTGCCAACGTGACATATCAGATAAAATGAAGGTGTCTGTTGTTTTAACGTTACTGACGACTTCAATAAACTCATCACTTTCTTGACCAAAGCTAATATTGATTTGTTCAGCTTCTGAAGTGTTTGGTAATAACCGAAACAAACGCGTTTTCATGCCCGCCGTTACATTAACAGGCTTTTTGATATATGTAGTGTTTGTTAACATGCCGATGGCAATAATGGCGTCAACGTTTAATTCAGGGCGAGCATTGTTTGGTAGCTCGCCAGTTATTGATACTTCAATGGCAATCATACCTTGATTTACAACAGGGTTAATTCGACTTACTACACCGGAAACGCTACCAGCACGCGTATCAATACTGACTATTTGCTTGATGGCAACTTGCTCCATATCTGATTGTGAAACATTTATCATCGCATAGAGACTATCAAGGCTACCAACCAAGGCTATTTGCTCACCTAAGGTCACACTTTGCCCAAGCTCAACAGGCAGTGCCTGTACTACACCGCTGATGCCAGCTTTTACGGTTAGTTTATTAAAACGTTCTTTAATCACAGCTACTTGTTCTGCTTGTTGGGCAATTTTGTCTTGTGCAATATCAAGTTCTTTTTGATGTACTTCACTTAATTGTTTTAGTCTTGATTTTTCAATAACGATACGGCGAGACAATTGGCGATAGTCAAGCTGAGAGCGTTTAAAGGTAAGCTCCGAAACGATCCCTTGAGTGACTAGCTTTTGTTCAGCGGTAACTTTCAGCTCAGCAATTTCAAGCTCAGATAATAACTGCTCTTGTTGAGCTTGCTGAGATAATATCTCTCTTTTTTGATTAAGCTCTAATTGCAAGTAACTTGTTTTAGTATTCGCTAAAACACGATTAGCGTCTTTAACTTGCTGTGCTATTTGCGGGTTGGATAAACGCGCAATAATACTATCTTTGGTGACTAGAGCTCCTGGTTTTAAAATGATTTCTTCTACAATGGCATTATCGGGAGCACTTAATAGGCGTTGTACTTTTGATTTTAGTTTACCAAAACCTTCTACTTGTATAGCAAGGTCGCCACGTTTGACCGTGTCAGTCCATATTTGGCTTCTTGATACTTTTTGACTACCACTTGGTTGGCTAAAAGACCAAAAACTTACACTAACAACAGTAATGATAATCAATGCTGTGATGATTGATTTACTGTGTTTGTTAGTGCCTTGTGGTGATAATTTTACATCCATAATATGCTCCTAATAACGTATAGAGTGTATAGAGCAATTCAGATGCCAATCATTAACTTGTTGTATTTAAAGGTTTTTGTTTGTTGTGTTGTTTTGTCTTTCCCGATATCACAACGGGGTTTTGTGATATCGAAAAAGGTATATTCCACCTAATGAACAATTACATCAGTTGAGCCACCCAATTACATCAGAACTGCCAGTCATTACCATCCAACACTGTCTCCTAATGACATTTATTGTGACACTGAATGACATTAAGTTTGCCGCTAATAAATTAAGATAACTTTGTGCGCGTTGCGGAAGTTAGCAACTCGACAATCCTAACGTCCGCTTGAAGCTCATTGCTGCCGGTGAGATTTCATATTTGAAAGCGAGCTATTACCACAAAAAGATCTTTGTTCTGTGGAAGATCCAACTTACCATATGCTTGCTAAGATACAAATACTAGCATTTTAGACATTTAATATTAATGTCGTCTGGGCGGTTCAATTAATCTATTACTACCTCCTACTTTTAAGGGCGTGTTATAGCCTTACGTTTGGATTGTTACATTTAATACAATAAATACTGGTTGACTCTCACCCTAGGTCATAGTTGAACATTGGCAATGTAGGACGAAGTTACAAAACATCACAACTTTAATGGGTAGAAATAATATGGTTGATGCCAAAATATATAGTGTAAGTCAGTTAAGCAAGTTGGCTGATGTTAGCGTAAAAACCTTACATTATTATGATCATAAGGGGTTGCTGGTACCAATGCGTCAACCTGATAACGGCTATCGAACATATGGTCAAAAGCACTTAGTTATTTTACAGCAAATTTTAATCTACCGTGCCTTGGACTTTGGTATTGAAGACATTAAGAATTTACTCAACGCTAAAGGTCAAGACTTACATCAAGCCCTATCTGAACAAAGAGTGATGTTAGTAGAACGTCAACAATCAATTTCTCTAATGATTAACAGTATTGAGGCGACTATGAATAATTTACAAGCGAAGAAAAATTTGGATATCTTTTTTCAAGACATCCCTAAAGATAAAGTAGAGCGATGGGATGCTATGACTCGCTCTCGGGTAGGGGAAGAAGAGATTCAAGAAAGTTTACAAAATTTTGCTAAATTAAGTGAGCAGGATGCACAGGAAATACAAGAAGAGAGTCTTGAAATCACAAAAGCTTTTGCAAAGACAATTGGTCAACCGATAGATAGTAAAGAAGTGCAAGAGTTGACTGACAAACACTATAAAAGTATCAATCATATGTCGAGCCTTGTGGTTGAAGATTTTACGGGCATTAGTTTTGACAGCTATATACAAATGGCCAACAGTGTGGGTATGTCAGAAATGAAAGAACTTTGTGAGCATTATGGGGAAGGTTATGCTGAACATGCCCGTGCAGCAATGATTTATTATGCGGAACGTAATTTAAAGGGAAATAAGTAGATGGATATATTAAACAAAGTATTAGTAAGTGAAAACTATGCCTTTATCGCGCTTGTGTTAGTCGGAGTATTTATTCTTTGGTTTCTCCCTGCGATGCTTGCATTAATTTTTAATCGGAAGCAATTTAAGCTGATAGTGTTGGCCTGTATTCCAGCAGGTTTATCTTTCATTGCGTGGGGAGGCGTTTTGGTATGGGCAATAAGTGGTAAAACCATTGCTAAATATACTTCCAAAGTGGAAGCTGAAAATTAAAAAATAGCGAAATGTCCCGCTGTGGATTGCAAGTATTAAAGCGTCAACTATCACCACAAAATTTTAATAAAGTTAAACTGCTCTTTTTTAGCTCTTGAAGGTAGGTTTATTCAACATACAGTGTGCTTATCTCCCTGATTGTTGGATAAGCCTGATTATGGGGATTGATAGCAAAAATATCTATTTATTGGATATGAGCAGAAGTATTGATTTTGTTAGCACTAAATGATGAACGACGGCTTTGGTGGCGAAGCGGACTATTTGTTGTGGTGAATTCAAGACGAAATTTAGACCGCTTTGTGGTAGTAGTTAGCCTTAGACTCTCCACCTCAAGTAGTTCAATTTTTGGCACTAAAATCAATGAGTGCTAATGACTTCTTGGTGCGCTTAACAGACATTACTTATAAAAATTTAGCTATATATTTCCTCATGAATTGATAAGTTTATTCCCGTTCTGATATAGTCATTTATGGATGCACTCTTTTGTTTTTATTAAAGTATTATTAAAGGACGAAGTATACTATGAATCAGATAATGGAAATTGACCTTAGTAAAAGTTTAGAAATAAAAATAAATAATAAAAAACCTGTTGGTTTAGAAGATTTATCTCTATCTTTATTAGCTTTTAACCATCAGTTTTATAAGTTTGTCGAGTCTGAAACAAACAAGGAAACTGATATTAGCTCAGAGCTTTTAATTAAAGAAGTTCGTAGCGGTTCCATTGTTATTGAACTCGTTTCACAAGCAGCTCCTATTCTTCCATTGTTATGGCAAGGTGGTTCATTACTTCAATGGTCTAAAGTCGTTGAAGATACTACTAAATGGCTCCTTGGAAAAATTGATACTCCACCAAAAGATTTCAACAAACAAGATTTACAAGAATGGAATAAGTTTGTAGAGCCTGTCGCGAAAGATAATGGTTCACAGATGAATATTAATGTATCTGATAATGGAAAAGTAATTAATCAATTCTTTATTAACTCTACAGAAGCCAATGCAATACAAAATCGTATATCGCACATGATAGAAGACTTAGATACACCAGAAGATAATAATCATACACGTAAGGTTATGTATTGGTACCAAACCAAGTTTGATCCAAATTCAGATACAGGAAATAAAGCTATAATTGACGACTTATCTGGAACAGGTCTAAAAGTTATATTCGAGAATCAAGCAGTAAAAGAGGAGATGCTTCATGTTAATCCTAAATTTGGTAAACCTTGGCAAGAGCTTGCATATATTGTAGATGTCAAAGTTCAAACTGTAAGGGGAATTCCAAAAGTGTATGAAGTTATTAAGTACTATCCAGAAGATACATTTGATCCTGAGTTATAGTGATTTTAACAACGCTTTTGTTGCATTGAATTTTTGTATGAAAATCTAATCTGAAGGCTCAATTTACTGTTAATACCTAATGTCATAATAGTTACCAAAACGGGTTACCATATAATGATTGTAAATCTGTTGCAGCGTGGTTAAAAGAATGGGCAATAACAAAACTAAGTATAGGAAACTAAATGAGTACTCCTACGAGGACACTTTATGAACTTAAGACGTTTAAATTCGCCATATTTGTTCCTTTAGTAATTGGAATTATAGCTTTAATAATTATAGAAAACTCATTGAATCTTAAATTTCAGTGGGATTTTCAGGGTATAGAAAATGCGTGGGATTTTTTCCACGTACCATTAACTATACTCTCCCTTATTATACCTCTAGTTGCTTTAATCGCATCGAACCATAGATCCGTTCAAAGTAAAGAACTGTTAGCGCCGATGTAAAAGCGCCACTATTTGCCGCATAGTAATTTACCGACCAGAAGGTCCTATTTCCATTTTTCAGCCTAATTTAATCAACAGCTAAAATGGAATTTCATCGTTTAAGCTATTA
>JBLHNB010000037.1:0-46148 GCA_047621305.1 Alteromonadaceae bacterium | reverse complement strand
ATGACCACGGGTATATATATTAACATTATAAATTAGATTATATATAAACGACTTGGTTCTTTCCTTGAGCTTTGGCTTGGTATAATGCGGTATCTGCACGTTCAAATGCAATATGAATATTGTCATCTGCTTTAACATGGCTTGCACCAATGGATACCGTAATGCAGACTTTTTTATTTTTAAATTTAAATGGCAGTTGCGCAATTTGTTGTTTTAATTTATCTAGTGTCTTGATCGTATTGTTTTTATTAAATTCTGATAAAACGAGTACAAACTCTTCTCCGCCGTAGCGAGCTATAAATGAATTATCGCCACTGTATTTCTGCAATATATTAGCAATGACTTGCAAGGTTTTGTCACCAGCGGTATGTCCATAGGTGTCATTAATACGTTTAAAGTCATCTAAGTCGAGTACAACAATGACAAGGTCGAAGTTTTTGTGGTGGTAATTAACCATTTTTTTTGTGAAATATTCGTCAAATGCTGCTCTATTGGCAAGTTTTGTTAATGCATCTTGCATGCTTTTAGCTTGTTGCTCTTGAAAGCGCTTTTCAAATGTTTTACTTTGTTTTTCAAGGTCTTCAACGTTATTAGCCATATCGACCATTTGTGATTTAAGGTCTTGTTGTTGCTCGTATTCTAAGGCAGATTTCTCCTTAAGCGTGCCAGCAATTAACTGTAGTTTTGCATTGATATCAACTTTTATATCGGCTAAAGATGTTGCGTTGTCTAATCCTAACGCCATACTACTTACTTGTTTCTGTAAAAGTAGGTTTAGTTTGTTATGTTTAGTCGTTGATTCATTTTGTATTGATAGTGTTGTTTTAACTGCCGATTGAACTGTTGATAGCGTTTCGCTAAGTGTCGATAGAAATATTTTTGCCGTGTTTCTTTCTTGTTTTAAGTCTTCAACGATAACATCAAAAACTTCAAAAAAATGGTCAAATAAATTGTCATTAGACATTTCAATAGACAATTTAGCTTTGATTGATGATATATGCATTGTATGAATATCGGATAATACAAGCTCACTTAAAATAGAAGAAAATTTTTCAATAAATTGTTTATCTACAAGTTGAGGTTTTTGTAAGTTATTGTCGTCAGTACTTTGGTCTTGGTTGTTTAACAATGCAGAAGGAGAGTCTTCACGTTTAGCGTTCATTACTTCATCATAAAAAGATAACAAGTCACTTAGCGAGGGAATGTATTGAACTAGAGCGTCTCTTATTTCATCATTTTCATTTATGAGCGCTCGTAACTTTCGTCTTAAAGGTGCAGATAAACCTTTCGTTTTTTGCAAAGACAGGCTGGTAAAATGGAATTGATCATGAACAGAGCGAATATTTGCAGCGTTTTTTGATGAGTACTGTTGGAGTAATTGAGATATTTTATTTATTTGTGTTTCTATATCAGCTAATGGAGCTGATTTTTTAAGTAGAGATCTTAAATTAGCTAAACGGTTATCTATCGTTACATCTAAACCTTTACATGTCTGAGATAGCTTTTCGATAAATGGAATGAAAAGCGATCCCTGTAATTTGAGGTCATTCTCAATCAAGGTTTTTGAATGTATCGCCGCATCAAGCTTACGCTTTATAAGAACTATTTCTTTATCGTTAGCTAATTTATCGTTCATAAAACTTAAGTTTTCCTAAAATAGTATGGTGAAACACTATGCTGTCTAAATTAATTTTACCTTAACAACTATTATATGACATTTTTACAACAACATATGGAATATCAACAATATTTTTACTTTTCCCTCAATTATTAACATCTTTTATAAAATCAGTCAAAATACTATTGCCTTAGTGTTCTTGAACAGGGCGCTTGTTTTATTAATGTTGAGCGAAAGGGGTTAATATCTAAACCACCCCTTCTAGTGTAGCGTGCAAATACAGTAAGTTCTGAAATGTCACAATATTTTTTTATATCGCAAAAAATTCTTTCTACACACTGTTCATGAAATTCATTATGTTGTCGAAAGGAAATCAAGTACTTTAATAGCGATACGTGATCTATTGCTTTACCGGTGTAAGAAATATAAATACTGGCCCAGTCGGGTTGGTTGGTAATTAAGCAGTTTGATTTAAGTAAATGACTTACCAACGACTCAGTTACCTTTTTATCTTTTATTGAGTTACTTTGTTCTAATATATTTGGGCTAAGTTTATAATTATCGATTGTTACATCAAGCTCATCTAAACAGATAGCAGGCGAATCACTAATTGTTAATGGTGGACATGCATTAACAGGATAAAGCGTTACTTGTGTTACCATACCAGACGTTTTTGATAAGTCGTTAATTAAATGTTCTTGAACTTGTTGCCATGAACTAAATTTAGTTTGATTAAAACTATTCAAATACAATTTGAATGACTTAGACTCTACGATGGCGGGGCTTTGACAAGGAAATCTGAACTCAGCAACAGCAACAATGGGTTTTCCTTTATCATTGAGCCAGGACAACTCGTAGCCGTACCAGACATCTTCACCAATGAATGGTAAATTATTGTCTTTTACATTTAATTCATCTCTATTTAATGTTCTTGGCACCGCTTGTAGTAATTTAGGGCTATATTCACTTATATAATTAGTAGGTTTGCCAAGCGTTAATTTATCGAGTTCGTTAAAATTTTCATATGTTGTCATTAATATTATCACCAACGTTTATTACTATTATTTTTCATTAATTATTATTTTAAAGGATTTCTTCGTTATATGAAATTATCTCCTACTTCTTTATCTGAAATGATGAAGCATTTTTTTGATGGTTATATTGAGCAATATCAAGAGAAACATGGACACTTACCTCTAATTGATATTGATGAAGACTGGCCATCTCCTTGTCTACAGCATACACACAATGATAACGACATTTTTTGGCGGCCTATTAAAATCAGTGAGCCTTTAAGTTTTGATAATGTTGCACTGGCGCTAGAATTCAATTTACACGCTGATATCCAAACTTACTTTACAACATATTATAGTGAATCAATAAATGCTACCTGTAGCGAGGGTGCGTTATCATTATTATTACCCTGGAGTTCAAAAGACTTTAAGCGTCTGCAAGAAAATATTATAGGTCATATACTAATGAAAAAACGGTTGAAGCAACCGATCACTATATTTTTTGCCGTAACCGATGATGAAGAGAATATTCTATCTATTAATAATGACACCGGCGAAGTATGGGTTGAGCGAGTAGGATGTTTGCCTCATAAGAAGCTTTCAAATTCTTTAAGCGATTTTTTTCAGAAAATAAGCCCCGATGTCTAAGCCCTGATGTTTAAGCTGTATGGTGATTTTAATTAACTAGGTCGCATTATTTGCGATTTTTAACCTTGTTAGCGATCAATGATGCTAGCTGGGATTTAATATCATCTAATTCAGCTTTGATTGGTATTAAGGCTTTTTCAACGATTAACTCAATCGCATCCACTTCTTTCATTTCTGTCGTTAATACGGATTTTCTAGCCGCTATCTCACTCGTCCTGATAAATTCAGGTTGATGTTGCCATGATTTAAGAACTTTGATAATTGTTGGTAAGGGAAACGTATTCGTTAATTTTGATTTAACAAGTGCGACAGTAGGTTTCTTTCCTTGGTTGGCTAGTTGGTTTGCAATGATTAATATTTCATCAAAGGTAGTCATTTATAAAATTCCTTAATGTGAATGTCACTAAATTATGGTGGATTATACTAATTAAAAATAGTGGTTTTAATGTTTATTTTATAAAGATCAATAAAATCAATGTGCTACGGATGTGGTTTGGATATTGCTATGGTTACTAACATATTATAAATAAAAAAGAAGAAATGTACTCATGAATAAATCTTTACTTGCTCTCGCTATCGTCATCCCATTGTCACTTACTTTATCAGGCTGCGTTATTGCCGTTGGTGGAGAGGGTAGACATGGCTTTACTTCTAACGCTGAAGATAGGGAATATGATAATCGTAAAAGTATCGCTAAAATCCAAATGAATAGCACTTACACTAGTGCATATAATACCTTAGGGGTAGCTGATTTTACCGAAACATATCAGCGTAATGGTGCTATAGTTAAGGTTCTTTTTTATCGCACACATCGACAGCAAAAAGATGGTGTTACTACAAAAGATGAGTGTACATATCTTAACTTTGTTGATGATGTTTTGACTGAGACGGGTAATGGCCAGGATTACGTGAGAAATATTGGACAGTAACTGTAGATTGGTGAATTAATACAAGTGTTATGACACTTACATTTATACTGGTTTTAGGTTTTTGTTGATGGGAAGTTCGTTAACAATCGTGGTATAAGAATTACAATTATGTTTGACCTTATTTCAATAAGCCTGATAAAGTGCTTAGATAATAACTAAAATAAATGTGAGTGTTTAAATGACTGATATGGTTTCTGAAAAACAAAATTTGGATATTAAAGTCGCATACTTATCGGCGGAAGATTTAAAAATTGCAGCATCTTTGTTATATCAAGCTTATCATGATGACCCTGTTTTTTTAGAAATCTTCAATAGTGATAAAGCAGACTATGAACAGCGCTTACGCACTTCTATTCGGGAAGAATTAAGCGCTTTTTGGCATGCTAAACAACCTATGGTAGGCTTATACTTAGGTGAAACTATGGTGGGTGTAGCCTGCTTAAACAATCCTAAAGAAGGGTGTACTTCTGAGCGTTTTTGGCATTGGCGGTTAAAAATGTTATTGGGGGCTGGTTATTTTAGTACAAAACAAATGATCGAAAAGGAGAGAATTGTTCTAGCTGAAGTACCGATGAAAAAATATCATATGTTATCTTTTATTGCCATTCATCCATTACATCAACATCATGGCTTTGGTCATTATTTAATGGCTGCAGTAAATACTATTTTGGAAGAAAATAAAGAAAGTGAGGGTGTTGCTGTCTTTGCTACTACAAGCAAATATAAAAACTTCTTTAAGGATGTTGACTACGATTTTATTAAAGATGTTAGTGTTGGTAGAGTTTCAGGTTCACTAATGGTTCATTTTAGGTAACTTACTGTGAACTTCAACAATAAATATTTTTTACTAAAACAAGACCAAATTATATCATTCACATTTTGATGCTAGATTGTATGTTTTTCCATCGTTATTTGTTATTCCAATACCAAATGAAAATATTGTAAGCTAGTTAATCTCTCCGTTTGTTTTTAAATACTTCTTCTCATAATAGTTCATAAGTATGGTTTCGCTATTACCATATTTTATTGTAGGAAATATCTTACGTATGCGTAAGATATATGAGTTATTGAAAGTATCTTTTACCTATTTTTTATCCGATCTATTTGTTTTAAATCATATTTATATTTTTTATTGTATATCTAATATTAAACGAAAAAACTTATTTTTATTTTATCGATTCTCAATTTTTAATAGAAGAGTATTATTATCATGTCAGGACGACAAAGGTTAGGACAACTGGTTAGGAAAACTTTTAAAAAGGATTTTACCCAAGGAGCCTTTAGATTAAGGTAAGGTAATACGGATATTATCTTAGGATTGTTATAAGGATATTTCATGGATGTAGAATTGAATGATAAATGGATTGCAAGTAATAGTTAGGGATAATTATTTCCATGGATTGGTTAAAAGGAATATTAAGGATTTTGATGTAATTTAAGGATGAATTTTCACGGATGATTTATGGCTAGATGTGCAGGATTCACAGACTTAGCTGAAAAAATGCGACTCATTGAGGCGCATTTTTTTTGTATAACTAAATGTAAATAGATGTCAATAATTTGTTAATGGTATTATTTCATTATTTATTTGTAAGATATATCGCACATTGTCGTAATTATTATTATTATTTCTTTTAACGTATAACTTTGTTTTGTATTAAGTTGTTGAATTAAAATGATAAAGTTGACTTTGTTGTCAGGGCGAAGTCTATTTTATTTTTGGTAGACTAAATATTAAGTTTAGACACCTTTAAATTAAATTTTAAAACAGTATTATTAACACTGTCAGGACGACACCAGTAAGGGATTATAAAGGGAATATAGATGTTCAGAGATGTAGGTAAGGATTACCTTAAGAAATTATATAGGGACGTGTAAACAGGGATAGGAAGCATGGAGGCGTTTATCAGGATGATAAGTATTATTTTTAATAGCTCAGGATGAGTTGTTGCTATGGACAGTAAGATGGAAAACAAAGGGAGCTGTTAGGATATACTATGGATAGTTCTTTATGGATGAAGCGGGATCACTAAAATATGCAGGATGCATAAAGCTAGTAAATGAATGCGACTCGTTGAGACGCATTTTTTTTTGCCCTAAAGAAAGATGAACACTCTTGTTAATAGTGTTGTTTCGTTATTTATTTGTAAGTGATCTCGTATATCATTGTAAGAGATATTGATATTTCTTTATAGGGATGTCTATTGTTTTTATATAATGTAATGAAATTGTTAATAAAACATCAGCGTCATTCTTGTGTAGCTATTACTAGAGCAGATAATTATTTTTTCATATCTTTAAATGAAATTTTAAAAAAGTATTATTAACACTGTCAGGAAGACACTAGTAAGGGATTGCAATTGAATAGGATTTTCAGAGATTCAAGGTACAGACTACCTAAAGGATTAAAGGATTAAAGAATTAAAGGATTACATAAGGATTTGTAAATATGGATAGAGGCAATGGATGGCTTCATCAGGATGATGAATGTTATTTTTAATAACTCAGGATGAGTTGTTGCTATGGACAGTAAGATGGAAAACAAAGGGAACTGTTAGGATATACTATGGATAGTTCTTTATGGATGAAGCGGGATCACTAAAATATGCAGGATGCATGAAGCTAGTAAATGAATGCGACTCAAATGAGTCGCATTTTTTATTTTACGGTCTTAATATCTTTTTATTGCATTGTCTTAATATCAATAGGGTTAATAATCTATTAACTCAGAGTATACGTTGTTTTTTCCTAGTACAGCTTGGCTACCCTTAAGAGAAAATGAGTATCCGCACAAGGTGAATTTTCCACGAAATGCAACGCTATTTAAAATTGCTTTTGTATCGATAGGAGAAAAGTTAGCATAAAAAACGCCCCTTTCTTCATTTATTACTGAAAGGGTTCGGAAACCATCACCATTATTGAATGTAATACTCTGGCAACTTGAGTCTCCTTGGGCGCTTGTTTGGCTCCATACTGGAGATGTTTTATTAGTATCACCCTGCCAGCTAATAATTACACCATTAAACTCTGATAGCATAATAGAAAAATTATCAGGTAGAGTGATCGCATGCAGGCGTGTCGATATTTCTTGCTTGATGTTTAATTCATTGTTCTGATTTGAAGAAAGCTTATGATTGTCTTGAAAATATAAAAAACTAGAAATTATCGATATGATAACTAGGACGATAGCAACGGCAAAAAATATTTTGTTATTTAATATATAAATACGGATCCTTTCGCCTATATCCTGCTCTTTTTTAAGTAAAGATTCTTCAGTGTTCTGGGTGGGAGCAGGCGTTATTTGTGCTGAAAAATTTTCTGTGGATAAAAGTTCGTTGTGTATTATGGTTGGCTCTACTCTATGAGCGGCACGTTGTTGATAACTAGTACTCTTATTACCAGCAATTATATTGATAGGACCATGATAACCATATGAGTAAATTAGATGTTTTTTACTTGGGTATGTAAGTAAAGCGAATGATGATATTGCAGTTAAAAAGAGTAACCAATAAAAAATACTAAGTTGGGTAATAATGATGAGTAAGCCAATGACTAAAAAAGATATAGCAGGTATGAATCCCCACTTTTGCTTTAAAAAGGTGTCATTCAACCGTCGTAAAGTAGTGAATGAGCTGATGCATACCGATATTAATAGGGAAACAATTAATATAAAGCTAACATTTGAAAAAATAATACTAAAAGCGGCAAAGCTAATATAAGCAATAGCATTAATAACAGCATACCTGCTTCTATTATCTTTCCCTTTTTGACAAAAAAATGATTTCAATAATGTCACAAAATCTCCAATGTGGTGTTTTACTATGTGTATATATAACGTGTGTATATCGCTTATTCATGTTAATAAGGGAATACCCATTCTTTGCAATGAATGACTTGGCTAAAGTATTTTAAACTCCACTGAACCGTGCATTCTGAAGTAGAACGGCTATAAACGTTCAATTAATTAATTCGGTAGGCGGGAACATTTATGTCGTCTAATCGATAGCCTCTCAAGGTTATTAGTCCTCGGTAAGAAGACTCCCCATCGCCACTAAATTCAAATTCAAAGATACTTAACCAGTGAGGGCCAGAGACTTTATTAAAACGAATTCTACTTGATTGACGTGCAATCGAAATAAATTGTAATTGTTCGTTTTCACAATATTTATTGATATGACTACGTGCAAATTCAGCAACTTTACGTAAATAGACGAAGTACCAAAAAAGTAAGCCAATAACGAGTAAGTAGTATATATTTTCCATTTTATGCCTTTATTTAGGTGCTTGAAAAAGTAAACCAATTGCTTGTGTGAGTTTCACACTACGGTTTTCACTTCTAATCGCTTGAAATAAGATGGGGCGAATCGATGGAATTGCAACTAAATCTGCGAAAATACCGTTAAATAGTTGTTGTTCGCTATTCACAATCAGTAATTCTAAATAACGAGTCATACGACATTGTTCTGCTAATATATGCCAACACTTACCTGCAATGACAATCAGTAATTCTATTGAAACATGGCTTTCTGACATTAATTTATCAATGATGTTTATAACATGTGGATGTTCAGTACTTGACGCTAAACTCCTGATTAAATGCAGGGTATTATTTAAATTACTGGATTTATCCATTTCAATTCTATTGGTAATTGCTTCTATTACATTAAATGATAATTTATGATTTTCTAATGCAGAGCACAAGGGAATTAGAACTTGTTCTGGTAAGTGAGGTAAAGCTTTAGTCAAGTGCTCGCTATTTTTATCTTCACATAACAAAACGGCAAAATCAGCGAGACCTTGTACGCCTATATTTTGCCAGTTAGCCCAAGAGCTTTGTGCTGAGAAGTATTTTTTACAGTATGCTAAATGGGCACTCATATCCTTTTTTAATTCATGGCTCAGAATACTATTAAGAGAAGCGAACTTATATTGAGAAGGGGTAAAGTGATACGGATTGTTCTTCAATAGTTCTTCTTGACGTTCATTAGGATTAATTGTTAAATCAGATCCCAAAGCTTCAACGATAATAGCAATAAAGTGATTGCGAGAACCTTGATTTAATAAACCTTGTTCATCTAGAGGTAGCTTTACAAACCATAAATACGGTTGAGTGTTTTCTTTTTGCCAAAATGCAATCGCAATAAATGCATGTTTTTGTGAGGGAGAAGGATAGGCAATCTGATTCAATTCTATTTGAGAAAAGGTTTTTTTAGATATTTTATCTATTTTTCTACTTATATCATAAATTCGATATTGTGAATTAGATAGCGATAGTAATTCTGAAATAGAGGTAATGGCGGTCATATGTAAAAAAATTGTCGAATAATATCGGCATTATAGAGATAATAGCCCGGCAACTCCAATGTAAACGACTATTGATATAAATTTTGTTAAGGTAATCGTATTGAATTACGATTACCCTTTTTATTAAAAGCTACAACGACCCATAAATAATGAACATTGAACTAAAAAAAACAACTTCTGATCTTACTTTACCTGACGATAAACCTGTTTTAGAAATACTCTATCAAGACGAGTATTTCGTGGCTGTTGATAAACCCCCCGGACTTTTTGTACATAGAAGTTATATGGACAGAGATGAAATATATTTTGCCTTACAGTTAGTGCGAGATCAAGTGGGTCAATATGTTTACCCTTTACATCGCTTAGATCGGCCAACATCAGGTGTGCTTTTATTTGCGTTGACTAAGGATGTTGCTAGGGCAATGGGCCAAGCTTTTACGGATAACACTATTCAAAAAACATACTTTGCTTTAACGCGTGGGCATTTAATTTTAGATGGTCTGATAGATTATGCCTTAAAAGAAAAGCTTGATAAGTTAGGGGATAAAGATGTCAGTAGAAATAAAGATCCTCAACAAGCACTCACGAATTATCAGTCTTTACATACCGCTACTTTACCTATTGCACTAGGGAAGTTTCCAAGTGTACGTTATTCGTTAATCAAACTTATGCCTAAAACAGGTCGCCGCCATCAAATTAGACGACATTTAGCACACTTACGTCACCCCATCATTGGTGATATTAATTATGGTGATAATAAACAAAATCCCTTTTTTATAGAATATTTTGGTTTTAAGCGTTTGATGTTAATTGCTAAATCGTTGGTGTTTATTCACCCGGTCACTAAAGAAAAAATATGTATTGAAGCTTCTTTTGACCGTCAGTGGCAAGGTCTATTTGAAAAGTTATCTTGGCAAATAGAATGTTAAGATCTATTGAGGAAAAATAGAAAGGCTTCGTTAATACTTTCTAATAAAGCCTCTATATTACTAAATTATTTATTTACTCTTCTGATACCGAGCGAAGTAAAGCATTAATACCTACCTTCGCACGAGTTTTGGCATCAACCTTTTTTACTATAATTGCAGCATATAAACTGTATGTGCCACATTTTGAAGGTAAATTTCCTGGGACAACAACAGAGCCAGCGGGTACTCTACCATAATGAACTTCACCTGTTTCACGATCAAATATACGGGTACTTTGACCAATATAAACACCCATAGATATCACCGCACCTTCTTCGACAACAACCCCCTCAACAATCTCAGAACGAGCACCAATAAAACAGTTATCTTCGATAATTGTTGGTCCTGCTTGTAAGGGCTCTAATACACCACCAATACCAACACCACCGGATAAATGTACATTTTTTCCTATTTGTGCGCATGAACCTACCGTCGCCCATGCATCAACCATGCAGCCGTCATCTACAAAGGCACCAATGTTTACAAAACTTGGCATTATAACGACATCTTTTCCAATATAGCTACCTGTACGTACTGAAGCTCCAGGAACAATACGTACCCCATCGGCTACAAAGTCGGCTTGTTGGTAACCGCTATATTTCATTGGAACTTTATCATAAAAAGTGCTTTCAGCGCCGTCAATAACTTCGTTATCCCAGATGCGAAAAGATAACAAAACGGCTTTCTTTAACCATTGGTGTACAACCCATTCACCGGCAATTTTTTCCGCTACACGAGCTGAGCCATTGTTTAATGCAGCAAGTGCATCAAGCACCGCTTTTTTTACTTCAGGCGATACACTTGCGGGGGTGATATTCATACGTTCTTCAAACGCTTGTTCAATAACTGTTTGTAAGTCTGACATTTGGCTATTCCTAATTATTTAATTCTGATTCTGATTCAAATTTTAATTATTAATACTTATCGACGGGTGTATCAGCGCAAAGCATAATTTCCAGTGCTCTTTCTTGCGCTTTTGTTAATGCTTGATTGTCATTATTTGAAACGGTAAATACATCCTCAGCTTTTTCGCCAAAAGTGGTTATTTTTGCTGAATGTATTTGTATTTTTGATTTCTGAAAAACGGCAGCGATATTTGCTAATAGTCCAGGGTGGTCAAGTGCAATAATCTCTAACATGGTACGATTTTTTGTTGTGCTTTCAATAAAGCTAACTTGTGTTTTTACTTTAAATTGTTTGAAGCGTTTTGCTAATGGCTTAGCCCTAATACGACTCTTCTGGGAGGCTAAATTGGCACTGAGTGAACGTGCTACCATACTCGCCCTAGTACTATCATTTATCGCTTTGTTATGATTGTCGAGTACAACAAAGGTATTGACCGTATAGCCTGTTTTACTGGTTGTCACCTTAGCATCATGTATAGACAGTTTTTTCGAACCTAATAAGGATACGATATTGAAAAATATATGGGGCTTATCTTTGGTATACACAAATACTTCTGTACCACCACGATAAGGCTTCGGGCTAATGAGTACCAGAGGTTTTTCTTTATTGTGTGGCACTATGTGTTGAAAATGCCAAGCAATTTGCTCTGGAGAATAACGCAAAAAATAATCCGCTTTAAACTCTTTCCAAAGCTGTTTTAATTGCTCGTGGTCAATAATTTCGGTATTAATAATTTCAAGTGCTTTTGCTTGGTTTTCCCTAATTTTTGCACGCAAATCCACAGGTTTTTCTAAACCTCTGCGAAAAGCACGCTTAGTATTAGAATAAAGTTCTTCTAATAAATTTGCTTTCCAACTGTTCCATAAACTTTCGTTGGTGGCACGCATGTCAGCAACGGTTAAGCAGTACAAATAGTCAAGGTGAGCTTCGTCTCTTACTATCTCAGCAAAGGTTTTAATGACGCTAGGATCTGAAATATCTCGGCGTTGTGCGGTAACAGACATTAAGAGGTGATGTTTAACCAACCAAGAAATCATGCGGCCATCATGGTCACCTAATTGATGGATTTTACTGAATTTTAACGCATCAATGGCGCCAAGTTCAGCATGGTTTCCACCGCGGCCTTTGGCGATGTCATGAAATATACCGGCAATATACAGTAGCTCGGGCTTGCGAATACGCTGTACTATTTTGCTACAGAGAGGAAAGTCATCATTGTATTTTGCTAAGCTAAATCGGTACAGATTTTTTATTAAGCGATAACTGTGTTCATCAACAGAATAAGCGTGAAATAAATCAAATTGCATTTGCCCAGCAATATAGCGCCATTCGGGTAGGTAAGCACTAAGAATTGAATGGCGGTGCATGAGCGTAAATGCTAATCCTAAACCTTGAGGGTGCTTGATAATATCGATGAATAGTTTTCGACATCTTGCATAATCTACCATCCCGGACACTAAACGGCGTCGAGCATTTCGCATTGAACGTAAAGTGTGGGGATGTAAATCGGTTATTTCATCATATTGAGCAATGAGTAGAAACATTTCCATGATATTAGTAGAACGGGTAAAAACGCGATTACTCCGGGCTTTTATTTGGCCATCAAGGATCAAAAAATCGTCATTAATAATTATTTCTATTTGATGTTGTTTATCTTTTATAATTTCGTAATCAAAATATTGTAATAACATTTTGTTTAATTCAGAAATACGAGAAATAATGCGAAAGAAACGTTTCATCATACGTTCAATTGCAAGTTTCCCTCCGTCACCAAAACCCATTAATTCGGCGACGTCTGCTTGATAATCAAATAATAATCGGTTTTCGCTACGACCGGCGATAAAATGCAAAGCACCACGCATACGCCATAAATAATCTTGACATTCCATGAGCTCGAAATATTCATTACTAGTGAGATAATTATGCTCAACTAGTTCTTCCAATGAATCGGCAACAAAATGGCGTTTGGCTACCCAGCCCACAGTTTGGATATCTCGTAAACCACCTGGGTTTGCTTTTAAGTTTGGCTCTAAGGTATATGAGGCACCATAATATTGTTGGTGACGCTGATATTGTTCATCCCGTTTAGCAATAAAGAATTTTTTCGATGTCCAAAATACATCTTTATATAATAGTGGTTGCAGTTGTTCTGTTAGCGCTTTGTTACCACAAACTTGGCGCATTTCCATCAGGTTTGTTGCAACAGTAACATCATTGACTGCTTGTTTTAAGCACTCTTTGATACTTCTAACACTATGACCAATATCTAATTTTACATCCCATAATTGCGTGATGAATGTAGATATTTTTTCTTCGAGAACACTATCTATTTTCTCTTGTGTTAAAAGTAGTATATCAACGTCAGAAAAAGGATGAAGCTCAGCTCGGCCATAACCACCAACAGCAATAAGACTTATTTGAAATTCGTCTAAATTATGTTGACACCAAAGTTTAATTAAAATTTGATCAACAAATGCTGATCTACTTGCTACCAATGTTGTGATGTTCTCATCGGGAAAAATTTCTTTTTGCCATAAATGAAAACGCTGACTTAATTGACGTATTTCAGCACTATTAATAAATGGCGAACTGATAGCTAATGCATCAGAGTATTCTTTGGGAATAATAACGTCAGTAGTCAAAGGAAGCTTCTCTGTATTGTTTTGCTAATTTAATGAGTTAATTTATTAGTTATGTAATATTCGAGGTATAGATTCTTCTTTTCGCAGCGTTAGAATTTCACAGCCTGTTTTTGTCACAACGATGGTATGTTCCCATTGCGCAGAATTTTTGCCATCAATAGTATATACGGTCCAGTTATCTTCTTTATCAAGCAATGTATTCGCACGACCTAGATTGATCATTGGCTCAATAGTAAAACACATGCCTTCTTGTATTTTTTCTTTATCATTATTTTTGTAATGGACAATTTGTGGTTCTTCATGAAATTCTTTACCAATACCATGACCACAATATTCTTTTACAATGCTATAACGACCTGATTTTTTGATGAACTTTTGAATTGCACTACCTATTTCACCAAAAGCAACACCAGGTTTTACTTTTTTTATACCAATATAGAGTGCTTCTTGGGTAAGGCGGCAGAGACGACTATCTTCAGGTGATATTTCACCGATAAAAAACATTTTACTGGTATCGCCGTGATAACCATCTTTAATGACGGTGATGTCAATATTAATAATATCTCCATCTTTTAATACGGTTGAATCAGGAATGCCATGGCAGACGACGTGATTCACGGAAGTACAAATTGATTTTGGAAAATGATGGTAATTTAACGGTGCAGAAATAGCGTGTTGTTGGTGCTCAGTATAATCAGCGCATAACGTGTTTAATTCGTCTGTTGTTATACCTGCTTTTACATGAGGTTCGATCATTTCTAATACGTCAGCAGCTAACCTACCTGCAATACGCATTTTTTCAATTTCTTCCTGACTTTTAATTCCGATTCCCATTTATGCCTCATATTTATATGTTTTACTCCTACATACAGCAGTAGGAATAATCATGTGAAAGGTTTATCAATGTTGATAATCAACACCGCATTAAGTTTAATATATTAACCGTTAGGTTATTATTTATAGTTCTAATTTTATTGCGTCAACAATAGCACTTGGATTTTGCAGGTACAAATTGTGGTTTAGCATAATTAAGTTATCGTCTACGGCCAATAATAATGCAGGTATTGCCTGAGTTTCAATAATATCTTGAAATTCAATAATATTGTGCATGACTATTTCAGCGTCTTTTGTTAATTTTTTTTGCGTAAATACTTTTTGAGGTGGTGATAATTTGAATTCACTGATGATATCGGCCACCTCTTCGAAACTTGCTAATTCATTTACTTGCTCAAAATGCGCTTTGTAAAGTGCATTTAATACAGGTAATGCTTCTTGAGGGATTTTATGTTCAATCCAAGCCATTAAGTTTGCAGCAAGCGTAGAGTCTTTAGCGTGTTTTAATTGTGCCAAGTATTCTTGATTAAAAACACAAGGACTATCAGTCATCACATTTTCAATTGTTTGTTTTGTGACATTCTCATCACCTTCATACCGCGCTGCATGCCACAGATGCAATGTTATTTCTGGGAAGGCTTGCTTAATTTCGTTGACCAAAGGTAAAGTTGCATAACTCCATGGGCAGTGGGTATCGTAGATAAAAAAAAGTTCAGTAGACATGATTATTCAATGTTAGATATTTGTAGTCGAATTTTAACGTGAGATGCATGATTATCATAGGACATTTTTACATAGGTGCGCAAATTACACATATTTATAGTGTTAAAAGACAAAAAATGGTAAAAAAAATAATTTGTGTTATAGTATGCCGCGCTTAATGTTACCTCTATTTTTTAGTGGTATATTTCGCAAAAAACGGTACATCAATATAAGTGATGACTATAACATAAACTCACATACATCTAGCAAAGGTATACCGGGGTGCTCAGCTTTTTCTCTACGAAAATAGCATAATGAGTCGTGTATATTGGATGTATGAACGCTTAACCCCAAAAGGAAAGAACATGGCAAACGTTTCAATGCGCGAAATGCTTAAAGCAGGCGTACACTTTGGTCACAAAACTCGTTACTGGAATCCAAAAATGAAAACATACATTTTTGGTTCACGTGACAAAGTTCATATCATTAACCTTGAACAAACTGTTCCTATGTTTAACGAAGCACTTGCTTTTTTGAACAATGTTTCATCGAAAAAAGGTAAAGTTTTATTTGTTGGTACTAAACGTGCTGCAAGTGAAGCAATTAAAGATGCAGCAATTAAATGTGATCAATTTTTTGTTAATCACCGTTGGTTAGGTGGTATGTTGACTAACTGGAAAACAGTACGTCAATCAATCAAACGTTTAAAAGACCTAGAAGCTCAAAGCTCTGACGGTACTTTTGAAGCTTTAACTAAAAAAGAAGCTTTAATGCGTACACGTGAAATGGAAAAGCTTGAAAAAAGTCTTGGTGGTATTAAAAACATGGGTGGTTTACCTGATGCTTTATTTATCATCGATGCTGACCACGAGCACATTGCAATTAAAGAAGCTAACAACTTAGGCATTCCTGTTATTTCTGTTGTTGATACTAATTCAAACCCAGATAACATTGATTACATCATTCCTGGTAATGATGATGCTATCCGTGCCGTTACCTTATACACTGATTCAGCTGCAAATGCTGTTTTAGAAGGTCGTGAACAAAACATTGTTGTTCAAGCAGAAAAAGACGGATTTGTTGAAGCTGATTAAGCTGTAAACAACGTTTATTGCATATGCCACAGAGGTCAACCTTTGTGGCAACTCATTAATTACATATTCCCAAAATCTCATTTGAAGTATTGGCGGGATATTTGAAAGACATAATTAAGGACTTAACTCATGGCAATTACTGCTGCAATGGTTAAAGAACTTCGTGAACGCACAGCTGCGGGCATGATGGATTGTAAAAAAGCATTACAAGAAGCTGACGGCGATATGGAACTTGCGATTGAAAATATGCGTAAGAATGGCCAAGCAAAAGCAGCTAAAAAAGCAGGTAATATCGCTGCTGAAGGCGCTATAATTATTAAAAATGCTGATGGTGTAGCTGCATTAGTTGAAGTTAACTGTCAAACAGATTTTGTTGCCAAAGATTCTAACTTTTTAGGTTTTGCTAACGAAGTTGCTGAGTCAGCTTTAGCTTCTAAAGCTACAATCGAAGCGTTACAAGCTCAATTTGAAGAAAAGCGTATTACACTCGTTACTAAAATTGGTGAAAACATCAATATACGTCGCGTTTCATACGTTGAAGGTGCTGCATTAGCCTCATATAGCCATGGTGCTAGTATTGGTGTTGTTGTTGCTGGTGAAGGCGATGCTGAATCATTAAAGCACATTGCTATGCACGTTGCTGCGAGCAAGCCTGAATTTTTAACGCCTGAAAATGTTCCTGCTGAAGTTGTTGAGAAAGAAAAAGATATCCAACTTGGTATCTTGAAAATTGAAAACGACAAGCTTGACGAAAAGAAGAAAAAGCCTGTTGAATTGCTTGAAAAGATCATCGTAGGTCGTATGAAGAAGTTTACTGGTGAAGTTTCTTTAACAGGTCAAGCATTCATCATGGAACCTAAGAAAACCGTTGCTGTTGTACTTAAAGAAAAAGGTATTACAGTTTCTTCTTTTGTTCGTTTAGAAGTTGGCGAAGGTATCGAGAAGAAACAAGAAGATTTTGCTGCTGAAGTAGAAGCACAAATTGCAGCTGCAAAAGCTTAATTTTTAAGCATTTAATCCAGTAAAGCAGTTCTTTTTTCAGTTTAGACTTTCGATAGTTAACTAAACGTACTAAAATAGTCGCGGTCAAATTTGACTACGGCTATTTTTTTTGTCTAATTTTAAACAAATACAGGAATGTTTTTTATATGAGCATTAACCCCAAACCAACATATCGTCGTATTCTTTTAAAATTAAGTGGTGAAGCTTTGATGGGGGCCGAAGGCTTTGGTATTGACCCTAAAGTACTTGATCGTATGGCTCAAGAAATCAAAGAGCTTATAGAAATGGGCATTCAAGTTGGCCTAGTTATCGGTGGTGGTAATCTATTTCGCGGTAAAGGTCTGGCTGACGCAGGTATGAATCGTGTTGTTGGTGATCAAATGGGCATGTTAGCTACCGTAATGAATGGTCTAGCAATGCGTGATGCGCTGCATCGAGCTTTTGTAAATACTCGTTTAATGTCAGCAATTGATTTAGCGGGTGTCTGTGATAGATATAACTGGGCAGAAGCGATTAGTTTACTTAAATCAGGTCGTGTCGTTATTTTTAGTGCTGGCACTGGAAATCCATTTTTTACAACGGATTCTGCTGCGTGTTTACGCGGTATTGAAATTGAAGCTGATGTAGTACTAAAAGCGACTAAAGTTGATGGTATCTACTCAGAAGATCCAGTAAAAAACCCAGAAGCGACCTTATATAAACATTTGTCATATCAAGAAGTCTTAGAAAAAGAATTACAGGTTATGGATCTTGCTGCTTTTACCTTAGCACGTGATCATAGTATGCCAATCCGGGTTTTTAATATGAACAAGCCGGGCTCTTTGAAAGCTGTTATTATGGGAGATGATGAAGGTACTGTCATCGACCATGCTGAAAATTTAGAATAGATTGTTTTAAGGAAATTCAAAAGTGATAAATGAAATTAAACAAGATGCTCAAGACCGAATGAGCAAAAGTGTTGAAGCATTAAAAAACAGTCTTACCAAAATAAGAACAGGCCGCGCGCATGCTTCTTTACTTGATAATATCTCTGTAGATTATTATGGAATGGCGACACCGTTAAACCAAGTCGGTAATATTTCTGTTCCTGATGCACGTACTTTAGCGATTACTGTTTTTGATAAAGGCATGATTGGCGCTGTTGAAAAATCTATTTTAAAATCTGATTTAGGTTTAAATCCTCAATCAAACGGCACGCTTATTCGTATTCCATTACCACCATTAACTGAAGAACGTCGTAAAGATTTAGTGAAGGTTGTTAGAGGTGAAGCTGAAGGTGGTAAAGTGGCTATTCGCAATATTCGTCGCGATGCTAACTCCGACTATAAAAGCTTATTAAAAGAAAAAGAAATCAGTGAAGATGATCATCATCAAGCGGAAGATGCTATTCAAAAAATGACCGATGTTTTCATTAAACAAATTGATGATATATTAACCATTAAAGAAGCTGAATTGATGGAAATCTAAGTTTTATTTGTTCTTGATAAACGCCGTAGCTAAATTACTACGGCGTTTTTATAATGTCATTTTTATAAATATGGATACTATGTGAGCAGTACTGATATAAATTGTAAAGCGGTAAAAAATATACCACAACATATTGCTATTATTATGGATGGTAATGGTCGTTGGGCTCAACAACGTGGTAAAACACGTGTTTTAGGACATAAATCAGGTGTTGAATCAGTACGTTCATCCGTTACTACTGCTCGTAAACGTGGTGTTAAAGCGCTAACATTATTTGCTTTTAGTAGTGAAAACTGGCTACGTCCTGAAAAAGAAGTTAGTGTATTAATGGATTTATTTATGTTCGTCTTAACACGAGAAGTTAAGCGTTTACATAAAAATGGTATTAAATTTCAAGTGATTGGCGATTTAAATAGTTTTTCCGATAAATTACAGCAAAAAATCATGGATGCGGAACGTTTAACGCAAAATAATGATGGCATGGTTTTATCTATTGCAGCAAATTATGGTGGGCGTTGGGATATAACCCAAGCTGCCAAATCAATAGCTACTCGGGTAAAAGAAAAAACCTTAGAGATAGAAGACATAAATGAAAATACGCTAAATGAGTATACTAGTTTAGCGAATTTACCAGAGTTAGATTTGCTAATTCGTACTGGTGGCGATTATAGAATTAGTAATTTTCTCCTTTGGCAAGCCGCCTATGCAGAACTCTATTTTACTGATATTTTGTGGCCTGATTTTAATGAAGAAAAGTTTAATCTTGCGATTGATTCATTTGGTCAAAGAGAGCGGCGATTTGGTCTGACGGGCGAGCAAGTAGATAATAAGTAACAATAATATAGCTTGTTTATAATATAAAACATCAACAAAAAATAGCCTTAATAAACAATAACAATAACAATAACAATAACAATAATAATAATAACGAAAAGGGTCTGACTTGTTAAAACATAGAATTATAACAGCAGTAGTATTAGCACCAGCAGTCATTGCAGCAATTTTTTATTTGCCATTAGCATATTTTGCTGGATTACTTTTGATTATTATGGCAATAGGAGCATGGGAATGGGGGCCTTTAATGGGGTTTGCAAACGTTAAACGTCGTTTATCTTTTGTGTTAGTCACCGTATTCCTTATTGGCTCACTATGGCACTATTTTCCTCTTGATCATCTCTGGCTGAGTGTTTCACAATTACAACATTCCATTATATATATCCTATGGGGAGCTGTCGCTTGGTGGCTTCTCTCTGCCGTTCTTACTTTTCTTTACCCTCGATATAGTAAGTTCTGGTCTAGTCACCGCTCGGTAAGGGCGCTCTTTGGCTGGTTAACGTTAGTACCTACTTGGCTCGCATTTATTGTCTTGAGAAGTAGTGAATATAGCTATGATGTGTTACATGGCGCGCAATTATTAATGTTCTTATTTTTGATGGTGTGGAGCGCTGATGTCGGTGCCTATTTTGTAGGTAAATCGATGGGTAAGCATAAATTATTGCCTAATGTTAGTCCGGGAAAAACTATGGAGGGCTTTATCGGAGGCGTTATCTGTGCTTGTGTATTAATCACCATCGCGGGCTTGATTATGGAATGGAATGTTGAACAGTTCATGTATGTATTACCTGTTACTGTGTTGATTACTACCGTTTCAGTACTTGGTGACTTAAATGAAAGTATGTTTAAACGTCAAGCAGGAATAAAAGACAGTGGTTCAATTTTACCTGGCCATGGCGGGATCTTAGACCGCATTGACAGCTTAACCGCTACAGCACCAATTTATGCGCTTTGTTATGCTTTGATAGGTTGGTAATGGTAAGTCACGCTAATAAATTAGTGAAGAAACTTTGCATTTTAGGCTCTACAGGTTCTATTGGACAAAGCACACTGGATGTTGTTCGGCTGCACCCTGACCGTTTTAAGGTTATTAGTTTATCTGCCAATGCCAGCGTTGAGTGCATGTTTAAGCAATGTGAAGAGTTTTTACCTGAAAAAGTAGTAATGGTGTCTTCATTACATGCAAAGCGCTTGTCTGTGCTGTTAACAGCAGCAGGTCATCATAAAATAGCAGTTCTGTCTG
Organism: Alteromonadaceae bacterium; assembly: GCA_047621305.1. Classification (GTDB taxonomy): domain Bacteria; phylum Pseudomonadota; class Gammaproteobacteria; order Enterobacterales; family Alteromonadaceae; genus Colwellia_A. Next base: position 24,944 of record JBLHNB010000037.1, on the reverse strand, counting down.
GAAAAGAAGCTTTAGACGATATTGCTCAGTGTTCATCTAGTGATACGGTGATGGCTGCTATTGTCGGTTTTTCAGGATTAATGTCGACATTATCTGCGGTCAAAGCCGGCAAACGTGTCTTATTAGCAAATAAAGAAGCTTTAGTCACCTCAGGTCAAATATTTATTGATGCAGTGAAAGCATCTGGCGCGCAATTATTACCTATAGATAGTGAACATAATGCTATTTTCCAATGCTTACCACCGCACGTACAGCAAGAAACAGGCTTTTGCCAGCTCGCCAATAATGGCATTAGTAAGTTACTCTTAACGGGCTCTGGTGGACCTTTTAGAACGTTAGATGTTAGTGCTTTAGATGAAGTTACGCCAGAACAAGCGTGTGCCCATCCAAATTGGGAGATGGGACGAAAGATTTCTGTTGACTCAGCCACCATGATGAATAAAGGGCTAGAGTTTATCGAAGCGAAATGGCTTTTTAATATAGACCCCGATGATATTCAAATTATATTACATCCGCAAAGTACTATTCACTCTATGGTACAGTATAAAGATGGGTCGGTGATCGCACAAATGGGTAACCCCGATATGCGCACGCCCATAGCACATGCCTTAACGTTTCCTGAAAGAATCGAATCAGGCGTTGCACCTTTAGATTTTTTTGCAGCTAAAGCCTTCGAATTTCAAGAGGTTGATTTTAATAAGTACCCTAATTTAAAACTGGCTATTGACGCTTGTAAAATTGGACAAGGGGCTTGTACAGCATTAAATGCCGCAAATGAAATAACAGTAGATGCTTTTTTAAACAATAAAATTAAATTCACTGATATTTTTAAAATAAATGAAACTTCTATGAAAAAATTTGTCTCAGAAGAGGTAACATCGATAGAAGATGTTATTGCATTAGACAAGCGAGTAAGGGAATTCTCTTTATCGTTAATTAATATACATCAAAAGCCTGATATTGAGGAATGTAGTAAGTGTTAGACTTTTTATGGAATTTATCTTCTTTTATCATCGCCCTTGGCATACTGATCACTGTTCATGAATACGGACATTTTTGGGTCGCCAGAAAAAATGGCGTCAAAGTTGAACGTTTTTCAATTGGATTTGGCAAACCGTTATGGCGAAAAACTGACAAGTACGGTACCGAATACGTTATTGCATTAATCCCCTTAGGTGGTTATGTTAAAATGCTTGATGAACGTGTTGATGATGTTGCGCCTGAAGATAGCGACAAAACGTTTAATGGTAAGTCTGTTTATCAACGTATAGCGATCATTGCTGCTGGACCTTTAGCCAATTTTGTTTTTGCAATATTTGCCTTTTACTTAATGTTTCTAATTGGTTTACCGAGTGTTAAACCGATTATTGGTAATATATTACCTGATTCTATTGCTGAACAAGCAAAGCTTCCTAATAATGTAGAAATTATCGGAGTTGCTAATAAAGTAACGCTGGATTGGCAAGATGTTAATTTAGCCATAATTGGTGAAATAGGTAGTAAATCAATTGAGATTCAAACAAAATCATCGGATAGCCAATATATAAGTACGGTAACTTTAGATACTAAAAAGTGGACCTTTTCTCCTGAAAAAATGTCTGCAATGGAGAGCTTAGGGATTAAACCTTTTTCACCGCAGGTATATAGTGAATTGGCACATGTTGCAAAAGACAGTCCAGCAGATCAAGCAGGTTTATTAGTTGGCGATGTTTTAATCGCAATTAACGCGCAATTAATTGACGGTAAATGGGAAAATTTTTCTGAACAAATTAAAAAATATCCAAATCAGCAAGTCATAGTCACTGTTAAAAGAGCGCAATTAGTAAAAGAAATTGCTGTTACTCCCAAGGCTATTAAATATAACGGCACTGACATTGGGTATTTGGGGGTTTCTCCTAAAGTGGATAAATGGCCGAGCGGATATCTTATTGATATTGCTTATGGACCCATTGACGCCATTGGAGAAAGTGTAGCCCGGACATGGAGTTTGGTAACGCTAAGTTTTGATATGATAGGTAAATTAATAACGGGCGATGTGTCAGTTAAAAATTTAAGTGGTCCTATTTCGATAGCACAAGGAGCAGGAAGTAGTGCAAGTTACGGTTTAGTTTACTTTTTAGGCTTTTTAGCCTTAATTAGTATAAATTTGGGCATAATTAACCTTTTGCCTTTACCAGTACTTGATGGCGGGCATTTACTCTATTACATTATAGAGCTTTTAACAGGTAAGCCTGTGCCTGACAAAATTCAAGAGATGGGATTTAAGTTTGGTAGTATGGCTCTTTTAGCATTAATGAGTATCGCGATCTTCAACGATATATCTCGACTTTAATGAAATATCAATACTTACTGTTTGATCAATTTAAAAATAAGTGAATAAAGTTAACTATTTATGATAATTAAAAAACTTGCCCTCGCAGTCTTATTAGGCGCAATCGGAACGACAGTACATGCATCTGATGCATTTCAAGTCGAAGATATTCAGATCAAAGGATTACAACGTGTAGCCATTGGTGCCGCGTTAACTCATATCCCGTTTAATATTGGTGATACCCTTAATGAGTTCCGTATTTCTCAATCGATAAAAGCGTTATATAAATCAGGTCATTTTAACGATATCGTAGTATCGAGAGATGGTAATCGAATTATTTATCGTGTTCACGAGCGTGAAACTATCAGTGAAATTACTTTTGATGGTAACGATGACCTTAAAGATGAACAATTAACTGAAAGTCTTGACAGCAGTGATATACGTGTTGGCGAAACATTAGATAAAACGGTCATCTCAGGTATTGAAACCGGATTAGAAGATTTTTATCACAGTGTGGGTAAATACAACGCTGATGTTAAAGCTGAGATCACCCATTTACCCCGTAATCGCGTTAATTTGAAATTCGTTTTTACCGAAGGTGATGCCGCAGCAATTGAGCAAATCAATATTGTTGGCAATGAAATTTTTAGTGATGAAGAATTATTAGACAAGGCCGAACTGACTTTTGATTCACCATGGTGGGATTTTATGGCGCAAGATCGCTATCAAAAACAAACCTTACAAGGTGATATGGAAACTATTAAAAGCCATTACCTTGACCGTGGCTATTTAAAATTCAATGTTGACTCTACACAAGTTTCCATGACGCCAGATAAAAAAGCGGTATATATCGCACTTAATATTACCGAAGGTGAGCAATATACCGTCAGTAGCGTTGACTTTATCGGTGATATGGCAGGATTTGAACAAACCATTAAAGCCATTAATCCCTTAAAAGCAGATAAATTGTATAATGGTGCTGAAGTAACCTATACAGAAGAAACGATCAGTAAATTTTTAGGTCGCTTTGGTTATGCTTATCCTAAAGTTTCAACTATTCCTGAAATTAATGAAGAAGATAAAACAGTTAAACTATCGATAAAAGTCGATCCCGGTAAACGAATTTACGTTAACCGTATTAACTTTAAAGGAAATAATGTTACTGCTGACCGTGTTCTACGACGTGAAATGCGACAAATGGAAGGTGCGTGGTTATCAAATAATGGTGTTGAATCTTCTAAAGCTTGGGTACAACGTTTACCTTATATGGAAGAAGTTGAATTTGAGACCAAACAAATTCCTGGCGAAGATGATTTAGTCGATATTGATTTTACTGTCAAGGAACAACCTTCAGGATCATTTACTGCAGGTGTGGGTTATGGCTCAACAACTAAGCTCAGTTTAAACGCTGGTATACAGCAAAATAATTTTTTAGGTACGGGTAATCGGCTTGGCTTTAGTATTAATACCGTCAGTTATTCTCAAAGTGTTAATATTTCTTATACAGATCCATACTTTACCACTGACGCTGTTTCTCTAGGCGGTCAAATATTTTATAGTGAATTTGATGCAGGTAGTGCTAACCTAGAACAATATAAAAAGAAAACCTACGGTTTAGGTATAAACATGGGTTTTCCGATCAACGAATATGTACGTTTGAATTTTTCTACAGGCTACAAACACGATACCATTACGCGTTTACAAACCTATGAGCAAATTCAAAATTTCTATGATTTATATGCGGACCCTGATGATCCTGGTGCGGGTTTATCATTTGAAACATTTGATGTTACCGCTGCGATATCACGTAGCACATTAAACCGTGGAACGTTCCCGACAGCGGGTTCACAACAAAGTTTGTCGTTTAAGATGACGACACCAAACTCTGATCTTAATTACTTTAAAATCAATTTGAATACCAAATGGTATTTTCCATTATCAAGAGATCAAAGTTGGAGCTTTTTAACCAGACTTCAAGCCGGTTATGGTAATGGTTACGGGACCGTAAATGGTCATGACCAAATACTACCGTTTCAAGAAAACTTTAGAGCGGGTGGTTCTGATACATTACGAGGTTTTGAAACCAATATTGTTGGACCAAGAGCGGTATTTCGTAATTCTACCGGTATTCCTGGTACGCCTGATCCCTATGGTAGTTCAGGATGTTGTTTAGGACCTGATCATGATTACGTGAGTGTTTCTCAGCGCTCTGTTGGTGGTAATGCTATGGTCATCGGTGGCTTAGAACTTATCGTACCAACACCGTTTCTTGACGAAAGCTATTCAAATAGTGTTCGTAGTAGCTTCTTTGTAGACGTTGGTAATGTTTGGGACACCGAATTTAATTTAGACGATTATCGAGATTTAGATGCTGTTGAATTTAATAAAATCGGGGATTATTCTGATATTAATGGCTATCGCGCATCAGCGGGGTTGTCTATTCAATGGTTATCACCGATGGGACCGATGATATTTAGTTTTGCACAAACATTGAAAGATGAAGAGGGTGATGACACTAAGTTCTTTAATTTTAACATAGGTAGTACCTTTTAAAATTAAAACTGATCCCAATATAGGTAATATTAACAAAAATAATATCAACAAATTAATAATTAAAATAAAATCTTTAGGAGCAACAAATTGAATAAATTTATTAAAACTATCGTTATGACAACTGCCGCATCAGGTATGTTATTAGCAAGTTCAGCTATGGCGGCAGATCAGAAAATTGGCGTAGTAAATTTTCAAGAAATCATGGGGAAAATTCCACAAACAGCTGCTGTTATGCAAGCATTAGAAGCAGAGTTTAAAGATGAGAGAGCGGTATTATCTCAATTAGAAAAAGATATTAAATATTATCAAGAAAAAAAGCAGCGTGATGGCTCTTTAATGAGTGTAAAAGAGAAAGAAGAACTTGATAAGCAAATCGGTACTTTATATCAAGATTACCAACTAAAAGGTAAGGCTTTTCAAGAAAAAACAGGTGTACGCCAAAATGAAGAAACTAACAAAATTATTGCGTTAGTTCGTCAAGCTGTTGATAACATAGCTGCTAAAGAAAAATACGACTTAGTAATTGAACAAAAAGCAGTGGTATTTTCTAAGCCTGATACTAGCATTACAGATCAAGTTGTTGAGCAAGTTAGTAAATTAAACTAGTCGATAAAATTAATGAGTTATACGCTTGAAGCACTAGCGAAAAAGATTGGTGCCACTGTTGTTTATGCAAATGATCAAAAAGACGAACATTGTATAATCAACAGTTTGGCAACGTTAAAGTCGGCTAAAAAAGGACAAGTTGCTTTTTTAGCGAATAGTAAATATCGTCAACAATTAGAATCAACCAAAGCAAGTGTTGTTATCATTGCAGAAGATTGCTTAGAAAATAGTCCTTGCCATGCACTCGTGATGGATAATCCTTATATGGGTTATGCCCTTACAGCGCAATTATTAGATACAACACCGAGAACTTCATCTGATATTCATCCATCGTCTGTAGTACATGCTACAGTTAAACTGGGCGAAAATGTTACAATAGGCGCTAATAGTGTTATTGAATCAGGGGTTACGCTTGGTGATAATGTTTCTATTGGTGTTGGTTGTTTTCTTGGTGAAAATGTTAGTATTGGCAAAAATAGTTCCCTCTGGTCAAATATCAGTATCTATCATCGCGTAGCAATAGGCGATGACTGCTTAATTCAAGCCAATACCGTTATTGGCGCTGATGGTTTTGGTTATGCTAATGAAAAAGGTAAGTGGCTAAAAATACCACAGCTAGGCACAGTCATCATTGGTAATAAGGTCGAAATTGGTGCTAGTACCACGATAGATCGTGGAGCATTAGAAGATACCATCATAAAGGACGGGGTTATTATAGATAACCAAGTACAAATTGCGCATAATGTAACGGTTGGTGAAAATACCGCTATAGCAGGATGTACTGTGATTGCCGGTAGTACTACCATAGGTAAGAATTGTACCATTGCTGGTATGGTCGCTATTAGTGGTCACCTAACGATTGCTGATGGCTGTACTTTTACAGGTCGTGCTATGGTGATTAAGTCGATTACTGAGGCAGGTGTATATTCATCAGGTATGCCAGTATTAGCCAATAAAGAGTGGCGTAAAGCGAACGTACATATACGTAAGCTAGATACTATGTCAAAACGTATTCGTGCATTAGAAAAAAAATAAACTATTGTTAACAGTAGTCTTTTAATATCCACATCAAAAGGAACTCCGTCTTGGAATCTCAAAAAAATGAGTTAGACGTTCATGAAATTCAGAAACTAATACCACACCGTTATCCAATGCTACTTGTTGATCGTGTTCTAGATTACGAAGCAGGTAAGTGGTTACATGCCATTAAAAACGTAACCTTTAACGAACCTGTTTTTATGGGGCATTTCCCTGAATTAGCGATATTTCCAGGCGTGATGATCCTTGAAGCATTAGCGCAAGCAACAGGCATACTCGGTTTTAAAACAACTGAAGGGCCGGTAGATGATGAGCTCTACTTATTTGCGTCAATAGATAAGGCTAAATTTAAAAAGCCAGTGGTACCTGGCGACACGATGCATTTACATGTTGAGTTTTTGAAAGAGCGTCGTGGTATGTGGAAATTCCATGGTGAAGCAAAAGTTGATGGCAAAGTGGTTTGTTCGGCAGATCTTATGTGTGCTCGACGTAAACTATAATTTCCCCGTAAACTAATAAATTTGGCGTAGAAAATGATACATAAACAAGCAATTATTGAAGAAGGCGCCATCATAGGTCAAAACGTAAAAATTGGCCCATGGACTTATATTAGTAAAAATGTTGTTATTGGCGATAACTGTGAAATCAGTTCACATGTTGTTATTAACGGTCCAACTAAAATAGGCAATAACAACAGAATTTTTCAGTTTTCCAGTATTGGTGAAGATTGCCAAGACCTAAAATATGCAGGTGAACCGACAGAATTGATCATTGGCGACAATAATGTTTTTCGTGAATGTTGTACTATTCATCGCGGTACTGTTCAAGATAATAGTTTGACACAAATTGGCAGTAATAATCTCTTTATGGCTTATACCCATGTTGCACATGATTGTATTATTGGTAATAACTGCATACTGGCGAATAGCGCTTCGATTGCAGGGCATGTTCACGTTGGTGACCATGCTATTTTAGGTGGAATGTGCGGAGTACACCAGTTTTGCCATATTGGTGCGCATAGTTTTGTTGCTGCAAATGCTTTAGTATTAAAAGATATACCTCCTTATGTTATGGCTTCAGGACAACCAACTAAACCTTATGGCTTGAATTCTGAAGGATTAAAGCGTCGCGGTTTTGATAAAAATGTTATTTTAGGTATTAAACGTGCCTATAAAGAAGTTTACCGTAAAGGCCTTTCTGTTGAAGAAGCTTTAATTTCAATACGTGAACTTGCTAATGATATGCCTGAAATTAAAATTTTTTCTGACTTTATCGAAAGTTCAAGTCGTGGGATCATTCGATAAGCATATAATAAGAACAAGACAACAAGAACTTAATCGTGAAATCATCTCCTTCAAAACTAGCTGTTGAACTTGACCATCATTCTGAAATATCTCCACCTGTGTTCGCTATTGTTGTAGGGGAACACTCAGGAGATACCTTAGGTGCGGGTTTAATCTCGGCGCTTATAAAAAAACATCCTACAGCCAAATTTATTGGCATTGGCGGGCCTAAAATGCAAGCTCTGGGCTTTGAAAGTCTATTTGCTATGGATGAGCTCTCAGTGATGGGTATTGTCGAAGTTTTAGGTCGGCTTCGACGCTTATTATATGTGCGAAAATCACTTGTTGAATACTTTAGTGAACATCAACCGCATGTCTTTATTGGTATTGATGCGCCTGACTTTAATTTAACCTTAGAAGAAAAACTCAAAGCTAAAGGTATTAAAACGGTTCAGTATGTGAGCCCATCTGTTTGGGCATGGCGTGAAAAACGTATCTTTAAAATAGCAAAGGCAACACATTTAGTGCTGTCCTTGCTCCCTTTTGAAAAATCATTTTATGATAAACACCAAGTTCCCTGTACTTTTGTGGGTCACTCACTTGCCGATGATATCCCATTATCATCAGATAAAAACACAGCACGAGAACAGTTATCATTGCCATTAGGTCGTAAAATACTCGCGTTGATGCCGGGCAGCCGAGGTGGTGAGCTTGCTCGACTCGTAGCCCCCTTTTTAGAAAGTGCAAAACAATTATATAATGAAGATAAAGCATTAATTTTTATTGCACCAATGATCAGTGAGAAAAGAGCACAACAATTTCAACAAGTCAAAGATGAAATTGCCCCAGAATTACCTGTTATAGTTATCATTAATCAAACTCATGCGGCTATGGCAGCAAGTGATTGTTTATTAACCGCGTCAGGCACTGTAACCTTAGAAGCGGCCTTAATAAAAAGACCTATGGTTATCACGTATAAATTTAATTTATTAACGTATTTTCTTGCTAAATGGTTGGTTAAGTTACAGTGGTTTTCGCTACCGAACTTACTTGCCAATAAAGCGTTAGTGCCTGAATTACTGCAATCAGAAGTGATACCAGCTAACATTGTGCCATTAGTTAAGGAACGTCTTTATAGCGATCAAACTCAGTTAAATGATGCGTTTATGAATATTCACCTTGCACTACGACAAAATGCCAGTGAAAAAGCGGCAGCAGCTGTTTTAACCTTGATGGCTTCGGAAACTTAATTATAATGACTGCAAAATATAAAAAAATTCTACCTATATTTGAATACCCTACCGCTTATTGTATTGCCGGAGTGGACGAAGTAGGGCGTGGCCCTTTAGTTGGGGATGTCGTTACTGCTGCTGTTATTCTTGATCCCGACAACCCTATTGAAGGATTAATGGATTCCAAAAAACTTTCAGAAAAAAAACGTGATATTTTATCAATACAAATCAAAGAGCATGCATTAGCATGGGCCATCGGACGTGCAAGCCCAGAAGAAATAGATACCTTAAATATTTTACAGGCAACGATGTTAGCCATGCAACGTGCGGTATATGCATTAGGCATTAGGCCGGATTATGTCTTAGTTGATGGCAACCGATGTCCTACTTTTTTAAATAAAGAAGGTGTTATTGCATGTCAGTCTGTCGTTAAAGGTGATGATCGCGTTGCAGAAATAAGCGCAGCTTCAATTTTAGCGAAAGTAGTACGGGATCAAGAAATGATCGCCTTAGATAAAGTACACCCTGAATATGGCTTTGCCCAACACAAAGGTTATCCAACCAAGCTTCATTTAGAAAAAATTATTGAACATGGTGTTTTAGACTGTTATCGCGCCAGCTTTAAGCCTGTAGCTAAAGTTATCGCGGATCAAAGGATACCAAAAACGTAATGTCAGCAGAGCTTTTGATCGGACAATCAGCAGTAGAGTCATCCGCTGATGACATTTCCGTTGAAACAGTAGATATAACAACACCTCAGGTTTATTCACCTAAATTTGTGCATCTGCGTGTGCACAGTGATTACTCTATATGTGATGGGCTAAATAAAGTTAAACCTATCATTGCTAAAACGGCCGATCTATTAATGCCTGCAATAGCATTAACAGACCAAACAAATTTATGTGGCTTAGTTAAGTACTACCATGCTGCTCATGGCTCTGGTATTAAACCGATCATTGGCTGCGATTTCTGGGTCAAAAGTGAAGAGTTAGGCGATGAACAATCACGTTTAGTTGTTATTGCTACTGATAATGTCGGCTATAAAAACTTAACCGAGTTAATTTCTAAAGCCTATTTACGCGGTCATATAAAAGGTCGTGCCGTTATTGATAAAGAATGGCTTATCGCGTTTAAATCAGGATTGTTGCTGCTTTCAGGTGGACGTGAAGGAGACATAGGTAAAGCTCTAATTAAAGGCAATACCGAACTCGTTGAGCAAATGGTCAGCTTTTATCAAGCGTATTTTCCTGACAACTTCTATTTGGAGCTTATTAGAACCGGCCGCGAAAATGAAGAGAACTATATACATTTAGCCGTTGCATTAGCTGATAAAGTTCAGTTTCCTGTTGTCGCAACCAATGAAGTTGTTTTTCTTTCTCCAGAAAACTTTGATGCGCATGAAATACGAGTTGCTATTCATGATGGTTTTACTTTAGATGACAAAAGACGTCCGAAAAAATACAGTAAACAGCAATATTTACGCAGTAGTGAGGAAATGTGTGAACTCTTTGCTGATATTCCAGAAGCAATAGAAAATACCATTGAAATTGCCAAACGTTGTAATGTTACTGTGCGCCTTGGGGAATATGTTTTACCAGATTTTCCAACAGAAGGTTTAGAGATAAACGATTTCTTTATTAAAGTTTCAGAAAAAGGTTTAGAAAAACGACTGGATCAACTCTTTGATCGTAACGCTGAAAATTTTGCTGAAATTCGTCAGCCCTATGATGAACGATTAGCGATAGAGTTAAAAGTTGTTAACAACATGGGATTTCCGGGGTATTTCCTTATCGTGATGGAATTTATCCAATGGAGTAAAGACAATAATATTCCTGTAGGACCAGGTCGAGGCTCAGGTGCAGGTTCCCTAATTGCGTACGCTTTAGATATTACCGATCTTGATCCCCTTGAGTTTGATTTACTTTTTGAGCGTTTCCTTAATCCTGAACGTGTTTCTATGCCTGATTTTGATATCGATTTCTGCATGGACAGGCGAGATGAGGTTATTGATCATGTTGCCGAACTTTATGGCCGTGATGCTGTTTCTCAAATTATCACTTTTGGTACTATGGCAGCAAAAGCGGTCATTCGAGACGTTGGACGTGTCCTTGGTCACCCATATGGCTTTGTTGATCGTATCTCTAAGCTTATCCCGACCACTCCAGGTATGACATTAGCAAAAGCATTTGAAGAAGAGCCTAAACTTCCTGAAATGTATGCACAAGACAGTGAAGTTAAAGACCTAATTGACATGTGCCGTATCTTAGAAGGTACGACACGTAATGCGGGTAAACATGCGGGTGGCGTGGTTATTTCGCCCACTACGATAACTGATTTTGCACCACTTTATTGTGATGAGGATGGTAATAATCCTGTTACTCAATTTGATAAAAATGATGTTGAAGATGCGGGTCTCGTTAAATTCGATTTTCTTGGTTTACGTACCTTAACCATTTTACAGTGGGCTGTAGAAATGGCCGACGACAAATTGTTGAAGGCTGGCAAAGAACCCATTGATATTACTAGTATCGATTTAGAAGATCCGGCGAGTTATAAAGTATTATTACGCTCAGAAACAACCGCCGTTTTCCAGCTTGAATCAAGTGGTATGAAATCACTGATTGCTAAATTAAAACCGGATTGCTTTGAAGATATTATTGCCTTGGTGGCCTTGTTCCGTCCAGGACCATTACAATCGGGTATGGTTGACAATTTCATAGAACGTAAACATGGTCGTGAAGCGGTAAGTTACCCTGATGAAAAATGGCAACATCTTGATTTAAAACCTATTTTAGAACCTACTTACGGTATAATATTATACCAAGAGCAGGTGATGCAAATAGCACAGGTATTGGCCGGTTATTCCCTGGGTGGCGCAGATATGTTGCGTCGAGCTATGGGTAAGAAAAAACCTGAAGAAATGGCCAAGCAGCGCGCTGGTTTTGAAGAAGGTGCTATAAATCGTGGTGTTGATGGCGAACTCGCCATGAAAATATTCGATTTGGTAGAAAAGTTTGCTGGTTATGGTTTCAACAAATCTCACTCAGCGGCCTATGCGTTAGTTTCATATCAAACATTGTGGATGAAAACACATTTTCCGGCACCTTTCATGGCAGCTGTTATGTCAGCTGATATGGACAATACCGAAAAAATTGTCACCCTTGTCGATGAGTGTAAAAATATGAACATCGACCTACTTCCCCCTGATGTTAACGCTGGTCAATATAAATTTACCGTCAATGATGATAATCAAATTATCTACGGTATTGGCGCTATTAAAGGCGTTGGTGAAGGGCCAATTGAAGCTATTATTGAAGCACGAAAAATCGGTGGTGTGTTTGTAGATTTATTCGATTTTTGTGCACGCCTTGATCTTAAAAAAACCAATAAGCGGGTACTTGAAAAACTTATTAAAGCTGGGGCGATGGATGCCTTAGGTCCTCAAGATCTTTCTGCTAAAAAACCGGCACCACATCGCGCCGCGTTATTTGAAACTTTGCCTGATGCGATAAAAGCCGCTGATCAACATGCAAAAGCACAAGCATTAGGCCAAGACGATTTATTTGGTTTAATCAACGAAGCACCAGAAGATACGCGACAAGCATTTAAAGAAGTACCTAAGTGGGCTGAAGAAGTTTGGCTTAATGGTGAAAAAGAGACACTAGGGTTATACCTTACCGGACATCCAATTAATCGTTACTTGGCAGAAATTAAACATTATGCCAGCGGACGATTGGTTAGCATGCAACCTTCAGGAAAAGATAAAACAACAGTCGCTGTCGGTTTAGTACTTGGTGTGCGGGTTTTAGTCAATAAAAGGGGGCGTCGTTGGGCATTAGTGACATTAGATGACAAAAGCGCACGTATCGATATTCGACTATTCCCAGATGATTATGATACCTTTGCAGAGCTTTTGGTTGCCGACGCTATTTTAGTTTGTAGTGGACAGGTCAGCTTTGATGAATATTCTGGTGGTATTACAATGACCGCCCGAGATATAATGACGATTGCTGATGCGCGGGAAAATTATGTAACATCACTTGATGTGCAAGTAGATCGCACCGCAATATCAGAAAAGTTTATAGAACAATTTGCAGGAGTATTGTCTCCTTATAAAGACGGTACTTGTCCTGTTCGAGTCTTTTACCAGCGCGAAGAAGCGCAAGGTATGCTTGAACTAGGCGTACAATGGCGGATAACACCGGCAGATTTATTAATACATGAATTAAAAACATTGTTGGGTGATGAACAAATAACCCTAAAATTTAAATAGGCTTTGCTTAAATAAAATCAGCGATGCGACGAATATAGGTAAAAAAATATGTCATTAAATTTTTTAGACTTCGAGCAACCGATTGCGGAACTTGATGCAAAAATTGAAGAATTAGAATTAGTTAATAACGGACAAGATCTTGATCTTGATCTTGAAGAACAAATTACCCAGTTACGCGAAAAAAATAATGAGCTAACGAATAAAATATTTTCAAATTTAGACCCATGGCAAACAGCCCGTGTTGCTCGCCATCCGCAACGCCCATATACGCTAGATTACATTGCTCGTGTTTTTACCGAGTTTGATGAGCTTGCCGGCGATAGAGCTTATGCAGATGACAGTGCAATTGTGGGTGGTACGGCTAGGTTAGATGGTAAACCTGTGATGATCATTGGCCATCAAAAAGGTCGTTCTACCAGTGAAAAAGTAAAACGTAACTTTGGTATGCCGCGTCCTGAAGGCTATCGTAAAGCTTTGCGTTTAATGAGAATGGCAGAACGTTTTAATATGCCAATTATTACGTTTATAGATACACCAGGTGCCTATCCAGGTATCGGTGCAGAAGAACGCGGTCAAAGTGAAGCTATCGCAACTAACTTAAAAGTAATGGCACGTTTAACCGTGCCTATTGTTTGTACGGTTATTGGTGAAGGCGGATCGGGTGGTGCTTTAGCTATAGGCGTTGGTGATCGCGTTAATATGCTTAAGTACTCTACTTACGCGGTAATTTCTCCTGAAGGTTGTGCTTCAATTTTATGGAAAACAGCTGAAAAAGCGCCCACAGCTGCAGCAGCTATGGGGATCACAGCGACACGTATTAAAGAGCTCGATTTGATCGATAATATTATCGAAGAGCCCCTTGGTGGTGCTCATCGCGATATAGATAAAATGGCTGGCTTTTTGAAACAAGAGTTAAAGTCTTGCTTAACGTCATTAGAAGGATTATCAAAAGAAGAGTTAATCGAAAAACGTTATGAGCGATTAATGTCGTTTGGTTATTGTTAATAGCGATTTTCTGTAACATTTATCCTTTAAAAGCACTTAGACCTTGATGTAAACGGGTATAGGTGCTTTCTTCGTTTTATTACTACGGTAGCGCTAAATGTCCTTGATTGAATCAACACTTGCTAAATTCTTTGAGCAATACCCTAGTAAGGATATTGTTATTGCCTATAGCGGCGGCGTTGATTCACAAGTGCTATTACATGCGCTGGCGACTTTAAAAAATCAAGGTCAACTTACAAACGCAATCCAAGTTTGTCATGTTAATCATGGTTTAAGTGAGCATGCCTTTACATGGCAGGAATTTGCTCAACAACAAGCTGAAAAACTGGCTTTACCGATAGCTGTTTGTCAGGTTAATGTCATTGCTCAAAAACAACAGAGTTTAGAAGAGCTCGCTCGTAATGCAAGATACAAGGCATTACAACAAAGCGCTTCTGACAACGCCTTAATTGTTACTGGTCATCATAGCGACGACCAAAGTGAAACTTTTTTACTTGCGCTTAAACGTGGTGCCGGTTTAAAAGGATTATCAGCGATGAAAACATCGACGTCTTTGGGTAAACAAATATTAGTTAGGCCGTTGTTGCATATCCCGCGAAAAATCATCATGGCGTATGCTACAAAATATGCTCTGTCATGGATTGAAGATGAATCTAACCAAGATGTACGCTTTGATAGAAATTTTATTCGTCATAACATCATGCCTGTTCTTAGTGAACGCTGGCCAAGTATATTAACCACGATTGCGCGCAGTGCAGAACACTGTGGTGAAGCTGAGTCCTTGTTGATGGAATTAGCAGCGCAAGATCTGAAAATTTGCCAAACATCTCAAAACAGCCTTGGCGTTGTAGCAATACAAAAGCTATCCCAAGCGCGATTTAATAACCTTATTCGGTATTTTTTACAACGTCATCATTGTTTAATGCCATCGACTGAGCAATTAGAGCAAGTGTATCATCAACTTAATGCACAAATTGATAAGGTACCGTCCGTTAAAGTGGGTCGTAGCTGGTTAAGACGTTTTAAAAATGAGCTCCATTTAACCGACGATTTTGAGGATGTTTCTGCCTGGAGCCATGAAGTAAAAATCAAGCAAACCTCGGGTTTACAGCAAATCATATTACCTGACCAATTAGGGACGTTAGCTTTTACGAGCGAATTGTTTGATCAGACTCGTGATAAGCATCAAGACAATGTATTAGCGTATCATCAAGTTGGAGCCCCCAATAAAAATCAAAAACTTATGGTTAAATTTTCTCACAGTAACCCTAAATGTTTACCAGAGTATCGACAACATTCAAGGTCAATGAAAAAGGTATTACAAGAACTCTCCATTGCGCCTTGGCAACGTAAACGACTGCCTTTTATTTATTATGACGAGCAGTTAGTCGCTGTGGTCGGTCATTTTATTTGTAAAGCATATAGGGCGACAAAAGATGCTCCTACTATAGACATTTGTTGGTCAATGCCCGCTCCCTAGCAAGTGTGTTATTTAAACTCGTTCTTTATTAATTAATGAAAATTGCATCAACAACATCAACAACATCAACAAATAGAGTAGATGTAAATAAAAGTAAAGCTCGACAACATACTTGTTAAGATGGTAAAAATCTTGACCAATAATATCTATCAACTATATCTGAAACTAAAACTAAAACTAAAACTAAAACTAAAAAGATAAAAATAATTATGACCTTAGAAACTCAACGTGTAGAAAATCCCTCTTTGCTGCAAAGAGTGCAATCCATAAATATTATTAATCAAATTATTATCGCTATTTTTTTGGGAATGATAGTGGCAGTCGTTGCACCTGATACTGCTAAATCATTTTCAATGTTAGGCAGTTTATTTGTTAATGCGCTAAAAGCGGTTGCGCCGATATTAGTCTTCATTCTTGTCGCTTCTTCAATTGCAAATCAAAAGGAAAACAGTGACGCAAATTTAAAACCGATTGTTGGCCTTTATTTGGTCGGGACCTTAACAGCGGCACTAGTTTCTGTCGCTATTAGTTTTCTATTTCCGGTACAGCTTACGTTAGATTTAGCGGGAGCTGTTGCGAATCCGCCAAAAGGTTTATCTGAAGTATTAACCACCTTGGCTTTTAAAATAGTTGATAATCCGATCAATGCCATAGCTACAGGTAATTTTATTGGTATTTTAGCATGGGGATTAGGTTTAGGTTTTGCCTTGAAAAAAGGTAGTGATTCAACCAAAGTGCTGGTGCATGATTTTGCTGAAGCGGTTTCTAGCATCGTTAAAATTGTTATTCGTTTTGCGCCATTGGGTATTTTAGGATTAGTTGCCAATACGATTGCAACGACAGGTTTTGATGCTTTAGGAGAATTTAGTCATTTGGTTTTAGTATTGCTAAGTTCAATGTTGATCATTGCTTTAGTGGTCAACCCGATAATAGTTTTTGTTATTATGCGTAAAAACCCTTATCCGTTGATCTTAACGTGTTTAAAAGAATCAGGCATTACCGCATTTTTTACGCGAAGTTCAGCGGCAAATATACCGGTGAATATGGAGTTATGTAAAAAATTAGACCTACATGAAGATACCTATTCTGTTTCCATTCCCTTGGGCGCTACTGTTAATATGGCCGGTGCGGCAATTACCATCACAGTATTAACTTTAGCTGCGGCTAATACCTTACAAATTGAAGTCGATTTTGGCACTGCTATCTTATTGAGTGTCATCGCTTCTATTTCTGCTTGTGGCGCTTCAGGTGTTGCTGGCGGTTCGTTGTTGCTTATACCACTTGCTTGTGGATTATTTGGCATCCCTAGTGACATTGCGATGCAAGTTGTCGCGATTGGTTTTATTATTGGTGTGATCCAAGACTCTGCTGAAACAGCACTAAATAGTTCTACTGATGTGGTCTTTACCGCTGCTGCTTCCCATCATGTGACTAAAAATTTATAAATTTATTTAAAAACGCTATCGCCAATATAATTTTGACGATAGCGCTTTCTTGTTTTGATACCATTAAATTCCTACTTGAAAAAGCCAACCTAAAATATCTCTAATCGAAATCACAATACCAATCGCAATCACCAGTTCACAAGCACCTTGAAGTGTAATGGGTATAAAGTGCATAATAGCCCCAAATTTTTTATGGAATACCATCATGCCAGCACAACAAGCTTTACAAAGTCGTAGTAACAATAGCTGCGAACTTTGTACATCAGCCAATAACTTATCTGTTTACCCTGTGCCACCAACAAGTGACTTAAGTGCACAACAGTGTATTTATCTTTGTGATATTTGTACGAGTCAAATAGAAGGTAATGGAGAACTTGATATTAATCATTGGCGTTGTTTAAGTGACAGTATGTGGAATCAAGAACCTGCTGTACAAGTTATGTCTTATCGGATGTTGCATAAGCTTTCAAGTGAAAGTTGGGCTCAAGATGCGCTAGAAATGATTTATATGGAAGATAACGTTAAAACATGGGCTGAACAGGGCATTGCAGCTGCTGAACGTGAAGGCCCAACACGTGATAGTAATGGTGCAGAGTTACTTGATGGCGATGATGTCACCTTAATCAAAGATTTAAAGGTTAAAGGAGCTAACTTTACCGCTAAGCAGGGCACGTTAGTTAGAGGTATTACGTTAACCGATAACCCTGAGCATATTGAAGGTAAAGTCAATGGCACGCGTATCGTACTTGTTTCTTCATATTTGAAAAAAGCATAATCATCCATTAGTAGCCTTAATCTATCTGAATGAGGCTACTGATTTTAATCTATTTTCGAATTAAATTCGACATCGAGTTTTAGAACGAGAACGGTTAAAGTATTGAGCATATAGTCGTTAACTAAACTATCAATACTCCTCAGTAGATACTTTTTATTTACATGATATTTACTATTTCATCAATTATTGTTCTTGCTTAAAATATTATAGCCGTTTATTCTTGCGAAAATTTTATGGTATTAACAAACTTTTTGGATAGAAAACTAATGAAATTCCTTATAAAATATTGGGAAATTATGCTGTTTACCGCATTTATTTTCTTAAGTATACTTTTTTCCCCGTTTGATCTTTGGTTAACTGCACATTTTTGGACACCTGAAGCTGGCTTTTATATGAAAGACGATTTGTGGGCTGAAATTTTGTACGTTGTTTTTAGAGAGATGCCAAAATTTATCATACCTGTATTATTATTTGCTATTATTTACCCGTATTTTAAAAAAGCTTATAAGGATACTCAGAAAAAAGCTGCATTCTTGTTTGTCGTTTTACTCATTGGACCGGGCATTATTGTTGATATGGTTTTTAAAGAATATTGGGATCGTCCAAGACCAAGAGATGTCGTAGAATTTCAGGGTGAAAAGCAATTTAGTCCAGCGTTTATTATCGCCGATCAACCGGGGAAGAATAAAAGCTTTATTAGTGGTCATGCTGGTATGGGTTTTTTCTTTATTGCTTTTGCTTGGGTTGCTCGAAAAAGACGTTATTTTTGGTTAGGAATGGCCATAGGTGGTTTGGTTAGCTTAGGACGAATGGTACAAGGAGGGCATTTTTTAACAGATATTTTAACCTCAGCATTTGTTGTTTATTTTACCTGCCAAGTTGTTGCTTATTATATGCTAGGTTATAGTCGAATTCGCCCTGATAAACTTGATGCTAATTAACGATTTTATTTACGATAAAAATGTAAAATAAAAACTGACTGTGATCAAGGTTCTTACACTTTATTACGTATTCTAATTTTAATTCATGGTATTATGCCGCGATTTTTTACTCTGCTTGGGAATTTATTTACATGAGATTAGTATTATTACTATTATGTCTTGCCTCTTGGCAAGCCGTTTCTGCTGAAGAAGTAGGAGCAAGAACAAAAGGGACTATTTATACCTACTGGGGTTGGAATAGAGGCTTTTATTCAAACTCTGATATTCACTTTAAAGGTGATGGTTATGATTTTACTTTAAATGATGTTGAAGCATTTGATCGACCGACAAAATTTGGCATTGACCCATATTTTAATCCTACTGGTATAACGCTGCCACAGACCAATTTTAAAGTGGGTTACTTTATTGATGACAACTTAAGTTTATCTTTTGGTGTCGACCACATGAAATATGTGATGGACAATAATCAAACCGTTCATCGTCAAGGAACTATTGCTACGGGCGGTAAGTTCGACGGTACTTATGATGGCGATGTTGACTTAAGTGACAAAGAATTCCTAATGTATGAACATACTGATGGCTTAAACTATGTTAATTTGGAAATAAATAAATTTAAACATTTAATGCACCTTTATAATGAAAATTTAAATTTATCTTATTTGGTGGGTGCTGGTGTTGGTTTTCTCTACCCTAAATCAAATGTGACTTTGATGGAAAATACAAAACATGATGACTTTAATGTGGCTGGTTACGGCGCTAACGTAAAAGTAGGCTTAAACCTTGCCTATGATCGTCTGTTTTTACAATCTGAGTACAAGTTTGGTTATGTCAATATGCAAAATATTAGAACAACTGAAAATAGTGCTGATAGCGCTTCTCAGCATTTTACCTTTCAAGAAATTAATATACTCATTGGTTATTATTTTTAAAATATAGTATGCATTAATTAAAAAAATTTACTGTAATTCAGTTAAAGCCACTTATTATTGAGTGGCTTTTTTGTTTGTAATATATACCCTTACTCATTGAAGATGCAGGTTTTGATCAGTCTAAAAACCTCATCTACTGCGTTGCATTCAATCCTCATAGCCCGCGATTACTCAATCATGCATCTTGTAGCTACAATTTTTAGCCATGCTCAAAATCACGCATCTTCAATGACCACGGGTATAGCTATCCCTAAACATTTAAAGTAACAAGATAAAAAGAAAAGATAAAAACAAATATTTCTCGTGTTTATCAGGTACAATTTCTTTCAAATAATCAGCTATATCTCCTTCATCTATGCGCATTATCCATACCTCTGATTGGCATCTTGGACAAAATTTTTATGGTAAAACACGAGCAGCCGAACATAAACAATTTTTAGCTTGGTTACTCAAGCAAATTACAGAACAAAATGTTGATGCTGTTGTTGTCGCTGGCGACATCTTTGATACCGGCTCGCCACCAAGTTATGCCCGTGAGTTATATTTTGATTTCATCGTAGAACTTCATCAATTAGAGTGCCAATTGGTTATCTTGGCAGGTAATCATGACTCTGTTGCTATGCTGGGGGAATCAAAACAGTTACTTAATAGTCTATCAACAAAAGTTATTCCTGCGGTCACTGAAAATATTGATGAACAAGTTTTTTATTTAAACGATAAAAACGGTCAACCCAAATGCGTAATTTGCGCCATTCCTTTTATTCGGCCAAGAGATATTACTAAGAGCTTATCAGGGCAATCTGCCGTTGATAAACAACAGTCATTGCAACAAGCGATAAGTGATCATTATCAGCACTTATTTGAACATGCTCAGCAATTAGCAAGCAGACTCACAGATAAACCATGTCCTATTATCGCTACCGGTCACTTAACTGCGGTGGGTGTAACCATAAGTGAATCAGTACGAGAAATTTATATTGGTACCTTAGATGCTTTTCCCGCCAATGCCTTTCCAAAAGCAGATTATATTGCCTTAGGACATATTCATCGTGCGCAAAAAGTGGCTAAAAGTGAACATATACGTTATTCCGGCTCACCTATCCCGTTAAGTTTCGACGAAGCTAAGCAAAATAAAGTTGTTGTAATGGTCGACTTTACAACAAATGAAACACAAATTAGTGAGCTTGCTATACCGTGCTTCCAACCGATGGCAATGGTGAAAACGCAACTGGATAGTATCGACATTGATGTCAAATGTGCAGTTGCAGCGCTCAATGAAGGTGAAATATTATGGTTAGATATTGAGATCGATAGTGCCCAATATTTAGATAACTTAACGTCGCGTATTGAGCAACTGATTGAAGCCTACCCGGTAGATATTCTTTTGGTCAGGCGCAGCAAAAGCTCAAGAGAGGCTATGCCTATGAGTCAAAAGAAAATCACGTTAAATGAATTAACACTAACGGATGTTTTTGACACCCGTCTTGAACAAGAATCATGGCAGAGTGAACAGGAGCTTGCACGAAAATCGCGCTTAACCCAGTTATTTAAACAAGCTACTGAACAGGTTCAAGATGGAACGTTGGATATCGAACGATGAAAATATTAAGTTTACGATTTGAAAATATAAACTCTTTAAAAGGACATTGGAAGATCGACTTTTCCCAAGAGCCTTTTAATAGTAATGGCTTATTTGCTATTACTGGCGCTACGGGGGCAGGAAAAACCACGATACTTGATGCCATATGTTTAGCGCTTTATCATCAAACACCTCGTTTGACTATATCAGATAAACAAAACCAATTAATGACGCGTCATACGGCAAATTGTTTAGCGGAAGTTGAGTTTGAAGTAAAAGGTCAAGGATATCGTGCTTTTTGGAGTCAACGTCGTGCTAAAAGTAAAATAGATGGCAAGTTACAAGCGCCTAAAGCTGAATTAGCCACGCTATCCGGTGATATTATCGCCGACAAACTCTCTAAGGTACGAAGTGAAATAGCCATTATTACCGGACTAAATTTTTCACGTTTTACAAAATCGATGATGTTATCTCAAGGACAATTTGCCGCCTTTTTGAACGCCGAAGCTAATGAGCGTGCGGCATTACTAGAACAATTAACGGGTACCGAAATTTATGGTTTAATTTCGCAACAAGTCTTTGAAAACCATAAAACGGTTAATGAAGCCCTTAAACTATTACAAGCACAAAATCTGAGTGTAAATTTATTAACGACAGAACAAACAGCGGAAATTAATCAACAATTAAACCATATGCTTGAACAAGAAAAGCCGCTGCAGAGTGAAGTGGAACTATGGCAAAAAAGCAAAGTTTGGCAGATTAACTATGATGAAAATGCCACACAACTTGGTGAGGCAAATACGCAGTTGTCGCTAATAAAAACGAAAGAATTAAACGCACAAGCGTTATTACTTACCTTAGCAAAATCAGCACCAGCAGAAACCTTACGTTTACCTTTTGAAACAAAGCAAAAGCTCCAGCAACAGTGCCAACGTTTAGATATTTCTCGTCAAAAAATGCAGACTTCGTTAATAGATAGTGAACAGCAAGCCCATAAGTTTGAACAAGCATTAACAGACATTATAGATAATCAAAAACAACAGACTGTGGCGCACAATACACTCGAAAGTTTGATTGTTGAAAAGGTATTGCCGCTAGATCTTAAAATATCAAATCAACAACAACAACAACTAACGCTCGAACAGCACGTAAAACAAAGCGATACGAGCCTTATGACGGTAAATGAAAATATAAAAGGTATCAGTAACCAACAACAATTAGTCAAAGGTAAAATAGATCATGCGCTTGAATTTATTGATAAATATCCCTATTTACATAAATTACCTGAAAAACTACCTTTGTGGAAAAATCTATTTTCTCAATTCTTTGAAGAACAAGGATTATTGGGTAATTTAACTCAGCAGCAACAACTATTATCTCAACAAAATAAGCAAGTTGCTGAGTCATTGTCAATTCAGCAACAACAAATAAATACACAAGAAATAATGTTTGAACAAGACCATGGTGCTTATCAAATAATTGTTCAACAAAAAGAATTTTTATTACAGTCAGTTATAATAACTACAGACCTCTCAGATGAGAAAACGTTTGAAATTAACCGTGAAGAACAGCTTTTTGAACAGTTAAATAAACTACAGTCATTAGCTAACGAACAAATGCAAGCGCTGCATAATGCTCAACGGGTTAAAATATTATCAGATGAAAAACAACAAATTATTGAAAATAGTGTTCAACAGAAACAAGAGTTAACAGTACTTGATAATGATTTAAAACAGCTGCGTAACCAATTTAAACAAACGCAACAACAGCGTGATGATGTCAATGTGATTGTTAATCAGCAACAAACTATTTTATCTCTTACTGAACATCGAAACAATTTACAACCGGATGACGCTTGTCCTTTATGTGGCTCAATTGAACACCCATTAATTAGTGAATATCAGCAAACTAATACCTCTGAATCTCAGCAGCGACTTGAGCTGTTAAACCTTGCATTAACAGATCTAGAAATACAAGGGAAAGCATTGGGGGAGCAGCAAAATAAATTACAAGTTCAATTTAATGCGGGTACCGAAAATGAACAGTTAAAAAGCAATGAAATTAATTTACTTAAAGATCTTTGGTCAAGTCAGCAACAAACTTTGGCATTAACGTGCTCCATAGAGGACATCGATGAAATAAGCCAATATGTTAGTGATAATCAAGAGCAGGTAAAGCACTTAATATCAGCCAGTCGTCAATTACAGCAACTTAACCAACAACTTGATCAGCAACACCAGCAATTAGTATTCAATGAAAAACAACTCGTTAATGGCAAAAATGAATTTACTCAACTGGATAAAGATTTTATTCAGCAAAATCATCAGTTAGATGATTTTAATCAGAAAATTACTGATAAAAATGCCTTTATAGAAACTAAAGCGGAAGCGTTACGTATAGATATTACGGCAGTAGGGATCTTTTGCCCTGAAGAAATTAACGTCAATGTACCGCCAGATATATTTACAGATTGGCTGCAAAGCCTAGAACAAGAAGTGTTAAATTTTAATAAAGTTGAGAGTGAAAAAATACAGGCGGGTGAAGCGTTAAGTTTGTTACAACAAAACTTTATAAGAGAAGAAACACTTCAACAGAATTTACTAAGAGAAATTGCGCAGCTTAATGTGCAGTTACAAGCGCTTAATTTTGAGATTTCTGAACATCGACAACAACGAAACATACTTTTTGCAGAACAAAAAATTGATCAAGTAAGAGCGAATATCATTAATGAAAAAGCAGCGACTGAACAATTAATGCAAAAGCAGCAAATTAATGCAAATCAACAAAGACAACAAGCTCAACATCAGCAAGGGCAGTTGCAAGCTTGTCAGCAGCAATTGGCTGAATACCAGCAACAATTTGAACTTGAAAATACACTGTGGTTAACACATTTGGCTGACAGTATATTTGCTGACGAAGACGTATTTTTATCAGCGCTGATCCCGTTAGAAAAGCGTAATGAATTAAATAATTTACAGCAATCATTGTTGCAAGAAAAACAGAAAGCACAAACGATTCTCGAACAAAAACAGCATAAATTTGAGCAGCTTATTACTCAACAAAGTGAATTGGCACAAGCGGGTATTACTACGTTTACGCTAAGTGATATTGAAGCTAAGTTGAGAGACTTAAGTGAAAATATGAAAAATTTGCAAGTTAAGCAGGGACAGTTAAGTCAAAGCCTTGCCTTAGACAGTGAGCAGCGTAAACAACAAGAAAGCTTGTTGCTTAAAATAGCAGCACAACAATTGATTGTTGATGATTTATCGCATTTAAATGGTTTGATCGGTTCAGCAGATGGCGCAAAATTTAGACGTTTTGCGCAAGGTTTAACGTTAGCACATCTTGTTTATTTGGCTAATCAGCAATTACAACGTTTACACAACCGTTATCAATTACAACGACAAGAGTCTGATAGCTTAGCCATAGAGGTTTTAGATACCTGGCAAGGAGATAGCGTACGTGATACTAAAACCTTATCCGGTGGTGAGAGC
>JBLHNB010000036.1:0-47794 GCA_047621305.1 Alteromonadaceae bacterium | reverse complement strand
TTTCCACTCATGATAAGTTTTACGGCTCATACGTTGCTCCATTTATTACGTTAGAGCAAGTCTAGAGTTAATGATCAGTTTAGGATATGTGCATTTAGCGAGACGTTCACGATAAATGTATTCGTTGCGCTCAAATGAATGTTAAATTGATTACGCTTTGCTCCACAACTTTAACCAACAAATTTTGTCACTTAAGTAGGTGTTGGTATTCATCCGATGGTTATAATTGTTAATGTTAAAAGGTATTTTTGATCAATATAAAAATGAACAAATCATCACTAACCAGCAATTTAGGCTTTACGTTAATCGAGTTAGTCGTTGTCATTGTTATTCTAGGTGTTTTATCTGTTACAGCGCTTCCTAAATTTATAAATATAAAATCAGATGCAAATGTTGTGGTTATAAATACTGCTATTGGGGTAATGAAGTCAGCGGTTTCTTTATTTAAAGTCAAAGTTATAGCTTCAGGCACTCAATTTTTAACGGTGACGGAGTTTGCAGGGGTAAAAGGCAGTCACTATCAACCTTGGGCTGCAACAGCTACGGCAACAGGCTTTCGGCTGATTATTCATCACCTTCTGAAATATTTGAAGCTGCGGGTCTAAATGTTAATAACTGGGCTTATCGTATTCATGTTGTAAGTAATAGTTATGCTGTTATTGCTGCTCCTAGAAGTGTACTCGCTAAAGATGAGCCAACAGTAATAGAGGTTCAAGTAACTAATTGTTATTTAGATTATCATTGGAAAGTATTGGATGAACCTACTTTTACAATTGTTACTACAGGTTGTTAACAAAGAATAGGTTATGCCATCCGTAATATCATGTTACTTGCCATTATCCTATTATATTCGCCTTTCTATTAGGGCGTTCGTATGACGCCAGAGCAATACACTTTATGTTGGCAGCAAGGACATTATTACAGACTTATTTAAGTAAAATAAGAACATAAAAAAGATGAATATTAACACTCATCTTTTTGCAATGGGCTTACGTGAGTAATGCTAATCGATTGGATAGGCAGGTTTATCTTTATTCTCGGTTTGCCAGTTAATCCATAGTTTACTATCATTGCCTGTTGATATTGTTGCGTAATTTCTTGAAAGTATATATCTGTCTGAATGGATAGGGGTTAACATTTTACTCGTAATGGTGTTATCTTCATTTAGACATTCATCACGGTCATTAGTGGAGGTTATTATACCCAACCAAGCTAAACGACTTGGTGCTGGATGAACAATGCCAGAAGATACAACTTGATGTAATTTAATAACGTGGCGGTCAGTTTTATCGGTTATCACTCCTAAACAACCAACATGAACATCACCAGAAAGTATCACGGTTTTACTAAGGAGCGATTTTTTCTGCCGTTGTTTCGCATTGTTAAGCAAGCGCTTAATTAACCTCATTCTTTCTCCTTGATGTTCTTTTGCACGCCAGTGATCTTTTAAATCATCTGTTAGCTCTTCTTCCCAAGGAGTCGCATCAAAATAGGTTTCTACAGCAGAAAAATCACGATAAACAACGGGTACTGCAGAAAGGACTAATAAATTACCCTCGGTAGCAGCATTGTCTAAATAATTAATTATATCTGTCCATTGTTGAGTACTCATAACGTGTTTAATCGTACGTTGAGAGCGATTATCTAGAGCTAGAATATGTGTTTTTCTATACTTTAAGCCAAATGAATAATGATGGTTTGTATGTCCGATCAAAGATTTATTTTTCGAAGAACGAATTTGAAATAATTCAAAATAACTCTTTGCCGCTGCAAAAATTGTTTTGTGAACATCCCAGCTTTGTACTTCTGCTGGGTAACTGCCCCAACCGTCAAAAATATCATGGTCATCCCACATCATCACCGAAGGAATTGAAGCTAGCATTAATGCTGTTTCAGGTTGATTCCAGCGTTCAAAATATAGTTTTTCATAAAATTTTGTGACCTGGTCTGTTAGAATTCGACTTTCTTTTTTAGCCTTTTTTTCTTTAAAACTTTTACTACACCATTTCTTTAATTCAGGAACATCATGCCAAATAGAATCAGCGTATAACTGATCACCTCCCATGATAAGTATAGAATATGGTGTGTTTGTAGGGCTATTTTCGCTTTGAAATTGTGTTATACGGTTGTTTTGTTCTTTTTTTATTCGCTTCCATAAACGGTAAGGGTCACTAGTCTTGGTAACAAGATCGGGGCTAGAAAAACCATTGCAAGATGTGTAAATAAATTGAGGACTTTCATCTTTAGGGGGAATATAAAATGACCACGAATTTCTTTTATTTTGATCTGAAATGGAAACTTCTGAAATCTTTAAAGCGTATTCAATAACTTGTCCTTGGCGTGGTATTTCAATTTCAATTTCTGCTCGCCAAAAAATACCATAGTGTAAATTTTTTATTAATGTTGCTGTAACTGTTTTATTCTTTGAGAAATGTACATCAACAGAGTTAACGTTAGGTGGTGTAACAAAGCAAACGGTATATAATTTATCAGATTCTACGCCTAATAGAGGTCCTAGCAATAATTTCATTATTAAAGTCCTTTTATTTTTATTTGTTTAAATAATATACATAACATGAAGTTAAAGCAATGTGATATATACTCGTAATTAGCGGGCAGTAAACAATAGTGTAAAGTCTATAAGTATATAACTGACCCCTTATAGAGTTAAGCCCTGTTTTTTCTTTTATCACTTACTTACCGCTATTTGTGAAAACTAACAGTACTGTGCTTTAAGACCAGACTGCGCTGCCACATTAATAATACTTGGCTTTCTATTTTTTATAGTGACTTCTAACATGTTCAATATTATCCTTTCTTCTCTTTAAGAGAGAAGGATAGTATGCCTCCCGAAACCAATTTGTGATGGTTAATAAAATAAGACGTTATCTTTTTGTCATTGAAGTTAATTTCAGAGATGTATTTGTCTTTACTCGTCTTCTTTTTAGCTTTTAATACCAAATTCTTACCTGAATAATAATCTTGATTGAGTTCAATAGTGATCTTGTCAAAAGAAGGTGTTACCAGCGCAAAGTTCATGTCTCCTGGTGAAACAGGATAAAAGCCCATCATACTAAAGACTAACCAAGCAGATAATGTACCTGCGTCGTCATTACCTGGAATACCGCCCGGTGTATTATGAAAATGTTCTTTGATAAGTTCGGTTACTTTTTCTTGGCTGCGCCACTCTTGTCCTTGTACATAATTGAATAAATACGGATAAGTAATATCAGGCTCGTTTGTCATATCAAAATTGTCGCTTTCAAAGGTTTTTATCAATGCACGGTTAAAAGATTTTTCGCCGCCTAACATCGCTATTAAACCCTGAATATCATGTGGTACATAGAAACGATAATTCCAAGCATTGCCTTCGATATAACCCGGAGCAGGTTCAAAATTTCGACCAAGTTGGGGATCATAAGGAGCAAACCAATCGCCATTATTATGTTTGGGTCTTAACATACCTGTTTTAGTATCAAACAGTTTTTTATAGTTCATCGAACGATTTAAAAAGTACTGATAATCTTCTTGATGACCTAAGACCTTTGCCAATTGAGCAAGGTTCCAGTCGGCAATATAATATTCTAAGCTGGTGGAAACACTGCCGGCCCATTTATCTTCGCCATCAATAGGCACATATCCTAGCTCAGTATATTGCTTGTTTTCAGGTCGGAGTAAATTATGCTCGGTGGTAGTCGCTGCTTTTTTGGCAAATTTATAAGCGGCATCAACATCAAAATCTGTAATGCCCCGTAAATAGGTATCAGCGATAACAGGGGTCGCGGGATCGCCAACCATTACTTCAGTTTCCATACCTAATAGTTCCCATTTAGGTAACCAACCGCTTTCTTTGGCCATATCTACCATGGTATTAACCATTTCAGATTGTATTTCTGGATATAGTAAACTTAACAGCGGATGTAGGTTTCTATTGGTATCCCATAATGAATAAACGCTGTAGCGATTCTTCCCTTTGCTATTACCGAAACCTGATTGTCCCATAAGGGGATAGTCACCATTAGTATCTTGAATAATATTAGGATGAATTAAGGTGTGGTATAGCGCAGTATAAAAAATGGTTTTCTTTTCTTTATTACCTTTGACTTGCACTCGACCAAGCAAGTCTTGCCATTTTTTGTTGGCATTTTTTTTTGTCTGTTCAAGCGCAAACTGAGGTTGTTCAACGTTAAGGTTGGCGCGAGCATTGGCGATACTGACATAGGAAATACCTACTTTAACGGTGATTTGTTCATTTTCAGTGGTGTCGAATTGAAAATAAGCACCAATATCGTCACCGGCTATTTCTTGTCGATAATTTTTGTATGGTTTATACGTATTGTTGTAACCAATCCATTCTGCTTCTACCCCTTTATATGAGGGCATTTTTTTCCATGCGCCAGCTGATTTTGCCGCTTTGTCGAGTTTAACAACAAAATATACTGGACGAACATCTTCAGGGTGATAACAAAAAGTGCCAAGCATTTTAAAGCCTTCTACTTCATTGTTTGAAACAACTTTGAGCATGCCGCCACTTTCGTTAGTTAAACCCAAACCAAGATTAAGGAGTACCTGTGATTGGCCTTTTGGGAATGTATAACGACTGATACCCGTGCGTAAAGTACTTGAGGTATCAACATCAATGGCATATTTATTTAAAGTATTACTATAAGAACCAGGAGAAGCTTGTTCATTGCTATAGGTTGAGCCATATTTTTCAGCATCTAATTCTAATGCACCTGTTGTTGGCATTAATAAAATACTGCCTAAATCAGGGCAACCGACACCACTAAGATTGACATGACTAAATCCGGTTAAAAAACTGTTGTCGTAGATATAGGCCCGTGAATTCCACGCCGCATCTTTTTCGAATGTATTTTCTTTTCCCAGTTTATAAGCAGCGTTGAAAGGCACCACAGATGCCATGCCATGAGGATATTGAGCACCGGGGTGTGTTGCACCAAAATTTGAGGTGCCAATAAATGGATTAACAAAACTGGTTACGGTTTGAGCCGCAAGGGAAAATGAAGAAAGGATCAACAATGAAAATAATGCTCGCATCGCTATTTAGGCTCCGAAGTCATATTAAAAATAAGGCTACCACCGGCCATAATATCTTGGTGGCTAATGGTAAATTTTGTATAGGTTTCACCATTAAAAATAACGGAGTCAACATAAACGTTTTTGTCTGACTGATTGTTGGCGATTACGGTAAATGTTTTATTATTGCCAAGTTGTATTTGTGCTTTATTGACTTGTGGGCTGCCTAATACATACTCGCCAGATACTGGATTCACAGGATAAAAACCCAAGGCACTAAACATATACCACGCCGACATTTGTCCTGCATCTTCATTACCAGCTAATCCGTCAGGTGCTGTGGTGTATAAGTTGTCCATAATTTGACGAACACGTTGCTGCGTTTTACTGGGTTGATTTACGTATTGATATAAATAAGGTACATGATGAGCTGGTTCATTGCCATGCACATATTGACCAATATAACCCGAAATCCACTCGGGTAGTTTTTCAATACTTTGCTCCGTTGTGAACATGGTATCAAGCTTATCTGCAAATTTATCTGCGCCACCCATTAACTCGATTAAACCGGGAATATCATGGGGGACAAAAAAATTATATTGCCATGCATTTGCTTCACAGTAATCTTCGGGGTGATAGGCGAGGGGATCAAAATTAGCTTTGAACATACCTTGTTTATCTTTTGCGCGCATGAAGTTTGTTTTAGTATCAAAATGCTGTTGATAATTATTTGCTCTATTTAAAAAATAATTGGCCTCTGACGTTTTACCTAACGCCGTTGCCATTTGGGCAATACTCCAATCATCAAAGGCATATTCTAGTGTTAAAGAGACATTCCAAATACCCTGTTCAAAGGGAACATAGCCTAATTCGCGATAGGCTTTAATGCCAAAATCATCCTGCATAGCACTTTTTTTCATCGCCGTAAAAAGGGCCTCGCCGTTAATATCATCATCGGTAATCACGCCTTTTAGATAGGCGTCGGCTAATACAGGCACTGCGTGATACCCCATCATCATATCTGTTTCATTACCTTGGAAATTCCAAACGGGCAACAAACCATATTCATTATAGTGGTCTATTAATGAAAGCATCATATCTTTACTGTGCTTAGGGTCAGTAATCGTTTTCCATGGATGTAAGGCACGAAAAGTATCCCATAAGGAAAAGAACGAATAACGTTGGTGACCTGCTGTTTGATGAATATTACCATCGGGCCCTTTGTATTGCCCATTACTGTCAGAAAAAACACGAGGCGCTAAATGTGAGTGATACATAGCAGTGTAAAACTGTACTTTGTTATCTTCACTGGCATCGATGGTTACTTTGGCAAGAGCTTTTTCCCATAGTTGCTCAGCCTCTTTTTTAACGGTATTAAAGTCTTTATTAATACCGTCAACCAGCAGATTTTGTTTTGCGTTTTCAATACTTACCGAGCTTATCGCTGTTTTAACAACGAGCTGTTTATTTTTCCTGATATCAAAATGTAGTTGTGCGGTAATGCCTTGCTTATTTTTTGTATTGTACTGATGTGTATCCGCGGTGATTTTTTCATTGGCGACTGTGATGTCGTGACGCGTAATAGCTTGTGAAAAAACACTATAGAAATAAACACGTTGGTCTTTTGCCCAACCAGTTGATTTTCTATAACCAGCAATGGTGTGATCATTAATGAAGGTGAGCTGAGTTGCGACCGTACTGTCCCAATTACGCGCATAGTTTAAATCAACTTGCACACGCCCTTGTTGATGTTCGTCGGCAAAAGTATATTTTTGTACGCCTGTTCTTAATCCCGCGGTTAGCTCTACATTGATATCATAATCGCTTAAATAAACTTGGTAATAGCCAGGGGAGGCGGTTTCATTGTCATGAGAAAAGCTAGAGTGCGTGGTCGGTGATTTATTAACATCATCCAATACTTTTTTTTTGGCGACATCTGTTAAAGGGAGGAATGAAATGTCATATAAATCACCCGCTCCTGTGCCAGATAGGTGAGTATGGCTGAAACCGGCAATCACATTATCAGGATAAAAATAACCAGAAATCCAGTCCCAGCCATTACGACCATTATCTGGACTCAGTTGCACCATGCCGTAGGGTTGAGTCGCACCTGGGTAGGTTTTACCTTTACCTGCAGTGCCAATGAAGGGGTCAACATATGAAATAAGTGGTACTTTTTTTTGCTGTATATCTGCTTGTTGATCACTTGAGCAAGCAGAAAGTGCCAGTGATATGACGAGTAAAAAACGTCTGATTTTTTTTGTGTTGATCATATCAACTAGCCTTTCTTTCATTTTCATTCCAATCTTTATTTGTGATGTGTATTTAAGCTTGAATCTCCAAGTACACGTAATACTTCAAAACATGCACCTAAGGTGTGGTAATCACACTTTGCACCAGCAGCACTTTTTTGATCGTTGTACTTACTGTTATCATGTTTTAATACACGAAACCATGCACCGTATTTATGGTCAACCATATGCTCCCAGCTGTATTGCCACAATGCTTGATAATGTTCTAAATATTGAGTTTCTTCGGTAACTTGATATAACATTGCTGCTGCAGCAAAGCTTTCAGCTTGTACCCAAAAATATTTGTCATCATCACAGCATTTTCCTTGTGGATCAAAACCGTAAATTAGACCACCATGTTTTTTATCCCAAGCGGTGTTAAATGCACGGTCAAATAATGAAGCGGCACGTTCAACCAACCAAGTTTGAGGGGCATGGCGATTAATCATTAATAACAATTTACACCATTCAGTTTGGTGACCAGGTTGAAAGCCCCAAGGACGGTAAAGATTTTTTGGATCGCTTTTATTATATTCCCAGTCAGGTAAAAACGATGTTGTGTAATGCTCCCATACTAAGCCATCAGTGAGTTCAGCTTGTCGTAGCACTATATTTTCAGCGATAGTTTGCGCTCGTTCTAAAAATTTAGGATCCGATGTGGCCTCATAGGCTGCGATCATTGCTTCACAAAGGTGCATGTTGGCGTTTTGCCCACGATAATCACTCAGTACCCCTTCATTGCTTATTTCATCAGCGTATAAGCCAAATTCTGGTTGCCAAAAACGTTGTTCTAATAGTTCATATACCTTTGATAATTGCTCGGTTGTGGTGATGACCCCAGCTTTTTTTGCCGCTGCGTAGGCAAGTAAAACAAAAGCGTAGCCATAAGCTTGTTGCGTCATGTCGTCGGCTTGGTGATTGTTTAATGTCCATGCATAACTTTGTTGTTCTTGCTGCCAATGTACTTGTTCAACATAATTTAAACCATGTTTTGCCATGTCTAGATAATCATTATTTTTGTAAACTATGCCTGCGAGGGCGTAATTAACAATAATACGTGTACTGCTGACCAGTTGACGGAACTTAGCATCAAAATGGTCACCATTATCAAGAAAGTTTTGGTAATAACCACCGGTGTCATCTATAACGCGGGGGTTATAAAACTCTAAGATTGATGTCGTATGTTCGAGTAAAAAATCACGACTGTAAAATTCGGCCTTACTTGGTGTCGTGTTTGCAACACCTTGTTGAGAGCCTGCTTGAGAGCTTGGTTGAAAATTTGGTTGTGAATTTGGCTGTGATTTATTTTTTATTAATTGTTGCATAAACTTCTCCAATTTTTTCTTAAACCACTAAACGTAGAGCTCAGCCGGCCAATGTTTTTGAATATCATTAAAATGTGGTAGTGCAGGAAATGCGCCGGGTAATGTAACCGCGTGAGCACCACAATGAGAGGCAAACTTTATCAATTGCGTAAGGATTTCGAGTGAAGAAAGCGCGCTTCTTGGCTCTGTTAACTGGCTCATTGCAAAGAGTAAGGCACCACTAAAGGCATCACCGCCAGCGGTGGTATCCACTGCTTTAACACTGGGCACTGCAATTTTAGCACTACCAACCTGAGAGAAAAACTCTATTGAATGTTCGCCGTCAGTTATCACCAATAAAGAAACCCCTTGTTGCAAACATCCTTGTAGATAACCTTGGTCATTTCCTTGCGATAAATACTCAAGTTCATCTCGTGAAAACTTAATGATGTCTGCTAAATACACTAATTCATTTACCAGCTTTATGTCAGCAAAGCCTGTTGGCCATAAATTATGACGTAAATTCACGTCGAAACTGACAATCGACTGATGCGATTTTGCTTTATTAACCGCAGCTTTAGTTGTTGCTGTAATGTGCTCGTCGGTGAGGGTATTACTGCAAAAATGAAATAGCGGTTGATCAGTAAACCAAAGGTCATCGATCTGCTTTGCTGAAAATAAAACATCAGCCGATGCTTGGCGATAAAATGAAAAGCTTCTATCACCGTCTTCATCTAGCATCACAAAAGCAAGTGCTGTTTTTGCTTGTGCGTGTTTAGCTAAAAATCGCGTATCTACACCATATTCCATCAGTGCTTGTTCGATAAAATCACCAAAAGGGTCTGCGCCAACTTGTCCAGCAAATAAAGCCTTACCACCAAGTTTTGCTACCGCGACTGCTGCATTTGCAGGAGCCCCACCAGGATACTGGCGATAATTATTTAATATCAGTGGTCCATCTTCTTGTTTACCGGTATTTAAAAAATCAATTAGAGCTTCACCGAAGCATAATACAGGCGTCATACTTTCACCTCTACAGCCTTTGTTTCGTTTAAGTCTTTAGCACCTCTAAGCGCATACCAAGCAATATAAATGTAAGCAAAAGCAGGCACAATAAAGCTTGCTTGTACTGAGGTTGTATCAGCTGCCATTCCTTGGATCATAGGGATAATAGCACCGCCAACAATAGCCTGACACAGTAGCCCTGAACCGCGACCCGTTAGTGGACCTAATCCTTTAATGGCTAAGGTAAAGATAGTAGGGAACATAATAGAGTTAAATAAACCAACACTGATAATGGCCCACATGGCTGTTTGACCAGCGCTGTTGATCGCTAAGGTGATCAGTAAAATAACCAAAATAGCATTACTGGCTAATAATGAAGTAGGTTTGATCACACGCATTAACGCAGCACCAATGAAGCGACCAATCATCGCGGCGCCCCAATAATAAGAGACCATTTTACTCGCAGCATGTTCGCTTAAACCGCCAATATGACTCTCTGCAAAAAAGTTCACTAAAAAGCTGCCTATTGACACCTCAGCGCCAACATATAAAAAAATGGCTAAAGTGCCGTACAATAATGGTTTGTGTTTAAAAATTGAGTCATGGGTTTTTAGTGCGGCTTCAGGGTTTTCAACAGCAGTAATGACAGGAAGTTTGATTCTTGAAAACACCAGCGCTGTGAGGATCATCACACTGGCTAAGATCAAATAAGGGAGCTGCACCGCAGTCGCAGCGATAATGGTGGCACTAGCACCAAAAATTAAGGTCGCGCCAAACATCGGTCCTAAAGTATGACCTAAAGAATTAATCGCTTGTGCTAAATTGAGTCGACTAGCGGCGGTTGCTTCTGAACCCAGTATGGCAACATAAGGGTTAGCTGAAACTTGCAAGATGGTGACACCACTGGCAAGAATAAAAAGACCGAGTAAAAACACCCCATAAACTTCAATTTCAGCAGCAGGATAAAAGAGTAAACAGCCGACAGCTATGGTTGATAAGCCAATAATAATACCGCGTTGATAACCGACTCGTTCAATTAATTTCCCAGCAAATGGAGAAATAATAAAATAAGCACCAAAAAAGCAAAATTGTACCAACATTGCTTCGGTATAATTAAGATCAAATGCGGCTTTTAAATGAGGGATAAGAATGTCATTGAGCGCAGTAATAAATCCCCAGATAAAAAATAGTGTTGTCATTGCAGCAAAAGCAAAGGTTGAGTTCATCGCGTTTGTTACTTTAAAATTGTCTCCCGAAGGAATATTACCAGCCATAATCTTGCCTTAAATGGTTCATATTAAAATAAATGTAAAGTGTCAGTGTATAAAAAAAAATTGTGTTTATTGTTTACCTTCGAGTGATAAAGAATAAGGGCGGGCATTACTTGATATTGCCCATTGTTTGTTTGGCGTAGCAGACATTGAAAAATCTAAGGTGCCGCCTGCTTGAATTTCATGATGGTCAAGCCAGGTTTTTTCATAAGGTTTTCCATTGAGTTTTGTTGATTCAATGTAGTGGTTGTTATCAAGGTTATTATTTGCCTTTATGACAAGTTCCTTACCGTTTTCAAAGGTCATGGTTACCTTGTCAAACAAAGGGCTGCCGATAACATACTGAGTGGTGCCAGGGGTTACCGGATAAAAACCCAGTGAACTAAAAACATACCATGCCGATGTTTGTCCATTATCTTCGTCGCCAGCATAGCCGTCTGGCGTTGCTGAATAAAGCTTGTCCATCACATCTCTTACTCTGGTTTGTGCTTTCCAAGGCTGACCTGCGTAGTTATATAAATAAATCATATGTTGAATAGGCTGGTTACCATGAGCGTAGTTACCCATGTTGGCTATTTGCATTTCTCTGATCTCATGAATAGTAAAACCGTAATAAGAATCATCAAATTTAGGAGGCATAGAGAAAACTTGATCGAGTTTATCGATAAAGGCTTGGTTACCGCCCATTAGCTGTTTTAAGCCTTCAATGTCTTGAAATACTGACCAGGTGTAATGCAAACTGTTACCTTCAGTAAATGCGTCTCCCCACTTTAAAGGATTGAAAGGTGATTGAAAGCTACCATCTTCATTTTTACCCCGCATCCATTTAGTTTCAAGATCAAACATATGCGTATAATTATATGATTTTTTTAAATAATGTTGTGCATCTTCAGCTTTTCCTAAAGCCGTTGCTAGTTTGCCAATATTAAAATCAGCAAAAGCATATTCAAGCGTTCTTGCTGCATTTTCATGAATACCGACATCATAAGGGACATAACCTAATTTATTATAATAATCGACCCCTTCACGACCAACAGAGCTAACTGGACGACCTTCATTTACCGTTGCATTTTTAGTTACCGCTTCATATAAGGTGTCAATATCAAAACCTCTAATGCCTTTATTGTAGGCATCAGCGATATTGACCGCAGAATTAGAACCGATCATCACACCACGATGGCCAGGACTTGCCCATTCAGGTAACCAACCAGACTCTTTATAGGTATTGGCTAACCCTTGCATAATCTGGGCGTCCATCGACGGATACATCAAGGTGAAAAATGGAAATACTGCGCGAAAGGTGTCCCAAAAGCCATTATCGGTAAACATATAGCCCGGTAATACTTCTCCGTTATAAGGACTGTAATGAACAATTTGATTATCTTTGTCGTATTCGTAAAACTTACGTGGGAAGAGTAAAACACGATATAACGCCGAATAAAAAGTTTTAACATCTTCAACATTTTCGTCTTCTATACGTAAGCGTGATAACTCTGTTTGCCAAGCCTGTTTTGCTTTTTGTTTAGTGGTCGCAAAATTATCATCACCAATTTCGCGGTCGAGGTTAAGCTGAGCTTGCTCAGCACTGATAAATGAAGAGGCAACTTTGACATGTACAGCATCACCTTTTTTGGTTTTAAACCCGAGAATAGCACCGACATGGTCGCCTTCATTTTCAGTTGAATTTTCTACTAGCTGCCAGTTGTCGCCCCAGGTGTGAGTTAACTCAAAGTCTTTATCAAACTCAGCAACAAAATAGTTATGAAAATTATCTGGCACGCCGCCATGATTATTACGCACATAACCGATAATTTTGCGTTGTTTAGGGAGTATTTTCACCATAGAACCTTTATTAAAGGCATCTAAAGTAATATAGGCTTTATCCGTTTCAGGGAAGGTAAACTTAAAGTGAGCGGCACGTTCTGTTGGGCTTACTTCGGCATTTACATCATAATCAGCTAAGTATACTTGGTAATAGTGCGGGGAAGATTGCTCCGCTTTATGGGAAAACCAAGAGGCACGGTCATCTTCTTTATATTTCAACGGACCAGTGACAGCCATTATAGAAAAGGCGGCATAATCATTTAGCCAAGGGCTAGGTTGGTGAGTCTGTTTAATGCCACGTATGGTATTGTCGGCATACTTATAAGTCCAACCATCGCCCATTTTAGCAGTCATTGGTGTCCAAAAATTCATCCCCCAAGGAGTAGCTATAGCTGGATAGGTATTGCCATTAGATAAGCTAAATTTGGAGTCTGTGCCCATCAATGGGTTAACGTATTGTACTAAATCATCTTTAACAATATTAATTGTGTTGTTGTTATCTATGGGCTTTTGAACGGCCGCTTTTTGATCGCAGCTATACAAAAATGTTGATGTTAAAAGTATGACAAAAATTAATTTTTTCATGGTTAAATAGTTCATCTGTTAGTGAAATGTTATGCAAAAAACAACGTAATGAGTGTAATCAAATAACATTTTTAAATAAAAACTTAAAACTGTAATCGATTGCAGTTATTTAGGTTATACTATGGTTTTATAATATTCAACTGTAATTTTTGACTATTTAAACGAAGAAATTAATAAATATTCTAACTATAACCAGCTAATACCAGTTTCATTAATTAGGTGAGCTACTTTGTACGAAGGAGAAATGGCCAACTACTTCGTTATTTTAATTGGTAGAAATGCTCGCATAGTTAGTGAAATTGGTATAAAGCATAAAAAGTCATAAAGTTTAGATAGAAATCATCGTGTTAATATGCAAAATTAAAGCTTGTTTAAGAATAAATGTGTCATTTGTTGCATTTTTACTCATAAAGCTCAGTTAATTTTTTAGGTACGTAATAAATAATGTCAACAATTAAAAAGGTTTGCCAGCTAGCAGGGGTGTCTACTGCGACAGTGTCAAGAGCATTAAAAAATCCTGATATGGTTAATGCTAAAACGCGAGAGCGTATTTTTGCAGCTATTGCAGAATCAGGATATCGACCTAATGTATTAGCCTCAAGTGTTAAAACGGGTAAGTCTAATTCTCTGGTTGTTTTAGTTCCTAACCTATCTAACCCTTTCTTTTTAAAAATAATTCAAGGGATAGAGCAAGCTGCCCAGGAGAGTGGTTATTCAGTTTTATTAGGAGATACACAAGGAGAGGCGCAACGTGAGCATGAATATGCAGGCATGGTATTATCCAATCGTGCTGATGGTTTAATTCATTTAGATCATTCATTTCCTTTTTCAAAAAACGATCAGTTATTGGCTGAAAATGTACCTATGGTTAGTGTGTGTGAACGCATAGTTTCAGATAAAAAATACCCTGTCGTTGAGCTTGATAATTATTCTGCATGTCGGGCTTTGGCAAATCATTTAACCAGTTATGGTCATAAACGCTTTGGTGTGATTGCAGGTCAAAAAGAAAGTCAGATCTATAGAGACCGATTAGCCGGTATTCGCAGTGTTTTACTTGAAGAAAATATCAACCTTGATGACAGCCTTGTTGTGGGTGGTTCTTATAGTTATGAATCAGGTGAAATAGGGGCTAGAGCACTACTGGCACATGTTGAAAGACCTACTGCCATTTTTTGTTTTAATGATGATATTGCCATCGGAGCCATTCATGAAATTAAAAAGCATGGCTTAAGAGTACCTGATGATATATCTGTGGTTGGTTTTGATAATATTAAAGTTTCTGCTTATATTGACCCACCATTAACGACAATAGATCAACCTGCCAATGAAATGGGTCGTAAAGCGGTTGAAGTTGTTCTACAACAAATAAAAAAGCTACCCTTGCAAAGAGATAGGGAAATTGTACAATTTAGTTTGCTTGAAAGAGCGAGCAGTGGTCAGGCTCCCTTATAACTAATTATTAATAAAACAACGTTTTGTCAAATAATTCGGCATTTAACTGATTGATAATTAATCTCTTGTTATTTTTTTGTTGTTATGTACGTCTTAAGTATTTTCCCATTCTTTAGTCGGAACTCTCAGACTAGTTAAAAAATAATCAATAGAATAGTTGACAGAGTACTATTTAGATTTTAGTATTAGAACCGTTGTAATCGATTGCAGTATTTGGTTTTTATGTAAAAAACCTCAATAAAAAGCTATTTATGGAAACGTTTAATAGCTTTTTTAATTATCATTACTGCAATCGATTACAGTGCGTCGTTATAGAAGTGTTATGGCGATGTAATGGAATTGTTATAGAAAAATAGCGTTGAACTTGGAGTGGCTTTTACAACAAAGCAGGCGATTAAATCCGAGTTCATAAAATGCAGATCCAGTAAAAATAATAATTAAGTTAATAAAAATATACTAAATACTTAAGGAAAAATAACATGAAGGCGAGAAAATTAAGCACCCACATTTCTTTTCCTTTATCTACATTGTTTAGAAAGTCACTGCTGTGTTCAGCAATAGCCTGTTCTATTAGCTTGGCACAAGCGCAAGATGTAGGTAACGAAAAAGGCGTAAACAACGAATCTTCTGTAGATAACAAGACGACCAAAGATAAAATTGAAGTCATTGAAGTTAGGGGGATATTAGCATCATCAGCGGCCAACTTAGCGATTAAACGCTTATCAAACTCAACGGTTGATGCGATAACCGCAGAGGATATTGGTAAATTTCCTGATAAAAATGTTGCTGACTCATTACAACGTGTTCCTGGTGTTGTCATAACGAGAAATGGCGGTGAGGGCGATAGTGTGAGCATTAGAGGTTTGTCTTCAGATTTTACCTTTACTCAACTTAACGGTAATTTTATTGCTTCTTCTGGTGGTCAACCTTCGCGTTCTTTCTCCTACTCATTGCTTCCTTCTACGATGATAGAGCGTGTTGAGGTATATAAATCTTCTGAGGCACGTCTGGATGAAGGTGGTATTGGTGGTACGGTATTACTTCATACTCGTAAACCATTAAACATGGAAAAAAATTCAGGCGTATTAAATGTAGAAAGTACTTACGCTGATATAACAGATAAATACGAGCCGCAATTTAGTGGCATTTATTCGTGGAAAAATGATGCTGAAAATTTTGGTCTGTTAGTAGGGTATACACAACAGGAGCGAACAAATAGGCAACAAACTTCTCGTATTAATATTATTAATAAAAATTTCTCTTATCAAGAACGTTCTAATGGTCAAGTTGTTGAAGGTGGGGCTGTTGGTTTCGCACCACAAAGTATGGTGCAAGAAGTTCTTGAAGAAAAACGCAATCGTCAAGGCATCCAAGTTACGTCTCAATGGCAACTAAATGACGAATTTGAGGTAGGTTTTAATTATTTTGGTTTCACTTTAGAACAAGACTCAGTCTTGAATCAATTAGAATATCCAGAGTGGCATAATAACGATAGATATTGGACTAATGTTCGCGTAGACGCTGACGCTGAATGGGTTACGGGAATTGATTACTCAAATGGGGCAAGTGGTAGCCAGCAAGTTTTTGATATACCAAGAATCAATGGTGAATATACCAAGGAAAAATCAACTTCGGATACTTATGATTTTTATTTAGCGTATGAGGGCGATAGCTTTAACGCGAAATTTATTTTTGGTCATACTGAAGCTGAAGGAGGTCCTTCACAAAAATATCGAGCGGCATATTATCCAAAAGCGGCATCTACTTTTTATGGTTACGACCTTTCAGATCAAAAGTTAACGACCTATATGGACCCTGAGATGTTTAATAATCTGAAGGCCGGTATAGGCGGTGATCCAGATGCGGGTGCAACGGATTCAAGTTTTGTTACTGGTACACAAGAAGAAGATTACGCTCAGCTAGATGTCAAATATTTTATTGATTATGGCATGGTAGAAACGTTACATTTTGGCGTTAAATATCGTGATGGAAAGATTCATCGCGATACACGCAATACTTTCTATTTATCCCCAGATTTTGATATTGCTGCGGCAGAAGCAGGTAATGGTATTAGTCTCGAAGATGATTACTCGCGCAACGGTGGTATCCCCCAAATTACCAATGTACTGGCTGATGCGCCCCTTGATAATTTATCTGATGTTATTAACACAAATTTATTTCCCGCAGTAAATTGGCATAAATACGAACAAGAACTAAACGACAACTTTGTACGTTATACGAGAAAAGAACCAAATTTTATTTATGAAGTTCAGGAAGAAATTTTATCTGCTTACATTCAAGCCGATTATAAATATAAAGAGCTACGTGGTAACTTTGGTGTGCGTATTGTTGATACTAAAACGACAAGTTCAGCAACAGATAAAGTGGTCTATAGACTCGATTATAAAGATGCTGACGGTAATGAAATCCCTGCATTACAAGCACGTCCAGAAGCCTTTATTTTAAATGAAAAAGTTAATGATAAAACGCATTTTTTACCAAGTTTTAATATGGTTTGGGATATGGATGATAACTGGGTATTACGTGGCGGTGCAGCAAAAGTAATTTCACGTCCTGATTATCAAGACCTTGGCGGTTTTCAAACGTTAACTTATACCGCTAGTGAATACTCAGCAGACCGTTCATTAGAAACGGCGTTTGATCCTATTGCGGATGGCGAGGGTTGGGTTGGCTCTGGTGGTAACTCCAACTTAAAACCATTGGAGTCAATACAGTTAGACTTATCTCTTGAATATTATTACGGCATAGGTTCAGGGGCGAGCATTGCGTTATTTAAAAAGGACGTAGACAACTTTGTTGTGCCATTAATTTTAGATGTAACACGTAGTTTACCTATGCGTGATTTCACTGTTGAAACCGCTGGTAATCAATCTGTTTCTGCAGGTGGAGATGATTTTCTTGTCAGAAATTACAGCACTAATGCTAACGGAACTAATGCTGAATCAACAGGTATCGAAGTCTCTTGGCAGCACTTTTTTGATAATGGCTTTGGGTTTTATGCCAACTACACCTACAACGATACAAACCAAGCGAATGTTGAATTAAATGGCACTAAAATCGGTGAGTCGCCACTCATAGGTTCATCTGATCACCAAGCCAATATATCGGCTTTTTATGAAGATGAGTTATTTAGTGTGCGCGCGTCAATTAATCGAAAAGGCCCGTCTGTTGGTGGTTATGTTTCTTCATGGGAAACAAATTTTTATACCGATACTTATGATCAAGTCGATGTGAATGCCAGCTATAACGTGATGGATAACTTGGTGTTGTCGGTATCTGTAGTCAACCTTACCGAATCTGAGTCTTATGTTCATTTAGGTAATGATACCAAAAATCGATTTATCTCTAATAGTTATGGTGGTCGTCGATTTTATGCCGGTGTCACTTATCGTTTTTAAAACGTGTTACCCCCAAAACATAAGCGCATAGCGCGCATATAAAAAGATATTGGATAGAGGAACGAACATGAACAAACTTAATATAACAAAAACCTCGTTAGC
Source organism: Alteromonadaceae bacterium (assembly GCA_047621305.1). Classification (GTDB taxonomy): domain Bacteria; phylum Pseudomonadota; class Gammaproteobacteria; order Enterobacterales; family Alteromonadaceae; genus Colwellia_A. Next base: position 29,504 of record JBLHNB010000036.1, on the reverse strand, counting down.
GGTTTTACTCGCAATGGGTACGCTAATAGGTTGTGGTGGTAGCAATACCCCCAATCCAGAAAATATACCTGAGCGTGCCGCGGTAAATGATATTACAGCAGCAGATATTTCTGGAACAGCAGTTAAAGGTACGTTAAGTAATGCTGATGTTTCAGTAATACAGATGAATGGTTCAGCGATTACCATAACGAGTGATAGTCAAACAGATAGTCATGGCGCGGTAAGTTTTACTGTGCAAGGTGATGCCGGTTTTGGTATCGACAGCATGTTTAAAGTGGTCGTTACCGCTCGAAGTGACACTCAAATGATGTGTGATGCTATTAGCTGTGCTGGTACTGAGCTAGGTAAGACTTTTAGTGGTTCACCATTAACAGGTTCAACATTAAGCACCTTAACCTATGTTGAAGTACCTTATGCTAGTGGTTCAGATAGTCAAACGGATGCGACTTTTCAAGCAAATGCATTAACAACTATTGCGACGTCGCTAATAGAAAAAGCAGTAGCCGAAGGTAAAAACGTTTCAGTAAGGCCACTTTATGAATTGGCGTTAACTGAATTTTCAGCCACAACACTTAAAGCGATAGGTGTATTTTCGCCAAGCTCAAATATCTTCGAGTTACCGTTGATAAGTGCTGAGTCTTATGAAAATTTTGTCGCAAGTCAAGACTGTGAAACCGTGCCTTCTGTTGATGAAAATGGTGATGCCGTTGTTGACGAAAATGGCGATCCAGTAACTGAAGAGTCATGTACTGATGTTTTAGTTGATGCTGAACTTATTAAACTTTCGTTAGCTAATGCAGCCTTTGCTAATATTAGTGAGTTTGAAAAATTCAACGCGATTTATGATGAAGTCGTCTCTCGTACACAAGGTGCTATATCGGGTGATGAAACGGTATTAAAACCGATACGTGAAAGATTGTTTTCTGCTGTTAAGGAGATACCCTTTCTTGAACAGTTAGGTTTAGCTGCGGAACAAATTATTGATGTTGAGCTTGCTTTTCTTGATAACGTTTCAAGTGGTGGCCCAGTTCAAGAAGTAACAACTACTGAGAATCTTATTGGCGCTATTATTACCGCACGTAATCGTATTGGTGACGGTGAAGCGGAAACAATGGCTTTTGATGGCGACGTTAATACTAAATGGCTAGATCACAATGATTGGGCTGGTGCGCCTACGGTTGAAAACCCAGACTGGATACAAATACAGTTTGAACAAGCCCATGCCGTAAGCAGTTTGTTTATTACTAGTGCTAACGATGCCGATGGTCGAGATCCCGAGAATTTTACTATGCTTGCTTCTAACGATGGTGTGGCGTGGATAACGTTAGCTGAATTTGTTGGTGAGTCTTTTGATGAGCGTTTTGAAAGGAAAGAATTTAGGTTCTCTAACGGCCTTGCTTATAGTTACTACCGCGTAAATATTACGAAGAATAAGGGGGATGATACGTTAATGCAGTTGGCAGAAATTCAGTTAGTTGGCCCAATTTATTCAAGTGTCGATCACACTAACCCCATAGGTACTGGCACTATCACCGCGAGAAATAGAATTGGTGATGGCGAAGCTGAAACAATGGCGTTTGATAATAACCCTGAAACTAAATGGTTAGATCATAATGACTGGGCCGGTGCGCCAACAGTCGAAAGTCCTTCTTGGGCACAAGTTGATTTCCCCCAAGCGGTTGCTGTAAATGCCCTAGCAATTACTAGTGCTAATGATGCAGATGCGCGTGACCCTGAAAATTTTACATTAGTAGGATCAAACGATGGCGGCGTTACTTGGATAACACTTAGTACGTGGATAGGTGAAGGCTTTGATGATCGCTTTGAGCGTAAGGTATTTACTGTCGATAATGCATTAGCATTTATGAGTTATCGTTTAAATATTACTAAAAATAAAGGCGATGATGGTTTAATGCAACTTGCTGAAATAGAATTAATTGGCCCTGAGCTAGCCGGTTTAAATCATAGTATGTCCGCAGGAACCGTAATTACAGCGCGTAATCGCATTGGTGACGGCGAAGCTGAAACAATGGCTTTTGATGGCGATGTTAATACCAAATGGTTAGATCACAATGACTGGTCAGGTGCTCCTACAGTAGAAGATCCATCTTGGGTGCAAGTCGCGCTACCTGCTGCGGCAACCGTAAATAAATTAGCCATTGTAAGTGCTAATGATGCAGATGCTCGTGACCCAGAAAATTTCGACCTACTAGGTTCAAATGATGGTACCACTTGGATTGTATTGAAAAGTTGGATTGGCGAAAGCTTTGATGAACGCTTTGAACGTAAACAGTTTAGTTTTGGTAATGACTTAGGTTTTAGTTTCTACCGTTTAAATATCACTAAAAATAAAGGTGATGATGGTTTAATGCAAGTGGCCGAAATTGAATTGATAGGCCCGCAATATACATCAATAGATCACACCTCAGACCCAAGTGCTGTAATTACCGCACGTAACCGGATAGGTGACGGTGAGTTTGAAACTAAGGCTTTTGACGATGATGTTAATACGAAATGGTTAGATCATAATGACTGGGCTGGAGCACCAACAAAAGAGGATCCGTCATGGGTACAAGTTGACTTTCCAGCTAAGAAGATTGTTTCAAGTATTGCTATCACCAGCGCTAATGACGCCGATGGTCGAGACCCTGAAAACTTCAATATTCAAGGCTCTAATGACGGCGGTGTTACCTGGTCACCCATTGCGAGCTGGATAGGTGAATCGTGGGATAATCGTTTTGAACGTAAACTATTTGAGATGGGCAATGGCTTTGCTTTTATGAGTTATCGTTTAAATATCACAAAAAACAAAGGTGATGATACGTTAATGCAGATTGCTGAAATAGAACTAATAGGACCTGAATTATAGGTTAGTGTCATTGTGAAGGAATGGTGTGCACGTGTGAGTATCTCCCATACACCGGCACGTGTGCACTGTTTCTACACATTTTAATGTTGATTTATTGGTGTGTTGTTTGTTATTCATTTCAGAATACACACCAATAAAATTTGAGCCTCACTTAAACAAAGAACCAAATAAATAATTATGTTCACTAAATATTTTATAAATTATTTTACTGTTTTTCTGCTAATGATATCACCATCACTCTTAGCTGAAATAAACACCAATCGTCCACCCTTTTCTTTAACTTTATCACAGGTTGAACAATGGTCACCTACCTCTATTTGGGCTGATAAAAGGAACGTATCGTCTGTGGCATTACAAAAAAGGATACACACAGACCTAGGTAATCAGAAAATGCCTCTTGATAAAAAAGTCAAAGTACTCATAGCCCCTGATGGTATGAATAACCTAGCAAATTATATTGAAGAACAAAGCATCTTTAATCTCTATAACTTTACCCATTGGTCACATATTGATGTGCTCAATTGGTTTGCTGGTACTGCAAATGAAACTGTAAACCTTCCTTCTAAGCCTTGGGTGGAAACTGCACACCGCAATGGTGTTAAAGTTATTGGCACGGTTTATTTATCGGTCGCTCAATATGGCGGAGATGTATTAACCGTTACTCAGTTATTGCAACAAGATAAGCAAGGCGGATTCCCACTGGCAAGAAAATTGGTAGAGATCGCACAGTTTTACGGTTTTGATGGTTGGTTAATTAATCCAGAAACAGATCTTACACAAGTAAAAAATGCACAAGGTGATGTAATTAAAGGTCAGTTTGAAACTAAAAATGCGGCAGTGTTAGGGCTAAAAATGCAACAGTTTATGCGCTATTTAACTGAGATTTCGCCAGAGCAGATGGAAATACATTGGTATGACTCGATGTTACTTGATGGTTCAGTAAAATGGCAAAATGAACTTAACACTAACAATTCAGCATTTTTTCAGGGTATTAATCAACAAGAGCGCTACAGTGATGCGATGTTTATGAATTATTGGTGGGATGGTGAAATGGTTGCCAATTCACATGATTATGTTACTAAACTTAATCGTTCCCCTTATGAACTTTATTTTGGGGCAGACCTCTCGCCAGAGCGCAATGCTCAACAGATTTATACGCATAGTGACTGGCTTAAAAATATTTTTTCAAGCAAAGATAATCAAGCATTAAGCTCAATTGCGCTCTTTGGTAATGACGTTACTTATACTTTTACGGGCGATGAGCATACTCCCGCGTACAGTAAATTTCGTGGTGACAAAATGGACTATCGACGTTTTTACGACAGTGAAACACGGTTATTTGCTGGTAACGATTTAAACATTTATACCGATGATGCTGATAACGAGTGGCCAGGTATTGGTCGTTACGTACCAGCAAAATCGACTTTAATAAATCTGCCGTTTAGTACTAGCTTTAATACAGGACATGGTCTTTTTAAGGCTAGACAGGGTAAAAAAATAGCCGGTGAGTGGCACGATATTAGTCAACAAGACATTTTGCCAACGTGGCAGTTTGCGATTGAAGGGGATAACAAGACCACAATTTATTACGATTTTGAATATGCTTATCAGGGCGGGAGCTCTCTTGCGATAGACAGTGAAGCCAGTGTTAATTCAACTAATATTCCACTATATCAGAGTGGGTTTATTCTAAATAGTCATTCAAAAATAAATATTACCTATCAATATCAACTGCCTACTACTGCAGTACAGTTATGGTTAGAAATGGCTGACGGGGATTTAATTTCGATAGCGCTGACAGCAAATTCAGATAAATGGCTAACTAAATCTTTTTCATTAGCAAGCTATGCTGACCGAGTGGTTAGCCGCATAGGTTTTGGTATTAGCGAACATCGCTTAAATAAGGTTTCAATTAAAATCGGTCAAATGGAGATTCACTGATGACAGCTGTTGAAATATGCCTAAGTAGTGATAATCACCAGCGCTTAACGAATAATGTTGAAAAGGTTTTTTCTGCAGGAGCCGAACGTATTGAATTATGCAGCGCTATGGCACAAGACGGATTAACTCCTGATACTGATGCAATCATCATAGCGCGAAAAGCCTTTGGGCAACGTCCGGGATTAATGGTGATGATACGACCACGGGCAGGGGACTTTGATTATCACTCTGATGAAATCAAGCTGATGTTAAAACAAATTAAACTGGCAGCACAAGCTGATGCAGATGGTGTTGTTTTAGGTGTATTAAGTACGTTGAATGGTGAAGTCATTATTAATTTACCTGTACTAAAACAATTAGTCATAGCCAGTAAGAAACTAAATTTACAGGTGGGTTTTCACCGCGCCTTTGATGCGGTTGACGATCGTAAATTAGCGTTAACCCAGTTGATTCAGTTGAATGTTGATCGGGTATTAACCAGTGGTACAGCCTGGGGGGAAAGTTCAACGGCAATCGCTGGATTAGACAACTTGGTTGATATTGTTAGCTGGGCCGATAACAAAATTGAAACTGTTGTTGCTGGCGGCATTACTCCCAGTATCGGTAAAAAGGTATTAAATCGACTTGCTCAACTAAAAGGTCAAGTTTCGTTACATGCCTATTCAAATGTCTTGAACAATGACGAAATTTGCGAAGATAAGCTTAATGCCTTAATCAATTTTCGCTAACAAGATTTTTAAATAAAGTTGTAATTGATTACAACGCTGATGTGTTTTTTAAAGTGTTTAATAATAAAAGTGAAGTAATTTAACTATGCCAAATAATGATATTTCCCCATCAACCTCGACCAAACAATTATGCCTGAATGGGCCCTGGCAGTTTCGTCAAGGAGGCAATGGAAAGTGGTTACCAGCAACTGTGCCGGGTTGTAATTTTTCTGATTTAGTGGCTAATAAAGAAATTTCAGATCCCTTTTATCGTGACCAAGAGCAGCAACTACAGTGGATTGAAAAATACGATTGGCACTATCGCAAAGCCTTCAACGTTGACCAAGCAATGTCGTCTTACCGTGATATTGAACTTGTAATGGAAGGGCTTGATACTTACTGCAACATCTATTTGAATAATCAACGTATTCATCAAAGCCAAAATATGTTTATTGGTCATAGAGTTTCATGTAAGCAATATTTACGGGTGGGTGATAACGAATTAAGAATAGAGTTTCGTTCACCCATTAATGAAGTGATGCCAAAACATCTTAATAATGGTTTCACTTATCCAGCCGAAAACGATAAATCGGATGAACGTTTAAGTGTCTTTACCCGTAAAGCGCCCTATCACTATGGCTGGGATTGGGGCCCGCGGTTTGTCACTTCAGGCATTTGGCGAAGTATTCGTTTAGAAGCGGTCAACTTAGCCAAGATTGACAATCTTTACGTGCAACAAACGCATCTAGCTGACGACAAGGTAAAACTACGTTTTCAGGTCAGTTTACACAATAGTGAGCAATTTAACGCAAACCTTAATATTGAGTGCCACAACGTTATTGGCCTTAAACATCAAATCGCATTTTCAGCTAATGCAGGATCGCAAGTTATTGATGTGCTAATAACCGTAGATAAAGCAAAACTATGGTGGCCAAACGGTTTAGGTGAAGCATTTCTTTATCAGTTTTCGGTGAGTTTACTTAATGTGGAATCACAAGTTCTCGATGAAAAAGAGTTAGCGGTCGGTTTACGAACAATCGAAGTGATTAATGAAGCAGACGCATATGGAGAATCCTTTTATCTAAAAGTTAATGGTCACGCTACTTTTATGAAAGGCGCTAACTACATTCCTTCAGACAGCTTCTTAGATAAAGTATCCTCACAAAAGTATCAACAAATTTTTGCTGATGCCTGCGCTGCAAATATGAATATGTTGCGAGTATGGGGCGGCGGAATTTATGAAAGTGATGAGTTTTATCAATTAGCCGATCAACATGGCATATTAATATGGCAAGACTTTATGTTTGCTTGCAGTTTGTATCCGGCTGATAACGACTTTATCGATAATGTAAAACAAGAAATTGAATACAATGTTAAACGTTTGCGAAATCATGCCTGTTTAGCTTTATGGTGTGGCAATAATGAAACTGAAATGGGGATTGAATTTTGGCATTGGCCGACCACTTTTAATTACTCTGATGAATTATATCAACGCCTTAAAAATGATTATGACCTGTTATTTAAAAAGGTATTGCCTGAGATGGTTGCCGAACTTGATCCGCAACGTTTCTATTTTTCTTCCTCGCCGATCGGCTTTTGGGAAAATAAGAGTGATGATAATCGTGGTGATAATCACTACTGGGGCGTGTGGCATGGAGAAGAGCCTTTCAGCGAATTTAAAAATCGCGTACCGCGTTTTATGAGTGAATATGGTTTTCAATCTTTCCCTATTTTTGACTCTGTTAAACGCTATTCAACGGAGGAAGACTGGCACTTAGAATCGAGTGTGATGAAAACCCACCAAAAGCATCCGCGCGGTAATAGTTTGATCCGCCAGTATATGCGTGACGAATATCGAGATCCTAAAGATTTTGAAAGCTTTCTTTATTTAAGCCAAGTACAACAGGCATTAGGAATGAAAATAGCTTTTGAAGCCCACCGCAGCGCAATGCCATTTTGTATGGGCACTTTATATTGGCAATTTAATGATTGTTGGCCTGTTGCCTCATGGTCAGGCATAGATTATTACGGTCGTTGGAAAGCACTGCATTATCAGGCAAAAAGGAGCTTTGAAAATCTAGCGGTATTTATTGATGGTAATGAAGAACAATTAAGTATTGCTATCGTCTCAGACTCATTAAGTAGCAATGTTTATCAACTTGAGCAAAAATTAGTGACAACGCAAGGCAAGGTTTTATGGTCGAGCCAAGAAAATGTTGACGTTACCGCACTAAGCTCAACTAAGGTTAGTCAACATGACATCAAGTCGATTATTTCCAAAGCAGATCTAAGAGAAGTCGTTTTTGTTGCACAATTACGAGAAAATGGTACAAATAAACAAACAGTTATCAGTGAAGCACTACATTATTTTGTTGCCACTAAGGCGCTAAATTTAAAAGTGCCATTATATGTAGTTGAGTCTGATGTGATTGATGGAGAGCTAAATTTAGTATTAAACTCAAATACTTTAGCACGGCAAGTTTATGTTGCTATACCAGCACACGATGGTAATTTCTCGGACAACTTTTTTGATTTACTTGCGAATGTTGACAAACATATTCGTTTGCCAATTAACGGGCTTAATGAGCAACAAGTCTCTTTGCTACTTGAACAAATATCGATAATGTCTGTTGTAGACACTTATTAAAAAATAAAAATAAAAACTTTAAGGTTAAACCATGACACTCCATCCGCTTGATTTAATTATCATTGCATTATATTTAGTGAGTACCCTAGCGATAGGTTTTTATCTATCAAAACGTGCCAGTAAAAACTTAGATTCTTATTTTTTGGGTGGTAAAAAAATTCCATGGTGGGTTTTAGGGGTTTCTAATGCTTCAGGAATGTTTGATATCGCAGGTACTATGTGGCTTGTTTCTATGTTTTTTGTTTATGGGATGAAGAGCGCTTGGTTACCATGGATATGGCCGATATTTAATCAAGTGTTTTTAATGGTGTACTTGTCGTCATGGCTGCGTCGTTCAAATGTAATGACAGGAGCCGAATGGCTTAAAACGAGATTTGGCACTGGTCGCGGCGCAGAGCTTTGTCATATTGCCGTTGTTATTTTTGCTGTAATTAGCGCGATTGGATTTATTTCTTATGCTTTTAAAGGGATTGGCAAGTTTGCGGTTATTTTCTTTCCTTGGGATTTGTCACCTGATACCTATGCCATCATTATCTTTACGATAACAACCTTGTATGTCGTTAAAGGTGGTATGTATAGCGTAGTATTCACCGAGTTATTACAGTTTGTCATTATGACGATAGCAGCGATTGCTGTTGGCATTATTGCTATGAACATGGTCAGTACGGAAGCATTAAATGCTGTTATTCCAGCAGGTTGGAAAGACTTATCTTTTGGCTGGCACCTTGACTTAAATTGGGCAGGGGTTATTGACTCAGTCAACCAAAAAATAACGGATGATGGTTTTAGTCTTTTTGGCTTTTTCTTTATGATGATGTTATTTAAAGGCATTTTATCAAGCCTTGCCGGGCCAGTACCTAATTATGACATGCAACGTATTCTGGCGACTAAAGATGCTAAAGAAGCGGCTAAAATGAGTGGCATTGTTTCGTTGGTGATGTTTTTTCCCCGTTATATGATGGTCGCGGGTTTATCGGTTTTAGCGCTAGTTTATATGGGACCGGAAATACAGGCGAGCAATGAAGTGTTTGATTTTGAACTGATACTACCTTACGCCATAAGTAATTTTATTCCTGTTGGTTTAAGTGGCTTATTAATCGCAGGTTTACTCGCCGCTTTTATGTCTACTTATGCGGCAACTGTAAATGCTGCACCTGCTTATATTGTTAATGATATTTATAAGCGTTACATAAAGCCTGATGCTCCAGAAAAAAAATATATTCATATGAGTTACTTAGTCTCTACGTTGTTAGTTATTATTGGTGTAGTGGTTGGATTTTTTATCTCTAGCATTAATGAAATCATGCAATGGATATTTGGTGCACTCTTTGGTGGTTATGCCGCTGCAAATGTTCTTAAATGGCATTGGTGGCGTTTTAATGCCTACGGCTACTTTTGGGGAATGATGTCAGGACTAATCTCCTCATTAGTATTGCCGTTGTTTTTTCCTGAATTACAACCCCTGTATGCTTTTCCCTATTTATTATTAGCAGGGTTAATTGGCTCAATTGTAGGTACTTTATCTACACCAGCAGAGGACGATGAAATACTAATGAGCTTTTATCAAAAGGTTCGTCCGTGGGGATGGTGGCAACCCATTAGAGACAAGGTACTTGCAAAAAATCCTGATTTTCAAAGTAATACGTCGTTTTCACGAGACGCCTTTAATATTGTAGTAGGAATGGTTTGGCAAATATCTTTAGTGGTCTTGCCTATCTATTTAGTGATCCGAGAAACAATACCTTTGTTTATCGCTTTGGCGGTGATGTTGTTAACCTCATTTATCTTAAAGAAAAACTGGTATGACAAACTTGAAAACTAGCGAGAAAAGGTTATCGAACCTTGGCTTAGTTTAGTTCGTTTGGTTAGGTTAAAAATCAGATCAGGTTTGTTTGTAAAAAAATTCAATTTATATTAAAAATAAGTGGTTGGAATGAAAAAAATAATAACAATAATAGCCAGTGTTTTATTACTTGGCTTTGGCTGTACGAGTGACAATAAAACGGCAAATGAGCATGCTAGTCAAGATGACAAAGCTACTGACGTACTGAATTATGTTGACCCTTTTATTGGTACGGGTGGGCATGGTCATACTTTCCCAGGGGCAACAGTCCCATTTGGTATGGTACAACTCAGTCCTGACAATCTCACCAAAGAAAGATGGGATTGGACATCCGGTTATCATTATTCTGATCAAACCTTATTGGGTTTTAGTCATACCCATCTTTCAGGGACGGGTGTAGGTGATCTCTTAGATATTTTAGTGATGCCATTTGTCTCCACGTATCCAGAAAACAGCCAAAACGATGTTAAACATCTTTATGCTAGATACGATAAAAAAAATGAACAGGCTTCAGCAGGTTATTATTCTGTCTATCTTGAAAAGGAAGATATTAAAGCAGAATTAACCTCTACAGCTAGAGTCGGTGTGCACAAATATAGTTTTGGTGATAAAGGCACACCACAAATATTAATCGATTTAGGTTATGCACAAAACTTTGACAAAGCGGTTGATACTTACTTTAAAGTAGAAAATGACACCACCTTAGTGGGTTATAGAAAGTCGACGGGTTGGGCAAAACACCAACCTGTTTATTTTGTGATGGAGTTTAGCGAAAAATTTGAGCATCAGTTATTTAAAGATAAAAAGCAGGTTGATGGACAAGAAATTCAAGCAGAAAAAACTGAGGCGGTACTACGCTTTGCTGAGCTAGTAGACAAGTCAGTAACGGTTAAAGTGGGAATTTCTTACGCCAGTATCAACGGAGCACGAAAAAATATTGCCATAGAAGCACCTGAATTTAATTTTGAGAAAACGAAACTTGCAGCAGAAAACTTATGGCGTAAGCAATTAAATAAAATATCCGTTAAAGATAGCAATGAGGTTTCAAAAACAAAGTTTTATACCGCACTGTATCATTCATTTATGGCACCTCATTTATTTAGTGATGCTAACGGTGAATATTATGGCGCCGATGGTAAAACCCATCAAGCTGAAGGTTATAATCGATATACCTTATTTTCGTTATGGGATACTTTTCGTGCATTACATCCACTGTTAACTATTACTAATCCTGAACTGGTTGATGATTTAGTGAAATCGATGATGGCCTTTTATGATGAAGCGGGGTTATTGCCGAGCTGGGATCTTATGTCAAATGAAACAGATGTGATGATCGGTTACCATGCGGTGCCTGTTATTGTAGATGCGTACCTTAAAGGGTTAACCAGTGTTGACCCTGAAAAGCTTTTCCAAGCGAGTAAAAAGTCGGCGATGCAAGATCGTTTTGGTATCGATTTATTTAGAGAATATGGATATATTCCTTCTGAAATGGAAGTAGAAGCGGTTTCGAAGGCTTTAGAATATGCCTATGATGATTGGGCGATAGCGCAACTAGCAAAATCATTAGGCAAAGACGATGAATATCAATATTTTACTAAACGTTCTCAAACGTATAAAACGCTGTTTGATAAAAGTGTTGGTTTTATGCGTGGTAAAGATAAGCAGGGTCAATGGGTAGAAAACTTCAGTCCAACCCATGTTGATCACCGCACCACAGATTATACCGAAGCCAATGCGTGGCAATATACCTGGTTTGTGCCCCATGATGTTGCGGGTTTGAAAAAATTATTTGGCAGTGAACAGCAGTTTGTTAATAAATTGGATGCATTATTTACAGTCAGCTCTAAAATGGAAGGAGATGTTTCGCCTGATATTTCTGGCCTTATTGGCCAATATGCTCATGGTAATGAACCTTGTCACCATATCCCGTATTTATATTCTTTTACCCAAGAAAAATGGAAAGGTGAAGCGCGGATCCGTGAAATTAGAGAAACCATGTATCGAGCACAGCCTGATGGTTTAGCGGGTAATGATGATGTTGGTCAAATGTCTTCTTGGTATGTATTGAGCGCTTTAGGTTTTTACCCCGTAAACCCTGCTGATGGTCGTTATGTTTTTGGCACGCCTTTGTTTGAGCAAGTCACGCTAAACTTAGATAACGGTAATACGTTTGTGATCAAACAACAAAACAGTAATGGCAAAAACTACGTTGAGACAACAAAGCTTAATGGTCATAACATTAAACGAAATCATATTAAATACAGTGAATTAATGAAAGATGGAGAGTTAGTTTTTTCATTTAAATAAAGCGGATAGATGACTAAAATAACAAATAAACAGCTTACTATTATTAATACCTAGCTGTTTATTTTAGGATGAATTGCAATCGATTATATTTGTAAGCAGACAACAATCGATGTGGAACAGTGATGATAATAAATAACAATGAAACCCTCTTTGTAGGGATTGATGGTGGCGGCACTAAGTGTCGAGTGCAAATAGAAACGGCTGCAGGTAAATTGCTAGGTCAGGGCATTGGTGGTACAGCAAATCCATCCCATGGTTTAGATACGGTTATTGAATCTATAATGACCGCGGTAAATATGGCATTAACACAGGCCAATCTTTCTGCTGAACAACTGCCTAACTTAGTGGTTGGCGCAGGCTTAGCAGGACTGCACTTACCCAGATACACAGAGATGATGGATACTTGGCAACATCCTTTTAAAGCCTTATATCTTACCGATGATTTACATGTTGCTACGTTAGGCGCCCACGCTGGCAATGATGGTGCTGTGATGATCGTGGGGACAGGATTTAGTGCACTTTCTGTGGTAAGCGGTAATAAAACAGCTATTGGTGGGCATGGTTTTTTACAGGCAGACTATTGCAGTGGCTCTTGGATTGGTTATCAGGCAGTACAAGCAGCCCTATTGGCAGAGGATAAATTAGCGTCGACTACTCAACTCAGTGAATTGTTATTTGAACATTTTAACGTACGTGGTTTGGCATTAGCAGATAAACTTGTTGGCGCTGGCGCTCGCCAATATGGTGCTTTAGCGCCATTGGTTTTTAACGCGGCAAAAAATAATGATGCGACCGCTCAATATATTATCAAACAGAGCTGTGATTTTATTAACAAAGTTGTGCGCCTATTAATTGATACTAAGCCCCCAAGGATATCTTTGCTTGGCGGTATAGCTGAGCAAGTTGTCACTTTACTTGATAACGATATTATTACGCAGCTTGTTCCAGCAATAGATAAGCCTGAGCAAGGGGCTATTTATTTTGCTCATCAACAATTTAATATTAACGAAAAAATTAACTAACAAAATAAAAACCAACAGAAAATAGGAAATATATTATGACCACGAAAAGAGAATTCTTAAAAATGTCACTTGTGGGCGTATCAACATTAGGTTCAGTTGCTGGTTTGTCAAAAGCAATGGCTGATGAACATTCTCCAGCCGATGCGAGTATATCTATTGCAGACAACGCCAATGTTATGGTGGTTAAACCTATCGTCGTTTCAACATGGCAGCATGGTTTAGCTGCCAACGAAGCCGCTTGGCAATTGTTAAAATCAGGGGCTAAAGCGATAGATGCCGTTGAACAAGGGGTGCGTATTCCGGAAGCAGATCCTGAAGTGAGAACGGTAGGTTATGGTGGTTACCCTGACAGAGAAGGCAAAGTGACTCTCGATGCTTGTATTATGGATGAAAATCAAAATTGTGGTGCAGTCGCGTTTTTACAAAATATTAAGCACCCTATTTCCGTAGCGCGATTAGTTATGGATAAAACACCTCATGTGATGTTAGTCGGTGAAGGTGCTTTGCAGTTTGCCAAGGAGCAAGGTTTTAAAGAAGAAAACTTACTGACTAAGAAAGCAGAAATGGACTGGAAAGCATGGCTACTTAAGTCTAAATATGAACCGGTCATTAATATCGAAAACCATGACACCATTGGCATGTTGGCGTTAGATGCACATGGAAATTTATCAGGTGCCTGCACCACAAGTGGCGCAGCTTATAAAATGTCTGGTCGTGTTGGTGACTCGCCTATTATTGGAGCAGGACTTTATGTTGATAATGACATTGGTGCTGCAACAGCAACAGGTATGGGCGAGCTGATGATCAAAACGGTAGGTTGTCATTTAGTTGTTGAAATGATGCGTCAAGGAATGAGCCCAACTCAGGCATGCCAAGCCGCAGTTAAGCGTATTGCCGATAAGTTAGGTGATTACAAGGAATTTCAAGTCGGCTTTTTGGCATTAAATAAAGCGGGGGAGTATGGCTCTTATTGCATTCAGTCGGGCTTTAATTATGCGGTGACTGATAAATCTGGTAACAAGTTGTTAGATGCGGACAGTCTTATATAGCAATTAAGTCGTTATACAGTTAATCATTATTTATTGAATATTCATCAATCATTTAATAAACAGTGATTTTATTTTATTACTCCCAATTGTAAAGAGCATATTAATGTCGAACAGACTAATTTTTCTAGTAGTATTAATGACCACAATCCTCCAAGTACATGGTTATAGCGACAGTCGAATTACTGCCAATTCACCGAATAATGAATTATCGGTTGAATTTTTACTGGACAATGGCACGGCAAAATATCGTTTGTTGTATCAAAAAAATGAACTGATAGCGCCATCAACGTTAGGATTTAAATTCCAGCGACAAGCCGCGCTACTTGATGATTTTACGTTAATGTCGACAACACAAAAGCGTGTAAATGAATCTTGGCAAAAAGTATGGGGACAATCCCAAAAGGTAGAAAACCATTACCAAGAGTTGGTAGTTAAGCTTCAGGAAAAGTCGTCATTAAAACGTCAATTGACCTTAATTTTCAGAGTGTTTGATGAGGGTATTGGTTTTCGTTATCAGCTGCCAGAACAAGTAAATTTAACCCAATTCTCTATAACCTCTGAAGAAACAGAATTCGCGCTAGCAGGTCAACATAATACATGGTGGACCCCCGCTGATTTTGATAGTTATGAAGCGACGTATCGGCAAACACCCTTATCAGAAGTTAACGCAGTCAATACCCCAATAACGCTCAAAGCGCCAAGTGGTGTTTATATCAGTATTCACGAAGCGGCACTGACTAACTACGCAGGTATGACCTTACAAAAACAGAAGAGTCAAGATTATACCTTGGTCAGTAACTTAGTTCCTTGGCCTGATGGTATTAAGGTTAAAGGAAAAACGCCGTTTAAAACACCATGGCGGACTATCCAAGTCGCTAAGTCAGCAGGTGCGCTTATTGAGTCAGACCTGATTGTTAATCTGAATGATCCCAGTGTGATTGCTGATACCTCATGGATCAAACCCATGAAGTATGTCGGTATTTGGTGGGGCATGCATATGCGCAAATATAGCTGGCAGGCAGGACCTAAACATGGTGCGACCACTGAAAATAGCAAAGATTATATCAACTTTGCCAAACAACATAACATCGGTGGTGTTTTGGTTGAAGGTTGGAACAAAGGCTGGGAAACTTGGCATACAGGCTTAAATATTCAAGACTTCACACAAGCTTATGATGATTTTGATCTTGCTGAAGTTGCTCAATATGCACGTGAAAATGGTGTGATCTTAATAGGGCATCATGAAACCGGGGGAAATATTCCCATGTATGAGCAACAGATGGAGGCAGCCTTTAAGCTTTATCATGAAGTGGGTGTTCACGCCATTAAAACAGGCTATGCGGGAAAAATATTACCCCAAGGCATTTACCATCATGGTCAACAAATGGTTGAACATTATCGTCAGGTTGTTGAACTAGCGGCTAAATACCAGATTATGGTTAACGCCCATGAGCCGATAAAACCGACAGGCATTCGTCGAACTTACCCTAATATGATGACACGTGAAGGTGGACGAGGCATGGAGTGGAATGGCTGGAGTGCAGGTAATTCGCCTGAACATACTGTTACGCTACCTTTTACGCGCTTATTAGCCGGGCCTATGGATTATACGCCCGGCATTTTTAATATTAAATTTGATCCACAGCAGCAATATCGCGTCAATTCAACACTAGCGAAACAACTGGCGATGTACGTCACGCTTTATAGCCCGTTGCAAATGGCAGCAGATATGATTGAAAATTATATTGAGCAGCCAGCGTTTGAATTTATCGAAAAGGTACCAACAACATGGCATGAAACGAAAGTGCTTAAGGGAGAAATTGGCGACTATATCAGTATTGCTCGCCGTCATGAACAACAATGGTTTATCGGGAGTATGAGTGACGAACAACCACGTGTTTTATCGGTTAAACTCGATTTTTTGTTGGAAAATATCACTTATATTGCTCAAGTTTTTGCTGATGCTAAAGAGACTGATTTTTACCAGAATCCAACAGCAATAACAATTAACAACTTTATCGTAAAAAAAGGCAGTACATTGACGATAGCCATGGCAGGAAGTGGCGGTCAAGCAGTACATCTATATCCAATAAAAGCGGACGAAAATAAGCAGAAAATCCCATTGCTAGACAAGCAAAATCAGCAAGCACTTCAAAATATGTCATTGTTCTCACTCGCACGCCGTTATGGTGAAATCGATAGTGTTGAACATTTGGCGATTAATAAAAAAATTAAACTCATGAGTCAATACGATAAAGGTTATAGCGGCGGTGGAGATAGTGCGCTGATTGATGGAATTATTGGTGGTGCGGATTATAAAACCTTGTGGCAAGGTTATCGAAAAAAAGATTTAGATATTGTTATCGATCTTGGTGAGTTAACGCCAATTTCCTCCATTAATATAGGATTTTTACAAAGTGTATTGCATTCTATTTTATTGCCGAGTGATGTAACTTTTGCTTTATCTAACAATGGCGAAGACTACACAATAGTTGGCAAAGAACACTTTGATAGCACTGCAGATATGCCTGATTATCAACAAAAACAATTTCAAAGTAAATTTGAACGCCAAAGTGCTCGCTTTATTCGGGTCACAGCACAGAATTTATCAAACTTACCTGCATGGCATAGTAGGTCAGGCCAAGAAAGCTTTATTTTTTCTGATGAAATCATTGTTCATTAAATATAAGGTAATCGATATTCCTTTTTTGAAATAAGTTGAATAATACCAATTGAATTAAAGTAGTGATCCTATTATAAGCGAGAGTAAATATTCAAGAGCAAGGCGCTTGAGTGAGTAATAGCGTGCTATTGGGATTGAAAGCAACGCAGATATTGGATATTTAGACCGCCTTATAATGATCGATTCATTATTTCAATTGCTATAACACACTACTTATTAAAATTGTTTTAGCTACTCAATAAAGAGACAATAAGTGTACGTTGTCTCTTTATTGAGTAAAACATTATAAGTGGAACTAAAAGTAGAGGTCATTGTTTAATGATTAGCAATGAGTAACATATTTAAATGTAATAGACCTGAATAAAAATGGAATTAATTATAAACTAGATGTAGTAGTGTTTAACGATGTAAAATAAAAATAGGCTAAAACGTAAACGGTTTTTATTTTTTACAGGAAAAAATCTAGTTAGCGTATTTTGATTAAAAATTCAGAGTAGTAAAATAAGAGTAAAAACGAGTTATTCTACAGCCTCGTTAGTACCTTTGTTAATCAATGGAGTTGAGTGCAATGTTCAAGATAATAAATATGGTGTTACTGTGTATTTTTTTTCAACCTGTGGTACAAGCGAAAACTTGCGGTACGATCGAATCATTAACTTGGCTAGTAGGTGATTGGAGTTCTGAAAACAATAAACGTAAAATCAATGAATCATGGCAACGGATAAGCGACCAAACGTTTGAAGGCTCTGGTTATACATATTCGATTGAAAAAAATAAAGTGGTAAGTTCAGAAGCTTTACGATTAGTAGAAATGTCTGGAGAGGTTTTCTATATGGCAAAAGTTGCCAGTAATGATCTTCCTATTGCTTTCAAATTAATAAACTGTACGGCTAAAACAGCGATATTTGAGAACTCGTTGCATGATTTTCCTAAGAAGCTCAGTTATCGATTCAATAAAGACAAAAGTATGACTGTTTTTGTTTCAGGAGATAACAATAAAGGCTTTTCAATTGAATTTATTCGCGAAGGCGATAGCTAATAACCTTACACGGACAGTTCATCATTAACGTGTTATTGAAAAGACTCGTTATAAGGAACACCAAAGGAGAGAGCGTTGTACCAATTGTATTATTACCCACTAAATGCAAGCATGGCTCCACATTTTGTACTGGAAGCATTGGACGTCGATTTCGAATTAATCTTGGTGGACCGAAAAAGTAACGCTCAACAATCTGATGAATACTTAGCGTTAAATCCTCTAGGAAGAATTCCAACTTTAATCGATGATAAGTTGGTGCTCTTTGAAAGTGCTGCTATTTGCATTCACCTTGCGGAGTCGAATGCATCTTCAAGCTTGATCCCGAACCTTGTTTCTAAAGATAGGCCAAAATTCTTTCAGTGGATGATGTATTTAACAAGTACAGTGCAAGCTGAGTTAATGATCTACTTTTATCCTGAAAAACATACAACTTACTCAAATCTAGCGTCTGATATAGCGAAGATCCAAGAAATAAGAATAACGGATATGTTTGAATTTCTAGATAATGAATTAGAAAAGAAAGACTTTTTAGTCGGTAAGAAGGTTACTGTTTGTGACTTTTTCTTGTTTATGTTGGCTATATGGGCTGATGAATTTAAAAAACCACCTTTAGCATTTGCTAATCTATCTAAATACCTTGGTAACTTAGCAAAGCACGAAGCCATTATTAATGTTTGTAAAAAAGAAAAGCTGAGTTTATTAAACTATCAGTAATGGATAAGTTACTTATGACAAGCCTCTACTAGTAACGTTTGCACTAATCTAAAATCTAAAAAGAGGGTAATTCAATGGATAAGTTTTCTTCTTTAAAACGGAAATACCCTGGTTAATTACTTATGCCCTGAATCTCTATATTGCTTTGGTGACATCCCCGTCACTTTTTTAAACAAGCGTGAAAAATAATAAGGGTCGTTATAACCTAAGTTTTCGGCGATGTATTTTATCGTTTCATTACTGTTATCTAGTTGCAAACAGGCGCGTTGTATTTTCATGTTAATGAAATGCTGGATCGGTGAGGTATCGGTTAATTCTTTAAATTTTTTTGAAAAGTGAAAAATAGACAATTGGCTATAATGGGCGAGCGTTTCTAAGCTCAATTCTTGATGTAAGTTATTACGCATTAATGCTTCTACGTCCTCTATATTAAATTTTGAACTATTATTGAACGTTGATAAACGCAGTTGCAGTGCTAAATTACTTAATGCCTGTTGTAGAACATGCACAGCGTGAATAACATTTGTTGCGGTATATCCTCTACTACCTAACGCTAATATGCCATCAAAGTCTGCTAATACGCTGCTGATAATGCCTACATGTGCTAAGCCATCATCCATCTTCATCAATAAACGCATCGCAAAATCTATGGCTAAAGAACCTTCAAAGTTGATCCAATAAATAGCATTTGTATTTGTACTGTGATTTACGTTTTGGTTTAGATTTTTAACATCATAAATTGTCTGGAAGTTATAATCATGGTCTGGAGAAATAATAACAAGATCGCCACGTTTTATTTCTCTAACTCGGCTTTTATAGTCTAAAGTTCCATTACCTGAATGACAATAAATAAGACTATGCTGCTTATTTGTCGTTTGTTTTATTTGGTAGTGACTGTGTTGAGACTTACCTAATGAAACGGGATAGAGCCCTAAAGTTAACGGATGAAGCTTTAATTTTTTTAGCAAAAATAGTGGAATGATCAAACGAATGTCATTGCTTTGAATTGTTGCTGATTTTTGTAATTCTTCGCTCATAAGTATAACGTTTTATTTTTGATTTTTAATAGCAAGATAGTCCATTAAATTGACAATAAAATCAATGTTAATGCCTGTTTCTTTATGGTTAAATCTAATTAATACGTATTGACGATAACAATACAACACAAAAAATACTAGACAACTCAATAATAGCGTTTAGCGTAACAACAGAGAATTCAAAATGACTACTGAAAGATACCAATTGAAAAATAAAATTAGAATTGTCACCGCAGCGTCTCTTTTTGACGGCCATGATGCCGCCATTAATATTATGCGCCGAATTTTACAATCAAGTGGTGCTGAAGTTATTCACTTAGGCCATGACCGCAGCGTTGAAGAAGTGGTTAACACCGCGATTCAAGAAGATGCGAATGCCATCGCGATGACTTCTTATCAAGGTGGGCATAACGAATATTTTAAATATATGTATGACTTGCTAAAAGAACGTGGTTGTGAGCACATACGTATAGTTGGCGGCGGCGGTGGCGTAATATTACCAGACGAAATTAAAATGCTACAAGACTATGGCATAACCCGTATTTACTCACCAGACGATGGGCGTTCACTTGGCCTTTTAGGCATGATTGACGATATGCTTGAGCGTTGTGACTTTAAAACTGGTGTAAATGTTAAAAAAGATGATGTGGCTAACTTAAAGAAAAATGATAAACAAGCCATTGCTCGCTTAATTTCAGCGGCAGAAAATGCCCCACAAGAAAACAAAGCAGCCTTAGATAAAATTCGTAAAATTGCTTCAGTCAGTAAAACCCCCGTATTAGGTATTACTGGTACTGGTGGTGCAGGTAAATCTTCATTAGTTGATGAATTGATTCGTCGCTTTTTAATGGCGACAGCAGACAGTAAAATTGCCATTGTTTCTGTCGATCCGTCTAAACGTAAAACTGGTGGGGCACTACTCGGCGACAGAATTCGTATGAACGCCGTAAATAACGACCGCGTTTATATGCGTTCGCTTGCAACGCGTCAGTCAAACTTGGCGTTATCTGTTTATGTGAATGACACGCTAGAAATACTTAAAGCAACGGACTTTGATTTAATCATTTTAGAAACCTCGGGTATTGGTCAATCAGACACCGAAATAGAAGAGCATTCAGATGTTTCTTTATATGTAATGACACCAGAGTATGGCGCAGCAACGCAATTAGAAAAAATCGACATGCTTGATTTTGCTGACATTATTGCACTGAATAAATTTGATAAACGTGGCGCTTTAGATGCACTGCGTGATGTGAAAAAACAATACAAACGTAACCGTGGCATGTTTGAAGCGGGCGATGATGAAGTACCCGTATACGGCACTATCGCATCACAATTTAACGACCGTGGCATGACCGAATTATACAATGCTGTGATCACGGCATTAAATACTAAATCGGGTTTAATCGTTGGCGATATTCTTTCTACGAAAGGAACATTAGCGAATAAAAGTAGCGTTATTCCTGGTGCTCGTATTCGCTATTTATCTGAAATAGCTGAAAATAACCGTGGTTATGATGCTTGGGTAGACAAGCAAACAACGGTTGCCCAAAAACTTTATGGTATTCATCAGGCAATTGAAACGGCAAAAGACACTGATACAGAAGTATCGGCTGATTTAGTGACTCAACTTGAAGCTTTATATACCCATGTCGAGTTAGACTTAGACCCTAAAAACAAAGTATTGCTTGAGCAATGGGCGTCTAAAGTTCAACGTTATAAAGACCCTGAATTTAAATTTAAAGTACGTGATAAAGAGCTTTCGATAGAAACGCATTCTAAGTCATTGTCAGGTTCAGATATTCCAAAAATTAGTATGCCTAAGTATCAAGGCTGGGGCGATATATTAAAGTGGAATTTACAAGAAAACGTGCCAGGTGAATTTCCATACACCGCAGGTTTATTCCCATTTAAACGTGAAGGTGAAGACCCGACACGTATGTTTGCCGGTGAAGGCGGCCCGGAACGAACTAACCGTCGTTTTCATTACGTTTCTAAAGGTATGCCGGCTAAACGTTTATCAACAGCATTCGATTCTGTAACCTTATACGGTAACGATCCTGCTATCCGTCCTGATATTTATGGAAAAATTGGTAACGCAGGTGTTTCTATTTGTTGTTTAGATGATGCTAAAAAACTTTATTCTGGTTTCGATTTAGCCCATGCAATGACTTCAGTTTCAATGACCATTAATGGTCCTGCACCTATGTTATTAGGCTTTTTCTTAAATACAGCCATCGATCAGCAGTGTGAGCGTTTTATTACTGAAAATGGTTTAGAAAAAGAAGTTGCAGCAACCATTGCTAAAATTTACAAAGACAAAGGCTGTGAACGTCCAAGTTACCAAGGTGAATTACCTGAAGGCAACGACGGTTTAGGTTTGATGTTAATTGGTGTTACGGGCGATCAAGTTTTACCCCCCGAAGTATACCAAGCAATAAAAGCGAAAACGTTAACGCTAGTACGCGGTACGGTTCAAGCGGATATCTTAAAAGAAGACCAAGCGCAAAATACCTGTATTTTCTCTACTGAATTTGCGTTACGTTTAATGGGCGATGTTCAAGAGTATTTTATTGAAAAAGGTGTACGTAATTTTTATTCAGTGTCAATTTCTGGCTATCATATAGCTGAAGCTGGCGCGAACCCAATTACCCAGCTGGCGTTAACCTTAGCGAACGGTTTTACGTTTGTAGAATATTACTTAAGCCGTGGCATGGACATTAACGAATTTGGTCCTAACTTATCGTTCTTTTTCTCGAACGGTATCGACCCAGAATATGCCGTAATTGGCCGTGTTGCTCGTCGTATTTGGTCAAAAGCGATGAAAAATAAATATGGCGCAAATGCACGTGCGCAAATGTTGAAATACCATATCCAAACATCGGGTCGTTCATTGCATGCGCAAGAAATTGATTTCAATGATATTCGTACTACATTACAAGCACTCTACGCGATAAACGATAACTGTAACTCTTTGCATACCAATGCTTATGACGAAGCTATTACTACGCCAACTGAAGACAGTGTTCGCCGAGCGATGGCGATTCAATTAATCATCAACCGCGAGTTAGGACTTTCTAAAAATGAAAACCCAATTCAAGGGGCGTTTATTATTGAAGAGTTAACAGACTTAGTTGAAGATGCGGTATTAACTGAATTTGATCGCATCAACGAACGTGGTGGTGTACTTGGCGCAATGGAAACCATGTATCAACGTGGTAAAATCCAAGAAGAAAGCATGTATTATGAACACTTAAAACATTCGGGTGAATACCCAATCATAGGTGTGAATACTTTCCTCAGTTCAACAGGGTCACCAACGGTTGTGCCTGAAGAAGTTATTCGCGCTACAGAAGAAGAAAAAACCTATCAAATAGATATGTTAGCTAGTTTAAATAAAACCAACGAAGCAGAAGTAGAAGTATTACTTAAACGTTTACAAACGGCAGCCATTAATCATGAAAACATTTTTGAATTAATGATGGACGCTTGTAAGGTTTGTTCATTAGGACAAATTGTTAATTCATTATTTGAAGCTGGCGGACAGTATCGCCGTAATATGTAACTTATATAACGAATATAGCTTTAATACCCAATAGACTGAGTTTGTCTTTATCTTTGTTAAATTGAAGATCAATTCAGTCTTTTTTGCTGTTCTATCATTTGCCCTATCACTATCTGAGAAAAATTATGTCTGAATATCGTGCCCCTTTAAAAGATATGCAATTTTTACTACATGAAGTTTTTCAAGTTGAAGCATTATGGAGTCAATTACCTGAATTAGCAGAACTCATTGATAAAGACACTGCAAATGCCATTCTTGCAGAAGGGGCGAAATTAACCGCAGAGGTTATTGCCCCGTTAAATCGCAATAGTGATGAGCAAGGTGCGGTATGGCATGATGGCGAAGTTACTACGCCAGACGGTTTTAAAAAAGCGTATCAACTCTATTGTGATGGTGGTTGGGGAGCATTAAGTGGTGACGCTGATTTTGGCGGCATGGGGATGCCAAAAATGTTACAAGGCGCTTTTGAAGAAATGACGCAATCTGCATCTATCTCTTTTGCCTTATATCCGATGCTAACCGCTGGAGCATGTTTGGCACTTGCGGCTCATGCATCAACGGCAATGAAATCTACCTATCTTGAAAAGATGTATTCGGGTATTTGGTCAGGTACTATGTGTTTAACTGAGCCTCATTCAGGCAGTGATTTGGGGATCATGACCTCAAAGGCACAAGACAATGGCGATGATAGTTTCAGCATTTCAGGTACTAAAATATTCATTACCGGTGGTGAGCATGACTTAACCGAAAATATCATTCATTTGGTCTTAGCTAAAATCCCCGGTGCTCCTGCCGGACCGCGCGGTATTTCAATGTTTGTTGTACCTAAATTCTTAGTGAATAGTGATGGACGTTTGGGCGCACGTAATACACTTGCCTGTGGTTCAATAGAGCATAAAATGGGTATCAAAGGTTCGGCAACGAGTGTGATGAACTTTGATGGTGCAAAAGGTTATTTAGTTGGTGAGCAAAATAAAGGCCTAAACTACATGTTTACGATGATGAACTATGAACGTTTAGGTATGGGTATCCAAGGAATAGGCGCTGCAGAAGTATCATACCAACAAGCGGCAGCTTATGCTCATGATCGCATACAGGGTCGTAGCGCTATAGCATCACAACGTACTGACAAAGTTGCTGATCCACTTATTGTCCACGCAGACGTACGTCGGATGTTATTAACCATGCGTTCATTAAATGAAGCAGGACGATGCTTCTCTACTTATGTTGCCAAACAGTTAGATATTGTAAAATTTAGCGAAAGTGTGGAAGACAAAAACAAGGCGGAGCAATTGGTCGCCTTATTGACACCCGTTGCTAAAGCCTTTTTAACTGATATGTCTTACGACAATTGCGGCTTAGGACAAATGGTTTTTGGTGGTCATGGTTATATACGCGAGTGGGGACAAGAACAATTAGTTCGTGATGTTCGTATAGCACAAATCTATGAAGGCACTAATGGTATTCAAGCGTTTGATTTATTAGGCCGAAAAGTTGTTGCCAGTAAAGGACAACTGTTTTCAACGTATCAAAATGAAATTAGCCAGTTTATTAAAACGCATCAAGACAACGAAGCATTAACTGATTTTATTAAACCATTACAACAGTCATTAGTTAAATTAGACGAGCTAACCCAATTATTATTAACAAACAGTCAACAAGATAAAAATTTAGTAGGCGCATCAGCTACAGATTACCTTGCGGTGTTTGGTTATGTAAGTTATTCCTATATGTGGGCGATGATGGCAGAAAAATCAATAACTAAAATAAAACAAGATGATTTTTATCAAGCAAAACTTTATGTTGGTAAATTCTATATGCAACGTCTATTACCAAGAGTCGATAGCCATATACAGGCCATTTTAGCTGGTAGTGAACCCTTAATGGCAATGCCTGCTGCTCTATTTGGTTATGAAGAGTAGTTTACGTAAACACATGATTGGATAATCATTTATTGTTTGAGAGTATTATTTTTAGGTCATGTTTTAAGGTGATTTTTATGTCCTTGTTTTGATGATATTACTTTCGACTAAAGTCTCGTAGTATTAGTTGTTACACGTGCTTATGCTGAACAACACTATTGTTTACTGCTCTATTTATATAAGTGAGTTATTTCATGTTAACTGTTCCAAAAAAATTTACCGCATTTCGTATTGATCAAGTACAAGATGGAGATAAAAAAATAATCACCAGTGGTTTTGAACAAATCAGTATTGATGATTTAACCGCGGGTGAAGTTGTGATTAAAGTTGCTTACTCTGATATCAACTATAAAGATGCCTTAGCAGCTACCGGTAAAGGGCGCATTTTACGAACCTACCCACTCGTTGGCGGCATTGATTTATCGGGTGTTGTTGTAACATCAAGCGATGAGCGTTTTAATAGTGGAGATAAAGTACTTGTATGCGGCGCACAATTATCTGAATTATATGATGGTGGTTATAGTGAATACGCACGAGTAAAGGCAGACTCCCTTGTAGCACTACCAGAGGGTATGAGTTTACGTGACGTTATGGCACTTGGCACCGCAGGTTATACGGCAGCAATTGCTATTCAACGCATGGAAGATAATGGTCAAATACCCGAACGAGGTCCTATTGTTGTTACCGGTGCTACTGGCGGTGTAGGCAGCTTTGCCATTAATATGTTATCAAATATTGGTTATGACGTTATTGCTTTTACTGGAAAAACCGAACAACAAGACTATTTAAAAGAACTTGGCGCGACTAGGTTAATTAATCGTCATGAGTTGGACATGGGCAGTAAACCATTGGAAAACGCACAATGGGGCGGGGCGATTGATAATGTTGGCGGCGAAACATTATCTTGGTTAACTCGTAGCACAAAGGTTTGGGGCAACATTGCTTCAATTGGACTTGCGGGCGGTATTAAATTAGATTCAACTGTTATGCCATTTATTTTACGTGGTGTGAGCTTGTTAGGCATCAACTCTGTTGAAATGCCTATATCTGTGCGCGCACAAGCATGGAAAAGGTTAGCTAGCGACTTAAAGCCATCAAAAATGGCGTTGATTTCACCTACGACCATACCTTTTGTTGAGCTACCTTATGCGTTTGATGCCTATGTTGAAGGTAAAGTAACAGGGCGTACCGTTGTTGAAATTGACGGAAGTTTATAGGCTTTCTATTAGTATGCTGCTATTAATGAGTTTTGGATAATATGAAAAATCAACATTCCTCGGTCATATTTACCGAATTAAATACAAGTAATAGAAAGAAAGTCGCTATTGCTGAACTCAACGCACCTAAATCACTAAACGCGTTAAGTTTACCTATGATAAAGAGCCTAACAGAGCAATTATTAGCGTGGCAAGAAAACGAAGATATTGCTGTTATTATCTTAAAAGGGTTGGGAGGAAAAGCCTTTTGTGCGGGGGGCGATGTGGTAAGCCTATATCATCATCTTAAAGATAATTCTTTTCCTATTTCAGATGCAAAAATTAAGCAGTCTTTAGCTTTTGATTTTTTTCACAGTGAATATCAATTAGACCAATTAATTCACGCCTATAGAAAACCCATTTTAGTTTGGGCCGATGGTTATGTCATGGGCGGTGGTATTGGTTTAATGGCGGGTGCAAGTCATCGAGTGGTAAGTGAAAAAACGTTAATGGCGATGCCTGAAGTCACTATCGGTTTGTATCCAGACGTAGGTGCAAGTTGGTTTCTCAATAAAATGCCCAGTAATATTGGTTTGTTTCTAGGTCTAACGGGATCAATGTTTAATGGGGTTGACGCACAAACATTGTGCCTTGCCGACTATATAGTTAATAGCGAATGTTATGACAAAATTCAGCGGGAATTACTTGATGTAATATGGGAAAGTAATGAAAGTAATCATCAACTTCTTAGTGATTTACTCAATGAGTTTATGCTTGAAAAAGAAAGTCTACCTGAAGCACTCATTGTAAAACATCAAAATAGTATTGTTGAAATGACAAGTTTTGATAACATAGATAAAATATATCATGCGATTGTTGGTGCAAATATAGAATACGACAATAAGTGGCTTAAACAAGCACAGCAAAAAATATTAAATGGTAGTCCATTGAGCATTGCGCTTGTTTACCAACAATTGCAACGAAGTAAAACATTCACATTGAAAGAGTGTTTTGATAGTGAACTAAATCTATCTCTTCGATGTTGCCAGCAAAAAGAGTTTTCAGAAGGTGTTAGAGCCTTGTTGGTTGATAAAGATAAAAGTCCACAGTGGCAATATAAAAACATAACAGACATAGATAATAACGTAGTGGAATGGTTTTTTTATCCACTCGACCTTAATCATAAAAATAAAGAACACACCCTTGATAGAGAGAATAAGTAACGTAATGAATTTAACAGATAAAACAATCGTAATAACAGGTGGCGGACAAGGTCTAGGTCGTTCAATGGCAGTTAGTTTAGCTAGCCATGGCGCAAAAATAGCCTTAATTGATTTAAACGAAGAGTCATTACAAGAAACCGTTAAACTTGTTGAAGAAGCAGGTTCTTCAGCAAAATACTACCTTGCTAATGTCACTAATGAAAGTGAAGTTGAAGCGATATTCACGCAAATAAATAGTGACTTTGTTGGTATCGATGGTTTGATCAATAATGCCGGAATATTACGAGACGGTATGTTTGTTAAAGCAAAAGACGGTGTTGTTGTCAAAAAAATGTCTTTGGACCAATTTCAATCGGTTATCGACGTTAACTTAACGGGCGTATTTCTATGTGGTCGTGAAGCTGCTGTTCACATGATTGAAGGTAAACGTAAAGGTGTGATCATCAATATGTCTTCGATAGCTCGTGCGGGTAATATGGGGCAGACCAATTACGCCGCATCAAAGGCAGGGGTTGTCGCTATGACGGTAACATGGGCGCGTGAACTTGGACGTCACGGAATTCGTGTCGGCGCTATTGCACCGGGTGTTATCCGTACTGCGATGACAGATGCAATGAAACCTGAAATGCGTGATCGTTTAGAGAAGATGAAACCTGTTGGCCGTTTAGGTGAAGCAGATGAAATTGCCCATACCGTAAAATACATCTTTGAGAATGAATTCTTTACTGGCAGGGTTGTGGAAATTGATGGCGGTCTTTGTATGTAAAGTAGCGTTTTAAAAATAGTGAAAAGACGAGTTATGCTCGTCTTTTTCAATTATGCTAATGAAAATGATGGTTTAAATAATATTAATATGAAAAAAGCTCTGTTTTTAGACCGTGATGGCATTATTAATGTTGATCATGGTTACGTTTATAAAAGTAATGATTTTGAATTTGTTGAAGGTATTTTTGAACTTTGCGCTACTGCAATTGAAAAAGAATACGACATATTTGTGATAACCAACCAAGCCGGAATTGCGAGAGGCTTATATACCATAGCTGATTTCGAAAAATTGACTGTCTGGATGGAAGATACATTCAAGAGAAAGGGCATAACATTAAAAAAAGTTTATTTTTGTCCTCATCATCCTTTGAAAGGAAACAATGAGTTTAAACAAATATGTCAATGTCGAAAACCTCAACCAGGTATGATTATGCAAGCACATCGAGAATTTAATATAGATTTAGCGAATAGCATATTAATTGGTGACAAAGCGTCAGATATTTTAGCAGCACAAGCTGCGGGTATTGGTACACAAGTTCTAGTTGAAAGTAAATATACTGAAGATGTAGAAGTAAGTGCATATAGAGTAAAGGACGTCATTTCCGCACGGGCATATTTATAAAAACAATATTTTACGAATTAATTGTGCGTTTTATAAACGTTTAAACTAGTATTGTTATATAAAATGATTTTTTTACGTTTTTTACTTGACGCACAGATAAAAATCTTTAGAATGCGCTCCAGTTCCAAGGGGTTCAGTTTAAATGAACAACCAAACGGATGTTTTGATAAGTTATCTCATCGCTTTAGAGCAAGATGAGTTAACTTAACGTATTGTTTTAGATTCAATGTGAAGTTTACAAAAACTTCAAATTAACTTAAATAAAACGTTGACATAAAAACTGAGACGCGTAGAGTACGCACCTCGCTTCAGGCAAGGCTTGAAGCAACGAAGCAAAGCGAATGAGATTTTGT
>JBLHNB010000035.1:0-49463 GCA_047621305.1 Alteromonadaceae bacterium | reverse complement strand
GTTGATGAATGCAGCAATGCTTGGAATATCTTCAGAAGTGACGTAAAAAGAGTAATGTCGTTATGTAATCGTGACTGGATTAATCTGATTTAATACTTATGCAGATTGGTATTACTCACTCAAGCGCCTTGCTCTTGAACATTTACTCTCGCTTATAATAGATCACTACTTTAATTCAATTGCTATAACCTAAGTATTTTTTATAAATTTAAGCCTCGTCAAGTGATCAGCAAATTGGTTAGCCTTAACTTGTTATAACTCAAATATCCCTTGCAGTTGTTTTTCTACAAAATCAGCAATAAGGGGTTGTGCTTTTACATTAGGGTGAATACCATCGTTTTGCATCATTTCAGGGATCGTTGCGACTATTTCAACAAAAAAAGGCAGTAGGGTTATCGACTTTTCTTTAGCGACATCAATAAATATTTGTTCAAACATTTTATTGTAGCGAGCTCCATAATTAGGTGTGATTTTAATTTTATACATTGAGACCTTGATATTCTTATCTTGGGCTAAGGTGATCATTTGTAACAAATTATTCTTAATTGCTTTGGGTGAATAACCCCGTAAACCGTCATTTCCACCGAGTTCTATGATTAAATGGTCGATATTTTCATTTTTTAAAAGTCTCTCAAGGCGAGATAAACCGCCACCTGTGGTTTCTCCAGCGATACTGGCATTAGTAATATGGTAATCAGCCTCTTTTTGTAATAACCTTTGGTTTAATAAATGAACCCAGCCCTCATTTTGTTTCATTCTATAGCTTGCACTAACACTATCTCCTAGTAGTAGAATAGAGGTCTTGGCCCAAATGGATTGACTAATCGTTATTCCGCATAGAAATATTAACGCTAAAATTGGATGTTTTTTCATGAAATCGAATTCCGAAATTATATTAAAAGTAAATGAACTGACAAAATCAGTTCAACTAGAAGATAAAACCTTAGTGCTGCTTCAACCGCTTAATTTAGCTGTGAATGCGGGTGAAACACTCGCCATTGTAGGTTCTTCAGGCTCAGGAAAAACAACGTTATTGTCTATTTTAGCCGGACTTGATTTACCAACATCAGGGCAAGTCTATCTCAAAAACCATGCTCTGCACCAGTTTAATGAAGAACAGCGTAGTCAAGTAAGAGCAAATCATGTTGGCTTTATTTTTCAACAATTCTTATTAATAAATAGCTTAACAGCCCTTGAAAATATAATGTTACCTGCTGAACTCGCTAATCTTGATAACGCGAAAGAGCGTGGCTTAGACTTATTATCTCAAGTCGGCTTGGCTGAACGGGCCGACCATTTTCCCTCTCAACTTTCAGGGGGCGAGCAGCAACGCGTTGCTATTGCGAGAGCATTTATTACCAAGCCAGATATATTATTTGCCGATGAACCAACAGGAAATTTGGATACAAAAACGGGTTTACATATCACTGATTTATTATTTGAGTTAAATGAAAAACTTGGTACTACCTTAGTGCTGGTTACTCATGATCATAAGTTGGCTGCTCGTTGTCAACGACAAGTGGAAATGGACAGTGGCTTCTTATCAGAGCGAGTGGCTCAGGAAGTAACAGAGAAAGTACCGGAAAAGTCAGCTGAACAAAAACATAATACTGAAGCCTTAGATGTTTCACCATCATCGACTTATCAAGTGGGCTAAATATGACAGATTTTCCGCAACAATCATCAGCTAAGCGCTCATCAAATTTATGGTTTAAACAGTCGATAAGACTTTTACATCACGAATTACGTCGTGGTGAATTAACCATTATTTTTTTGGCTATTGTATTAGCCGTTGCTACTGTTTTTTCTTTATCCGGCTTTTCAGGGCAAATTAAACAAGCAATTGTTAGCAATAGTACAAATACCATCGCAGCCGATCGGGTTTTTAGTGGTAACAAACCAGCCAGTGCAGAAATACTTGAAAAGGCGGTTCAATCTAACCTTAAGTTAGCAAGAAAGATTGAAACTGAATCTATGGTTTTTGCGGGTGAAAATATGTTATTAAGTGAACTCTCGGCAGTGAGTAACGCTTATCCTTTACGCGGGGAGTTATTGGTAAAAACGCAGCTTGATCAAATTAAAGCTGTGGCTGTTCATGCACCAGTTGAGGGTAGTTTATGGGTAGAGAGTAGTGTTTTAGCGCGTTTAAATGTCAACATCGGTGATGAAGTTGAAATAGGTGAAGCCATTTTTATTATTGCCGGAGTAGTAACCGACATTCCTGATAAAAGTTACCAAATGTTGATCGCCGGACCATCAATATTTTTAAATATTAGAGATATGCCAAAAACTAAGCTTATCCAGCCGGGCAGTCGTATGTGGTATATGTATTTGTTTGCTGGTGAACTTGACGATATTGAAGCATTTGAAAAATGGGTTAAACCAAAAGTAAATGAAGCACAAAATTGGTATAGCGCCAAACAAGCTCAAAATAGATTATCTTCAACATTAGATAGCGCGGAACGTTTTTTATCGTTAGCCAGTATGCTTGGTATAGTGTTAGCCGCGGTTGCCGTTGCGGTTGCAAGTCGGCGTTATGGGCAACGACATCAACCGGTGGTGGCTGTGTTTCGAGCGTTAGGGGCCTCAATTAGTCATATTCGAAAACTCTATGTTTTCCATTGGAGTTTGTTAAGTCTAATGAGTATTTTTGTTGGTTTACTTTTAGGTTATGTTTTACTTCTGATTGGCGCTAGTGCTATTGAAAGCCAACTTTCATTGGATAATACACCATTAACTTACACGCCATTTCTTACCGCTATATTTACTGGGCTGTTGTGCGCACTTGCTTTTGCTATTCATCCGATCAATGAACTTGTTCATACCTCGCCATTATCGGTGATCAGAGGTTTTCAAAATAAACAACTTGCACGTTTTGGTTGGCATCAGCTGCCGCCTTTAGTGGCATTGTTTATTTTGCTGATGCTGTTTAGTGGTGATGCGATCATGAGTATTGCTTTGTTGGGTGGAGGGCTGTTCGTTTCGTTTTTATTATTACTTTTTGGTCGTAGTATAATGAGTGCAGGGCGTACGGTTGGTACAAAAGCAGGTAAGTCTTGGCACTTAGCCTTGGCCAACCTGAAACGTAGAGCGAGCGAGAACAGTGTTCAGTTAGTGAGTTTTACTATCGCGATTAAATTATTGTTACTCATTACCGTAATGAAAACCTCGATAGTGGATGAGTGGCAAGATCAATTCCCTAAA
The DNA here is from genome assembly GCA_047621305.1 of Alteromonadaceae bacterium. Classification (GTDB taxonomy): domain Bacteria; phylum Pseudomonadota; class Gammaproteobacteria; order Enterobacterales; family Alteromonadaceae; genus Colwellia_A. Next base: position 46,259 of record JBLHNB010000035.1, on the reverse strand, counting down.
GATACCCCTAATCAATACTTAATTAATATTGCTCAGCATGAGATCCCCGTACTTAAAAAGTTTACGGTTGATCATGATATTCCAAATCGTGGTTTTTTCTCTGTTTTTCGTGGTCGATTATCAGCGATTAACGGTGAAAAAACGGTCTCAATGAAAGATGATCAAGATGACATCGACATTGATAGTGATCCACAAGAAAAAGAAACAGAGACTGTAAAGGCAGATGAAGAAGGTGAAGAGAAAAAAGGTCGCCAAGGCATGGGACGTGAATTGGGACTTACGTGGTTGAATGATCTGCCTATGCAAAATGAAATTATTGAAGGGAGTTGGTGGCAGGCAGATGATAACAAACCACAAGTTTCCATTGAAAGTGGTGTTGCTGAGCGTTTAAAAATAGTATTAGGTGATCAACTCTCATTTTCAATTGATTCTCAAGAAGTTACGGCTGAAGTCACCAGTATTCGAGAAGTTGATTGGAAAACGCGGCAATTAAATTTCATTATGATATTTAACGAACCTGTGCTTAAAGGTTTTCCTGCGACCGCTATTTCAGCTTGGAATATACCTGAAAATAAAAAGAATGATTTTTTTAAATTATTGTCAGAGCATCCCACGTTAACTTACATTGATTTTGCTGCCATTATGGTACAACTGCGTGCGTTGATTGAGCAGGTATCAATCGCTATAGAGCTTATTTTAATCTTGGTTGTGCTCGCGGGGAGTTTGGTCTTAGTTGCACAAGTTCAAGCGAGTATGGAAGAGCGAGAGCGTGAATTAGCCATACTAAGAACCCTTGGCGCTAAAGGTAGCTTATTAAGAAATAGCGTTTTATTTGAATTTGTCGCTTTAGGCGCAATCGCCGGTTTTATGGCAAGTATTGGTATGGAAATAGGTGTTTTTATTCTGCAAACACAAGCATTTAATATGACCGGAAGCTTTCACTTTACATATTGGTTAATAGGTATAGGTGCAGGCGCTGGATTTGTTGGTTTAATTGGTATGTTAAGTTGTTATCGTTTATTAAATCTAACCAGCGTAACTTTAATTCGTCGTACCATGTAAGCAGAGTCTAGGTACTAATTTGTCAGTATAAATATTTATGTGAATAATTATTTATACTGAAATCTGCTTTTAGCGTATAGTCACTTTACCTAACTTAAGAACTTAACCCTATGACCTTATTGCCAAAATCAGATGGTGTGATAAAAGTATTAGTTGTAACAGCTGCTTTATTTATTGTGCTAGCAGGCATTAAAACAGCAACTAATCTTTTAGTACCTTTTTTACTTTCAACATTCATCGCGATAATTTGTAATCCTATTATTGTCAAAGCGGCTAAGTATAAAATTCCTAAGCCACTTGCTGTGGTTATTGTTATTGCCATTTTTGTCACTATCGCTTTGTCATTGGCGGGTTTAGTCGGAAATTCACTGGCAGAGCTGTCGCAACAATTACCTGTGTATCGCGTGCAATTAAAAGAACAATTTACTTGGCTTACTGGAATATTAGCCAATTATAATATTCAAATTTCCTCAGAAATATTAATAGAATATTTTAATCCTGCTGCCGCGATGAGCTTAGCCGCTGATATGTTAAGTGGTATAGGCGGTGTTATGGCCAATCTATTTTTGATCATAATCACGGTGATTTTTATGTTGTTTGAAGCATCATCTTTACCGGTAAAGCTTCACCTAGCACTGGATGATCCACAAATGCGATTAAAACAAATCGATCGTTTTTTAACCTCGGTAAACGGCTATTTGGCGATTAAAACCTTAGTTAGTATCGCTACCGGTGTGTGTGTTTCTTTAATGTTGTGGGCATTTGGCTTAGATTTTTTTCTTTTATGGGGCGTCCTCGCTTTTTTACTTAATTATATTCCTAATATAGGTTCAATCATTGCGGCAGTGCCGGCGATGTCGTTAGCAATGTTACAGTTAGGTATTGCTGAAGCAGGGTTTATCGGTTTGGGCTATATGGTTATAAATATGGTGATGGGCAACGTTGTTGAACCACGCTATTTGGGAAAAGGATTGGGCCTTTCCACGTTAGTGGTATTTTTATCATTAATATTTTGGGGCTGGTTACTCGGTACGGTAGGCATGCTCTTATCTGTCCCGTTAACCATGGTTATTAAAATAGCGCTAGAATCATCACAAGAAGGGCGGTGGTTTGCTGTGTTATTGTCCAACGAGGAAACACCCTTGTAGCGATATTATACCGCTTACGCTTTCTTACATTTAGTAACGATTTTTAGACAGTTAATTTACTGATTTTTTTTAAGCATAAGTTGATAATGACAATATTAAACAGCCTCTAAGGTCGCGCTTTTGTCATTATCACTTGTATCATTTAAGCCGCTAAAGCAAATCATAAGTACGATCACCGTAACTATTCTTTTATGTTGTTCTTTTTCTAGTGTCGCAAAGCAAAACCTTTCAATATTTATTTCAAATGCCTATCATGACGAAGACCGAGTCACAGGTTTTGGTGCATCGGTATTACTGAAAGATTCAGTAAGCAACTTTGGTGTTTCGGTATTATCAGCAATAGCGCCATCAGAGGTTATTGATACCCGTGGTTTTAAACAACATTATCTTGCTTGGGAAGTTGGCGCTAAATTTGGCTATTTCTCTGACGTATTTTTTTATGCTGAACTGGGCTTTGATTTTGCTGAACTAGCATTGCAAAATAGAGATGAAGACCGACAATATGGCTATCATGATGACGACGGTGATCTTACTTTTACTGATTTTATTGATATAAGAGAACGAGTAAATGACAATACTAATGATATCGATGCCTATCTAGGTATTGGTGCGGGTTACGATTTTGGGCGCTTCCAAATTGAAGCATTTACTCGTTATCGCCAAATAGATGGAGAATATTGGAAAGCTGAAAATCAAACGTTTGCCGGTATTAGAGCTTCTATTTCTTTTTTCTAAAAAGCGTACTTCTTATATAAGCGACAAGGCGATTTTCTGTTGATAACTGCGGTGTATACTCATAACTATTTTCGAGGATAGTTAAGCGTAATGACAGTGTAGAACCATGTCCCCACGGCCACCAGATGGCTAATGTTGCGGGGTGTTGATCTGTTGCGGGGCGAGTAAATAATTTTTGTTCTTTTGTTATATTTGCTAATTCACCCAATTGATCTTTTAAATCTTTAGGGGCTTTTTTTATCGTTTTTCTATCCCATTCATCCTTAAAATTACTGCGTAGTACTGCCAATGTTTGCTCTGCTTTACCGCTAGCAAATTCAGATAATATTGCTTGACGAGATTCTTCCCAGCGCCACTTTAATAATTCTTCAAGTGGCTTGGTGATATCTTGAGTAACAGATGATATTTTTTCAAAGCTAAGGATCATTAATAAGCCGATATTTATTATTTTTAGAAGTCTTGGACAATATATTATCTTATCTAGTGTATAAAAATCAAAACCTTGATTTACACCAATCTTGTTGTTGCTCTTTATTGAGGTAACTCCACGCGATAAAACGACTGATCTTTTGCCCTTGAGCCATATTTATCACCGTAAACTCAGTAACCTTTGCTTTTTTTAAGCTTTGCTTTATCGCACGTAAATTATCTTTCTTGGAAACTAAACAAGTAAACCATAATACGTGTTGTTGATAAGCGCGGCTTTCATTGATGATTTTTCTGATAAAAGCTAGTTCACCGCCAGCACACCATAATTCAGCATTTTGACCACCAAAATTTAAATTAACCGCTTGTTCATCTTTGTTATTATTTATGGTGCTTTTATTTAAATTTTGCCATTTTTGCTGTGAACCATGGGTTGCTTCTGTTTTTGAACGATGAAAAGGCGGATTACACATAGTTAAGTCATATTTTTTATCGACTTGTAATACACCTTTAAATATAGCACCCGGTTCCTCCTGTAATAAACAAGTAATAGCTTCATTGGTGAGGTCATTGGCTTGGATGTTTTTATTGGCATACTCTATTGAAACGGGGTCGATGTCTGTCGCAACAAACTGCCATTGATATTGTTGATGCCCAAGTAGCGGATAAATACAACTAGCACCAGTGCCAATATCTATGACAGTAATTTGTTCGCCATTAGGAATTTTATTCCCGTTAGTCGCTTTTAGTAAGTCTGCTAGATAATGCAGGTAATCTACACGCCCGGGAATAGGGGGGCATAAATAACCTTGCGGAATGTCCCAATGCGCAATTTGATAATGTTGTTTTAGTAAAGCTACGTTGAGCGCTTTAACGGCATTGGCACAAGAGAAGTCGATGGTTAAGTTTTGATATTTATTGGTGACGATAAATGGGCTTAATGACGGAGAAGTTAAAGCAAGTGCAGTAAAGTCATAACCGTGTTTATGAATATTTCTTGGGTGAAGGTTATTTTTTATGGTCATAACAGTTAAGGTTTATTACCTGTTTTAAATGAACCATTCGACATAAATTGAATTACTTCTTTGCGTTTTTTACCAAAAAGTAAAGTACCATCATCCATAAATAAGAAATTTTTCCAACAGCGTTGAAAAACGGCCCAGGTTGTTTCAATAATATGATTTCTCGAAGAACAAAAATAAACCACGGTATTATTATCCCAACCTAAGTGCTCATTAATAAGCGCAGGTAGAGCTTCTTCTTCACTTTCCCATAGTGATTCCCACTGAGCGGTATCTTGCCAAGTTTCTTGATTAAAAGCCCAATCGCCATTTTTAAAAAAATCGGGATGATCTACTTGTTTGCTAACAAAAGTATCCCAAAGAATATTTGCTCTGCTAGTGGACATAGGTTTTATTTTTGTGATATCACTCGCTTTTATAGGTAAACTTTTATGTTTAAATATCCAAGCGTTCTTGAGTTGATCTAGCGGGGTATAACTCATCGTATCTATTATTCTATTATGATTTTAAATGGCGACACAATTATAACAAGTGTGGTGACAATACCAAACACCTTAAATTATTCTCTGATGATAAAAAACCTTATTTAGAAAGCTTTGCTCTGTTATTAATCGGCTAAGTAGACGATTGAACCTTGTGCTTTATTGTTTTCTACCGCGGTTCGTTTTTTGAATAAGTAAATCACATATAGGCCGCTTACTAGATGACCTAACATTATGGCCTGAAAAAAGCTGTTTTCGCTAGCAATTGATGCGCCAATATAGGCTATGGGCAATAAGAGTAATAACTTATGTGTAATGCCAATGAAACTTGCTTGTAAGGTTTTACCTTCACTATTAAGGCATGACTGATAAACAATAGCACAACCTGCGCCGATATAACCTATGGGTACCCAAGTTAAAAAATTTGTTATTAACTGAGCTACGGCGCCTTCTGCGCAGATGAAAGATGAAAGTAGGTCGCTATTAAGATAAAGCAATATTGCTAATATAAACTGACTTAATACCAGAGTAAAAAAAGTAATAAAATAAGCCTCCTTCACTCTTAGCATGTGTCCAGACCAATAATTTATGCCGACAATGCAGGGCATTGAAGTGGTTAATACCATAGGTAGCAACAGTAACAAGGATTCTATTCTTAAAATAAAAGCAAATGCCGCAACATAACTATAATCGATTGTAGCGGCGATCATTGTCAAAAGGGCAATGCTGATTGGTGTGATCAATTGCTGTAATATAATGAAAAGTCCGTCGTGTTTCGTTGATAAAACAGCGCTACGTAGTTCTTTAAATGACGGCAACTCAAGTGCTGTTTTGTTTGCAAGCAGTAGTAGTGAAATAAGTGCAAAGAGCATATCTACACCCACATGACTCAAGGCTAATCCTGACAATCCAGGCAGGTGCCAAAGACTTTCAGGTGTTAATAAGGCAATGGCCAGCATACTTTTTACTAACAACCACGACAACATTAAACAACTGGCTAACGTGGTATTACCTAATGCTCGCAGGGTGGCATTAACTTGCCAAATGATCGTTAAAAATACCCAACCTAAATAGCGAGCATTTAAATAAGTATGTTGCGTATTGGCAAAGTCAATATCGTCCGTAATGCTTTCTGACCACGATTGACTACCTAATAAGGCCAGTAAATAGTCATTCATCAGGTAAAAAATAATTGATAAGAAGGCAATAACTATGACTGAAATAATAATTGAAGTGGCAATAACGTTGGCTAATTTATCTTTGTGTAAACAAGCAAATTTAACGACTTTATTATTTGTTCTGATACTGGTACCAATGGCAATCGCGGCAAGTGCGGTGGTAATAGGTAAAGTAAAGCCTAATGCGGTTAGAAGATGCTCACCATTAAGTGCAAGTAAACTTGATTCTAATAAATCGTAGGCAAATAAAGCAAGTATCGCTCCAACCATAGGCATGCTTGATTTCCAAATTACTTGATGGATTTTTCCGTGGGTAAACCAATTTTTTAATTGTTGATCCATCTAATATAACATCACTCATCGATTGGCATGTTATAACTAGATAGTGGATGAAGGCTTTTTATTTCAGCTAGGAATGTAACATTTGATGTCGTTGCTATACTAAAAAATGGTATAAATCATCGTCTGACTCAGTACGTCAGTAGTAAGCTTAATGAATAAACTGCATCTTGAGGTAGCTAAAATAGCTTAAATAGTTAAGGTGGCTAAGTTATTTTAAGATACAGACAGTGCGATAAAACGCAGTGTTTTTATCGCACTGTCGTTTTATTCGCAAAGTGGGTATTAATTTGGGCGTTTCTGGCGTGAATAGCCTTTACTCTACGTTTAACCAGTCAACATAACATTCAAAAAATTGTTCCCAGAAATCTTTGCAACGTGATATCTCGATAAGTTGACTTTGTAGTTGCGCTAATACAATTTTATCCACAACGGTATTTTCATCTGGAACAAATATTGGACTTGCTTGATTATTTGCTTTGATAAAAAGTGTTAAACAACTGATAAAATCTGCTAGTGAACTTGCAACAGGGTTTTCTTCCCAAACACCATCAAATTGAATGGCAGTATAAACTGGAGAGTTATCATCATTGAGATCAATAAAGTATGGGTCGCCTAGCTCAGTATCTAATGCAATGACTTGCCAATTTTTTTGCCAATCCCCTTTATTCTCTCCAACCACATTTGTGCCGTCAGGATGTATCGCAAAACCTGTTTGCGCCTTTTCAAGTTCTTCTTCACTTGACGTAAATAAGAAACCTTGTGGACCAAAATAAACTTCTTTTTTTCCTAAGGTCTCTAGTTTCTTTAATAGTTCTGTTGCGGTCATGTATTTCTCTATTCTTAGGTGTTTATTTGGGTTAACTATTTAATAAAGAGTATAAAGCAAAAACGGGATCACATTGCTGTGATCCTGTTCTTTTAATTTGGTGCCGCTACGGGACTCTCTATCTGTCGGTAATAATCTGTTTCTGATAGGTTAAATTAAGTTTTATCAGTACCGTTTATGATACCGCGTTTAGGGAGAGTCATTATACTAAAAAATAAATAGCATTCATTTCTTAACCTTCTCGGCTCAATAAAAAACTGATATATTACCTTCAGGTGCAACTGCATATTTGAGCATTTAATTTGAGAGGTATTACGATTATATTCACAATCTATATTCCAACCGGAAACTATTCGCTCTAATTTTGCTTTAATTTCACTGGAAATAGTTTGCTCACTAATATCTATTTCTAGGATACCTTTTTGTTCCTCAACAAACTCTTTTAGAAATAACTCAACATTCAAACCTATCTCTGAAATTAACATCTAGTCTCCTTAAACATAGACAGCCCTTGGGGGCTGATAATCTGGGGTTAAAATATGTAACAAGCGTAACTATCAGACGTCAACTAACTTGTCCGGTCGGCGTCAATTAACTTGACCGGTATTAGATCTTGCTTTCATTGCCTGTTTTTTACGGTAACTCTCTCCTTGAATTTGATAAATATCACTGTGATGAACTAGGCTGTCGATAGCGGCAACGGTCATCATATTTCACTAAATATACTATCCCACTCACTTGAAAAACAGCGGTATTGAGCGATCCGCATCATGGTATTACGCGCACTAGAATACTAAAACTATTGGTATTGCCTTAATAACATTAAGTTTTGCATTTATCTGTATGGTTTTGTTTTTGTGGTGAAACTAAAGGAGACGGTGACGAATTAACGTTATCGCCTTTTTGTTTGAATCAAAGGTGACAGAGTCATTTAAAGTTGACAAGTTAAGTAATTTGTTAAACACTGTTTAACATGGTCGTACGTTTCAAAGGTGAAACTATGTTAGGCGTTAGATTAGATAATGAGTTAGAAAGTAGGTTGTCAGCATTAGCAAAGCGTACACATCGTTCTAAAAGTCATCATGCTAAAGAAGCATTAGCCCGTTACATCGAGCAAGAAGAAGCAAAGGAACAAGCTGATACAGAATCATTAGCAAGATGGGAGGCCTATAAAGAAAATGGTGAGTCTGTAAGTAATCAATCAGTAATGAATTTGTTAGATGGTTGGGGAACTGAGCAGGAAGAATCATGTCCCGAGAAGTAGTTTGGTTACCTGATGCGGTAACCGATTTAATGCGGTTGAGAAAATTAATTCAAGATAAAAACCCAAGCGCTGCAAAAAGGGCTGCAAGTAAAATTAAAGAAGGTGCTATAACTCTAGTGAGTAATCCTGAATCAGGACGTCCTGTAGAAGGTTTAAGCTCATTTCGAGAAATATTAATTCCTTTTGGTGCAGGAAATTACGTTTTACGTTATAGAGAAGATAACTTAACCATCGTTGTTGTAAGAGTTTGGCACAGCAAAGAAGAACGTACTTAAGTTTAAATTGAGGTGGTTTAGTGCCGATGCTTTTGGCAATGCCATTGGGAATTCGATTGTTGGGAAATTGCAACAGTCGGATTATGAGAAACGTCTAGCGCAACAAAGTGCGATTAGTGATGGTTTGAATCAAGCTACAATTACTAGAGCAGCTGATTTAAGTATTGATTCTCCAAACTTGAATAATAATCAAGACTACCGAAAAGAATAAATAGGGTCTGATACACTTTAAGTTCGGCTAAAATGAAAATAGCAGACACCCACTCAAATATTTGTTGACTCAGACATCTCTAAAAGTAATATTGCTACCGATTATGAAAATACCGTTTTGAGTATCTGTTGATTTATCTGTTAGTAACCAGGTGGTAAATATAACCACTGACAAAGGCGTATGCTAATGAAAAGACAATGAGTATAACCCCTATCTTAACTGGACTAGAGAAGCTCTGTGTTGCTTTTAATATCCATGTTGATAATGACCGCAAAATAACGAAGACACTTCAGTCTTATTGAATGAGTGCCGTAGGATGTTATATCTAAACCAACACTCGCAATCCACTTTTTGACTATTCTTGCATATTGGCGAGTTGTTAAATGGTAGTTCTCTTTTATTCTACTTCCGAATAAATAATCATTGGAACGAAGTGATTTAAACGAGATCCATTTTTGCAAACAGCTCTTGTTTTTTTCGTTATTTCAAACTGAACAGGTGTCCCCGTTTTTTGTTGAATTAACATTGCTCGTGATTGAATATTTTTTCCATGTGCAATATCCGATACTTTAAGTTTAATGAAATCACATGCTCTCAACTTACAATCTAGTGCCAAATTAAACATCGTTAATTCACGAAGGTTATTTGCCAAATCAAGCCTTGTTCTAATAGACCAAACTTCCTCAAGTTTAAGGGGAAGTTTTTGACCAACGAATTTTCCTTTATTCCAGCTAGGTTTTGGGGTGTAGGGAATAATGTTGTACATGATAGTGCTCCTTTAGTTAAAGGGACTATAAGTATGGCTCAGTGCTAATGTTCAACGTTGTGCGCAATATAGTCCTTTCAGTCTGAATAAACCTATAATTAGGATGTTCAGATCATGTGCCTATTTCATACGAATATTGTGCGCTAATCATCTTGATGATTTCCCCTCTGCTTTCGATGTTATAGGTACGCCTTAGCTCGCTAACGAATACTCAGGGCTTGCCCGTAAACGCTATCTATATTGCTTTCGAAGAGCTTAGGCATACATGCTGACAATACTAATTGGAGGTTACTATGACTACGCTTAATGAAAAACACTCTGTTTATGTTGGAATAGATTGGGCGAACGACAAACATGATTTATGTGTTCAACAAGCCAATTCAGAGATACGAAAATTTAAGGTAATAAAACACTCAGCGAATACGATAAATGATTGGATAATTACTCTTCATAAGCAATACAAAGGACAGATTGCCGTTGCAGTAGAGTTATCTAAAGGACCTATTGTGTATGCACTTCAAAAGTTTGATTTTGTCACTATTTATCCAGTTAACCCTTCGATGTTAGCTCAGTATCGAAAAGCATTTTCTCCTAGTGGAGCTAAAGATGATCCCACTGATGCGGAGCTTGCACTTGACTTGATGTTACATTATCCAAAAAAGGTAAAAGCGTTAAAGATGGAAAGTGAGCCTGTTAGAAAACTCACCTACTTAGTCGAGCAGCGCCGAAGATTGGTAGAAGATAGAAGGCGGTTTAGCAATCGGTTAATCAATACGCTCAAGCAATATTATCCGCATTTACTTGATTGGTTCTCACACAGAGGCTCAGGGTTGTTTTGTGACTTCATCACTCGCTGGCCGAACCTGCAAAAGTTAAAAAGAGCGAGAGCTGACACATTAAGAAAGTTTTTTCATGGCTATCCTGGTCGCACGTAAGTTGCACAGAACAACGGTTGCTGCTCATTAATCAAGCCGAGCCTCTTACGCTAGATAACGCAATTATTGAATCACATCAGTTACTTGCTGTAGCTTTTGCTAAGCAGATGCTCGTCGTCGTTGAGGCCATAAAGGTCTTTGACACTGAAATTAGTAAGTTGTTCGATACATTGCCTGATGCTGAAATTTACAGGTCATTACCAGGAACAGGACCTTGTTTAGCACCAAGACTACTAGCTGCTATGGGAGAAAATCGTAGCCGCTTTACTAGTGCATCAGAAATTAAAATGTGTACTGGTATAGCACCTGTGACAGAGCGTAGTGGTCAAAAGTGCTGGATTCATTGGCGATACCAGTGCTCTAAATTTGTTCGGCAGTCATTTATTGAATGGGCAGCTAAAAGCGTTCATCAATCTTATTGGGCAGGTATTTATTATCAAAAACAACGCTCAAAAGGAAACACTCATCAATCATCAATTAGATCACTAGCATTTAAGTGGATACGGATTTTATACCGTTGTTGGAAAACAAAAGAACCATATGATGAATCAAAGTATTTAAAAGCATTGCGGGACCGAAATTCTCCATTACTTTTTAAAGAAAAAGCTTGTTAAAGGTCTCAGGGCGCAGAGCGGAACAAGACCAGTCTAAATATTAAACGTCAACTTTCCGATCATATCGCGGACATAATTTAAATCATTCAATGGCGGTTTGGGGCACATAGTGAGATAACATAAATGCTGATTCTATTTTGCTTATCTCAGTCAGCGATTTACTTTGAAGGGCGTTTAAGCAACGAACTTGATATTTAAAAGTTAAAATAGACACAGAATTTTGAACGCACCCAGCAATTATTTATCTAACTTTTAAAAAATAACCAAAGATATACTGGAATTATTTGATAAGTCCATCTATTTTAAATGAACTATTGAAATTTTTTATGTATCAAGATATTTATTATTCTCATTTTAAAAGGAATTTTGTATGCCAGTACAAGTAAGTTATCCCGGTGTATATGTGGAAGAATTACCTAGTGGTAGTCACACAATCACTGGTGTTCCAACCGCTATTACCGCTTTTATAGGAAGAGCACCTCGTGGTTCAGTGGATGAGCCAATGACCGTTACCAGTATGGGAAACTTTGAACAATTGTTTGGTGAGGTAACATACAATTACCCATTAACATACGCCGTTAGAGACTTCTTTCAAAATGGTGGTAGCGAAGCGATTATTGTAAGACGTTTTATAGCCCCTACATCAACTTCATCAACACCCTCAACTTCAGAAGAAACAGGTACAAATAAAACACCTGCCAAAAAAGGAGCTAAATAATGTCAACAACAGATAATAGTACAGCAATCGCAAAAGTTTCTGTTAGTGGTCTTGATTTTAGTGCAGCCAATCCAGGAGTTTGGGGAAACAATATATCAATCGCAATTGATACAAATGGCATTACTGATCAAGTTGCCTTAATTTATCAAGAAGCAAATGGTATTGCTAAAGCTGATTTATTTAACTTAACCGTATTCTATAAAAATAAAGCTGTAGAAAATTTTAAGTGCGTTACTGTTAAAGGTGAAGCCAATAACTCTATTCGTTTGGATTTCACCTTAGCACATGAGTCAAATTACATTCGTATCACTACTGCCTTACCTGCGACAACCACCCCGCCAGTTACACCACCTGTTACAGCTACAGCTCCTCGCCCTCAGCTGGCCAATGGTTTAGACAGTACCTTATTAGGCTTGAATGATGCTACTGATTATCTTGGTAATGAACAGTTAAGAACTGGGTTATATGCTTTAAATAAAGTCGATATTTTTAATATGCTTTGTATTCCTCCAGATTCAGGCACAGACGATGGCGCAACTGCGAATACGTTAGTTGCACTAAATACTGCTGCCGCTGCTTTTTGTGAAAGTAAGCGCGCACTATTTATTGCAGAACCTTTAGATGCGTGGACAAGCAAAGCTAAACAGGGTGAATGGCCGAATATTCAACCTACCGATTTAGGTATTAATGGGGATACAGCTAGATTTGCCTGTACCTATTTTCCTAAAGTGAAGATGCCTGATCCTAATATGAAAGACCGTGAAGCCGTTTTTTCTAGTTGTGGTGTGATTACCGGTGTTATGGCTAAAAATGATTTAACACGTGGTGTTTGGAAAGCGCCTGCTGGACAAAGCGCTGGTATGGTTGGCGTTACTGGATTAGAAGTGAAGGTTAATGATGCCGACAATGGTTTTCTCAATCCTGTAGGTATAAATTGTGTTCGTGATTTTCCTGTAATCGGCCCTGTAGTATGGGGAGACCGTACGTTACGAGGTGCTGATTTATTATCAGATGATTACAAATATATTAGCGTTAGAAGACTCACAAACTACCTAGAAATTTCTCTACAACGTAGCACTCAGTGGGCTGTTTTTGAGGATAACGATGAGTCTTTATGGTCACAACTAAGACTGAGTATAGGTGGTTTCATGAAAGAACTAGCTACACAAGGGGCATTTTATAATTATAAAGTGATATGTGACGCCTCTACAACAACCCCTGACGATATTGCAAAAGGGATTGTGAATGTAGAAATTTTATTTGCACCCGTTAAACCTGCTGAATTTGTAGTTCTTAAATTTCAGCAAACCGCTGCTACGATATAATGGAGTACTAAACAATGGCTAATACGGAATTTCCAACAAATACTTATCGAGTTGACCCATATAAAAACTTTAAATTTAGAGTGAAATGGGATGGAAAGTATGTCGCAGGCGTAAGTAAAGTAACAGGTCTAAAGCGTACAACAGATGTGGTTAAACATAGATCAGGTGGCGATCCATTAACAACACATTTATCTCCTGGGCAAACGTCGTTTGAAGCAATTACTTTAGAGCGTGGTGTTACTCACGATGAAGTATTTGAACAATGGGCAAACAAAGTTTGGGATTATAGCAACTCAACCAAAGGCGCAGACAAGTCTGATCAAATAGTTTCTTTGAAAGATTTTCGTAAAGATATCATCATTGAACTCTATAATGAGGCTGGCCAAAAGGTTATTGCTTATAATGTTTTTCGTTGTTGGGTTTCTGACTTCACTTCTATGCCTGATCTAGATGCTAACGGCAACGCTGTTGCTATTCAAAGTATCAAGCTAGAAAACGAAGGTTGGGAGAGAGATTACAGCGTTAAAGCACCAGCAGAACCGAGCTTTACATTACCTAGCTCATAAACATGCTGGTAGCAAATGACATAGTCAAATTGTGGGAAGCGGCAAAAGGTAAACCTTATTGGCAAAAAGCTATTCTGCTGCTTTCTGCCGCCCACCCAAATGTCATTCTGAATGAATTTGCATCGTTGTCTATTGGGCAACGCAATGCAAAATTATTCCGTTTTCGTGAAAGTTTGTTTGGCGCTCATCTAGAAGCAAACTCAAGTTGTCCAACTTGTACAGAGAAAGTCGAATTTCAATTGGACTCTCGAGTAATTTGTGATCCCAACGTTCCTGTTTGGGATGGCACTGAAATTAAGCTTGAAATTGATAACAATCTGATTGTATGTCGACCGCCATCAAGTCATGAATTAGAAAAAATCATGCCATTTTTAGAGATGGGAGACGAAGAAGGTGCGGCTTTCGAACTAATGAAAAATTGTGTTTTACAACTGCAACTTGACGGTATTTATACACCAGTTGAATCTATGCCATTAGCATTGATTGAATTAGTGTCTGCAAAAATTAAGGATGTCGATTTACATTCAGAAATTTTATGCCGTCTTAATTGCCCGGAATGTGAATTTAGCTGGGCTGAGTCATTTGATATTGTGAGCTTTTTATGGCTTGAAATTGAAAATAAAGCCCATGTAATACTAAGTGAAGTGCAATTGTTAGCTAAAGCGTTTGGCTGGTGGGAAGGTGATACACTATCGATGTCAGACGTGCGAAGAAAATACTATATAGATCAATTAAATGAATAGCTATTGGCAAACATTAGTTTCTAACAGTGAAGGAGGAAGCAGTATTAATCCTCCTCATCTGTCGCCGTTTCTTCGTCAATTGATGGTAGAAGGATTACGGTTAGATGACAACACCTTGTCTTTAAGTTGGCACGAGTTAGGTTTATCTGACATAACGCCATCAACTGCAATAGGGAAAAGTGGTCGCGCTTTTGTGCCAGAGAGTCAGGTTTTAGAGCAAGGTCACTATTATCAACAACAAAAACATGACACTGTTGACGCGCATCAAAATCCACATAGAACCTTACCTTCCTATGAAGAAACGCTTTTACAACAAAAAAACACGCTTAAACATTTGTCAGTCAATCAAGAACAACAAATAACAAAACATAAACAATCTGAGCACCTATTTACTTATATTGATAATGATAAAGACAACTCAGGTCGTGTACATACAGAACAACAAGCTAATAAAATTCGTGACGATTTTGGAAAAAATGCCTCTAAGGGAAAATCACAAATTATAGAAAACACCCCTAATAAAGTTGGTATTTATACACAAGGGCAAGGCACTTCGCAATCAGAGCTTGGTGCCCCCTCAAGCGATGCTATGGTATATGCTTGGGGTCAAAAAATGAGTTCTGAAATACAATTAGATCTAGCAAAGCTTACGCAATTAAAAGCATTAGAATCAGAAGTTGCCGCTAGAATTGATCAACGGCAAGCACAATTAGATAGTTTGCAGCAGAAAGAACAACTTAAAAAATTAGAGCTCATTGCACTTCAAGATCAGACAAACTCTTCAAATGACAATAACCAAACGCCATTTTATGATCAGCAAGATAAGTGGCATGATAATAAGGTTAGCGATACTACTAGCGCTGAAATTGGTCCAACAATAGGTCTTATCGGGCAAGCAGAATCAAATGCATTTACAGATAAAGTATCTTATCGAAACCTAAAAACGGCAAAATTTTCAACAGAAGAAACTTTCCAGTTACTCCAAAGAGTATTACTGCAAATGGTTGGAACAAGTATTGGACCAGATAAAAATATAAAGCCTATATTGAAAAATATTGCAAAAGGGATGAATGACTCTCTGTCTACATTGCTCGATTATACGCCTGCGAATATTGCTAACGAAAAATCAGATGTTGATGCCAGGAATATGTTACCAACACAGGAGCCTTCAACGAATACCCTGACATGGCGCAATGTTCCAGATGAAAGGTTAAGAGCTTATTTAATGGCAGCTTTTAAAGATGGCTTCGAGGAGGCAAGTAATAACTTACCTAACGATAGTAAAAATAGCTTACTTGCTTTAGAAAAAACTTTTATCAAAGATGTTTCCGAGCAAAAGCTGGTCAACTTATTAATTACAATGCGAGCTAAAACACAGGTTGCATCATCTATCGTTCAACCTTCTCCTTTAAATAGTTTGGATAACTTGCTTAGTGGTAAAAACATTCACAGTAAAATAAATAAAGTCGCTCAGGCTGTATCTTGGGCAAACTTATTATCTACTATACCTGAGATGCCGCTATCAAATGGTTTTTCTTCCGAAAGCTGGTTAAAAATGTTGGCTGTACTTATCAAGCCATCAATATTACCGATAATGACAGAAACTAAGTACATTCAGGCTATACAAAATTCAGTGATGCAAGGTATCGAACAGCTTAATGAAACCAACTTGTTGAATCCTTATAACACTGAAAGTCCTACGATGGTAGGTGCTCGTCATATAAAAGAACTCATTAAAATAGCTAGTGTCATGGCTGATTCAGCGCACACTAAACAAGAACAACTATCTGGGCTATCAAAATCCCTGTTATCAAATTATTTAAAGCCGACTAACGTTACTTCACCACTAAACCTTGCGCAAAAAGTATCAATGGACTTTGATGAATTCACTAAAAAACCAAACGTGAAGAATCAATTATCAATAAAAGAAAACGAAGATATAAAACAACAGCTCAATAGATCGCAGAATAGAATCAAGGTGGACTATCAAAATTTTTATTCAAAACAAAATGCGACCGAACAAACCAAGCTGAAGTTTTACAATACACCATTAGCACCCGAGCAATTAATAAGTACTTCTGAAGCTACTCAAAGAGAAAAATCAAATAAAAAAACAGCTGATTTAAAAAGGGTATTACCATTTTACAATAGTGTTAATCAATTAATAAATTCACAAAATTATCATAATGTGATTACACCTGATTACGATCAAATTGATCAAGCAAAATCATATAAATTTGATATAGATACATCCATAACCCCAGTAACTGATAAGGAAGATAGTTTCACGTTATATAACGATAATACATCTGCATTAACAAAAGCTTCAAAAGTTCAGCTAAAAATAGGTCGCATTACATACAATAGTCCCTCGCAATTGCAAGCGGTAGTTCCAGCTAAAAAAAGACCTAAACCCAAATTATCATTAACAGAATATAACCAGCGATTAAGGAAAGTGAATGAGTAATTATCTTTCTATTGCGGCTACAACTGCTGTATTTTCACAAAAGATCCAAGCAGCATTAAACAAAGTGCAATCTTTGTCATCAGCAGCTCAGGTTAATTCTAGAAGGCCTGAAAAGCATGACGGTCAAATGGTTGGGGTCAACCTGTATTTATATGAAATAGAGTTTAATAATGCCTTACGTAATAATGATTTAGCAACACGTCGTGCTGACGGAACACTGATCCAGCAACCTTTGGTTCCACTTAATCTTAAATACCATTTAAGTTTTTATGGTGATGATTCAACACTTGAAACTCAAAGAATGATGGGCGCAACCATTGTAGAGTTACATGCACAGCCTTTTATTACACGAGACGAAATTACTCAATATTTATTAACCGCTGGTACGGAGAGCATATTTGCTCAGTCTAATCTACAAAACCAAAATGCTCGTATAAAAATTGAACCTATTACCCTTTCTATGGAAGACGTGACTAAAATGTGGTCTTCACTTTTTCAATTACCCCATCAGCATTCACTTAATTATGAAGTTTCTGTCATTTTAATGGAAAGTGATTTTCCTATTGAAAAAGTATTACCCGTAAAAGAGGTGGATATTACTTATTTTCCTGGTCCTAAGCCGCAAATAACAAGCCTTTCAGCTGATTATCTACCTTACACCAGTGATGCATTAACATTAGAACTGCAATGCCTTGGTGCTGATAGTAGTTCAGAGGTGCTTTTTGAAGAAATTAATATCAGCGTAAAAGTAACGCCAATAGCAAATAATTTGCTGCAAATTTTAATACCGGAGCAAATAAAACCGGGCTTAAATCATCTCAAGCTTTCTAAGTCAAAGACTGTTAATAGCCAGCAAAAATTAATTTATTCAGAACCAGTAGATTTGGTTATACAGCCAAAAGTCGGCCATATTGAATATAATTCCAATGCGGACGTAGAGGAGCAACCTCAATCTCTATTGATCACGGAAATATTCCCTTTTCCAGAGCAAGATCAATCAGTTACTGCGTGGTTAAATAATGACAATATGACAAAGCAACACTATCAATTAGATCAAGCACTTAAAATACCACTTACTTGTAATATAAAGGCTTTAAATCATGGTGATATTGGTCAGTTAAGTGAATTATTGCGCAGCCAAGGCATAACGCTTACTAACAATGCTAAAATTAGCAATGTATTACTAAACAAAAAATGGTTGATACAAGATCTAAATCAGTATTTCACTCTACATACACAAACTAATGGACAGGTGTTGGTGTGTTATGGCTTTCAACAACTACCTTCGATGAATGCGCTCGCTTTTAAAGCTGAAAATATTGCCCCTGGAAATTATTTAGTTCGAGTACAAATAGATAACTTGAAATATGGTATAAGCCCATTGTTAAGTGACCTAGATCCAGCAAGTCCATCATTTAATCAATATATTAAGCCAAAGGTGAATATTGAATGAATAATGTTACCTCGATAGTTGAAAATGATAACAATGATTGGTTTCAGGCAAATCAAAATTTTTTATCGGCTTTTGTCAAATATACAAAACATTCTATAAAGCAAGCGTATCATACTGATTCTGACGATCACTCAACTACTGTAAAAGAGGATCTCGCAAAAAAAATTGAGCAAATAAAGCGAAGCGTTCCGGGCATTGCTCCCATCGATTATTTAGCTCACTTATTTCAATTAAATGAATTTGAACAGCAAGTACTTTTATTATGTATTGCCCCAGAGCTTGACAGTGACCTTCTTTATCCCAATGGCCAAAAAGATCCTATTGTGATTAATTTTAGTTTAGCATTAGCCATTTTTCCCAACCCCGATTGGCAAGCAATAACCGCTGGCGGAGCTTTACGTAAAAATAGCTTAATACAGTTAGATGATCATAAATCAATCACTCAATCACGCTTACTTGTGCCTGAAAGTGTAGTGCACTTTATTATTGGTTTAAGAGATGAAGATCAGGAATTAAAAGCCTACTCAGAAGAAATTCCAAATAAGACCATTATTCTCGATTCAGCCAATTCCGCGTCACTAAATGATATGGCAAACCTTTGGCAAAATAGCTTACAAAAACAGCCTTGTTTATTCACCATTACCGGTGAGGTTGATGAATTAAAAAAAGACCTGGTATTAGCATTCGCACAAAAACTCGAAAAACGACTTTTGATACTGCCCGCAAGGTTTATTCCTCATGACCATAGAAAATTAAGAACGTTCGTAGCTAAATGGGAAAGAGAATTACGGCTTCATAACTATTTACTGATGGTGGACTGTGATACAAAAATTGAGGGTGCTCAAGAACAAGAATATTTTACCGATCATTTTTTAAATTTACTTAATTGCTCAGTCATTTGTGCTAGTGATGACCGTCGATCAAAATCAATTAAAGAACAATTCATTTTTGAAATACACAAGCCCAGCGCTGAAGAACAATTTAATTGGTGGAAACAAAATGTCCCTGTACCTGAATCTGACATACGAGCAGTTACCTCACACTTTGACCTTTGCTTCAGTCAAATTCACACCATAGTAAATGCTTACCATACGTTAGAAAGTAAAGATTCTCTATGGAATCTGTGTCGAAAATATACGCGACAACGTATGCACAGTTTAGCGGAAAGAATTGAGCTTTCAGAGGGGGCACGTAATATCATTTTGCCCAAGCCCCAGAAAAAATCGCTCAATAGTATTATTGCTCATGTAATGCATAAATCAACCGTTTATGATGATTGGGGCTTTACCCGTAATAGTTCTAGAGGGCGAGGCTTAACAGCCTTGTTTTATGGTGCTAGCGGTACTGGTAAAACAACTGCCGCAGAGTATCTTGCAACCGAGTTGAATCTCGATTTATATCGTGTAGATTTAAGTAATATTGTGAGTAAATACATTGGTGAAACCGAGAAAAACCTCAATCAAATTTTCACAGCGGCAGAGCGAACTGGCGCCATACTTTTGTTTGACGAGGCTGATGCTGTATTTAGCAAACGTACTCAAGTTTCGGGAAGTCACGATAAATTTGCTAATGCACAAGTCAGCTACTTACTACAACGATTAGAATCTTTTCAGGGCCTGGCTATTTTAACCAGTAATCTTAAAGATTCTTTTGATACCGCTTTTATTCGCCGTCTTAGATTCGTTATACAATTTCCATTTCCAACAACAATAGAAAGAGAGGAAATTTGGCGAACTATATTACCCGCTAATGCGCCGACCAAAAATATTGACTTTAACAAACTAGCTCGGCTCAATACCTCTGGTGGAGTCATAAGAAATATTATGCTAAACGCATGCTTTAACGCCGCTTCCGATAATGAATCGTTACAAATGCAACACTTCTTAGATGCAGCTCGTATTGAGTATGCTAAGCATGATAAGTCACTTTCTATGCAGGAGGTTCAAGGATGGGTTTAAGTTATCAGATGAAATCTAATATCAAACCAACAAACAAGATGTTAGCAAAATTTCAAAAACAAAAGCTATCGAATACGAAAGTCACTGAATTTCATATTGAACATATTGATTTACCCCCAGAGTTTGGTGGTTATGCCCAGCGGCAAATTATTAGTTTAATTCAAAGCTTGCTGGTGGGTGATCCGATTCGACTTGTAGGGCCTAACAGCGCGCAATATCTTAAAGTTGCCAGCGTGTTAGTTGAACAAATATTGCAACAACAAAAAGAACCTAGGAGGAACTATGCCCAGTACAAATAGTAGCGCTAATATATTTAAAGGCGCTTTAGTCTCGTCATCTTTACTTGAAGGTTCAACGGTGATCCCTTTTCAGTATAACCCTGCAAGCATGCAACGCAGTTTAACACCTAACATGTCAGGGGGTGAAGAGCAGGATCGAACCCTATCTATTATGTATAAGGGACCACCTACTCAAACCATTAATGTTTCTATTGAATTTGATGCTGCAACTGGTCTTAATAGTGGCGCATCAACCGAGGTGCAAAATGGTGTGTATGCCCAGTTAGCCGCGTTAGAGCTTCTATTAACACCCACAACAACTGATTTATTAGCATCACAGGCACTTTTGGCTACTGGCGTTATGGAAATAACTCCCTTTGCGACACCAAGTATCTATTTTGTTTGGGGACCTGCAAGGGTTTTGCCGGTAAAAATAACGCAATATGCCGTGACTGAAGAGCTATTTGATGCACATTTGAATCCAATTCAAGCCACAATTGCGTTAACCATGAGAGTGCTCAATTGTAATGACGTGTCTGTAACCAACAAGGCTTATCAACAATACATAACATATCAGCAAAAAATGGAGCAAATAGCACCGCTAGCGCATGGTTCTTCAGCGGTAACTGGTGCTAGTTTTAATTAAGGAGTCAATATGTTTCAAAAAGATAGTCGCTATTATTATATTTCTGATAAAAAAGAAACAACAACTGGCGGTATAGATATAACCTATAAAGCAAGACGGTTTCTTCCAGAAGCTGACCAAGTTCCTTCAGCTGTTGCTATTACTTCTGAAGGAAAACGTATCGATCAGGTCAGTTATGCCATCCTTGGTAATGCAAAGTTATATTGGAAATTTGCCGATGCAAATACAGTTTTCACTCCAACCGAATTAGAAAAGTTAGGGCAAAAAATTCGTGTCCCTGCAGATGGAAGTAATCGTTAATGAGTGCGGGCATTAAATTAAGTTTATTGATAGGGCCTACTATTGCCGTGCCTGCCCCAATATTTTTGACTGAAGCAGTTCAATCATTATCAGTAACACAAATGAGTAGTGGCAGATCAACGTTTCAAATTTCATTAAATGCAGATCGACCTGGTGTGGCATCACCTGATTACCCATTATTAACACTGCAATTAATACGCCCTAATTATCGAGTAATTATTTCAGTACTGATTGATGCTATTCCAACCGTGCTTATTGATGGTTTTATCACGAATATTGAATTCAACCATTCTAACTCTTCGGGGTCAGGAACTTTATCCATCACAGGTGAAGATTTACTTAGCCGAATGGATCTAAAAGAAGAAGTTTTTGAATTTCCAGCAATGCCAGTTGATGAAATTGTCATTTCTCGTGTTGAGAAATACATTGAATATGGTGTGATCAGTGAAGTATTACCGACTGGCATTCCCCCATGGGAACCCGAGGACAATACAAGAATACAAAATGGTACTGATTTGAGCTTAATACAGTATTTTGCCGACTTAGCTGGGTTTATTATCCGTGTACGGCCAACTGTACCATTAGAAAATACCTTCTATTTTGGTCCACCGACAACATTAACGCCAGCCTTTGTACCACTAAATGTCAATATGGGACCAGCAACGAATGTTGATGATATTAATTTAACTTACGATGCCACTTTACCCACAACCGTTACAGGCTTTTTGGAATCGACAGGGCTCGAAGATGAACCAATACTCGTGAAAACACTTGATGCTATTAGACCTATTCCAATGGCATTAGAAGATCCTATATTGACAAACTACCCTCATGTTCGCAGTGTACTTTATACAGATCCGACAAATGGCGCCATTGTTGGTGAAGAATTAGCTCAAAGAACAACAAATAGATCAACGGATAACGTCTTATCTGGGCAAATTACGGTTGATACACTTAGGTATGGGTTTGTTATTGATGCACCGAGTGTTGTGTGTGTTAGAGGCGCAGGCTTCAGTTTTGATGGTAATTATTACGTTTCTCAAGTGCAGCACACCATTAGCGAAGGAAAGTACCAACAACAACTCACTGTACAACGAGAAGGGCTTGGTAGCACAGTAATATCATCTTTGGAGAATGTTATATGAGTAATACTAATGTGGGTAATGTCCGTGGTAAATTTTTTGGGAAATATCGCGGTAATGTTGTTGAAAATATTGATCCAATGATATTAGGTCGTCTATTGATCAATGTGCCATCCGTTCCTGCAAATCTTTCTAACTGGGCTATGCCATGTGTTCCATACGCTGGGCCACAAGTTGGCTTCTACGCTATGCCTCCAATAGGGGCAAATGTTTGGGTTGAATTTGAAGGTGGCGACCCGAACTACCCTATTTGGGTTGGCTGTTTTTGGGGAGAGGGTGAAGTTCCTTTAGAATCACCACCCGAACAAAAAGTATTCAAGACCGAGTTTAATACCTTTATCTTAAGTGATATACCTGAAGTTGGCGGTATGACTTTAATGTCAACACCTGAATGTGTTGATGATATATGTACAATGAAGTTTGACGCCGAAGGCATTCAAATTACGATCCCTGCGTCTAGTATTTCAATGACTGGAGCCACTATTTCAGCAACCACTGGTGATATTACATTAACCGCTGAAGAAGGTATTCAAGCCACTGCGGGTGCAGAAATCAGTGCAGAAGCTGGTGCTGCAATGTCGCTATCAGCAGGAGCCGATATTTCTGCAGAAGCAGGCGCCGCAATAGAAATAACAGCAGGCGCTGATATTTCGACAGAAGCAGGGGCCGCAATAGAAATAACAGCGGGTGCTGATGTTGCCGTAACTGCCGGTGGTGCAGTTGAAGTTACTGGAGGGGCAGATGTTGCAGTTACAGCCGGTGGCGCAGTTGAAGTTACTGGAGGGGCAGATGTTGCAGTTACAGCCGGTGGCGCATGTGAAATGACCGCAGGCTTAGACTGTGCAATTACTGCTGGGCTGGCTTGTGAAATGACAGCAGGTCTTGCTTGTGCAATTACAGGCGCAACTAGTGAAATAACGGCTGCTGGTATCGCAATAACCGGCGCAGTTGAAGTAACCGGTGACTTATTAATTGATGGTCAGCAACCATTATTCATTTAATCAAACGGAGTTGTAATTAGCATGCATATAAATTTTCCATTCCAAATTAACCATTATGGTCACATTCAGGAAGCGGATGGAGATAAGCACTTAAGAGATATGATGGAGCAAATACTGTTTACCATACCTGGTGAAAGAGTTAACCGTCCTGAGTTTGGCTGTGGTGTACAAATGTTAGTTTTTGGTTCAATCATTCCCGAAATGCTATCGGTAAAACAATCAATGATTCAGGCTGAAATACAAAAATATCTTGGTCATTTACTGCAACTTAAGGAGGTTAAAATTACCACAGGGGATAGCCAACTTAATATTTTAATCCGTTATGCTCCTTTTACTGACAACCAAACCAAAGAGGCTGTTTTTACCCGATGAATACATGGAAGCAAGAGGAAAATATATGGATTTAAGTAGCAGACGTGGTTTGGTCCGGCAACATTCGGTTATCCATGGTATTGATTATTTGACCGCGACAGACGAAGGTACCCTTAATGTTTATTTGATTAAACCTGATATAACACCTTCAAAACAAAAAGCACTACCGTTAATTAATAATCATAATGTTATTGTACAAGTGATTTCGGAGGGCGTAGTACATAAAGTTCCATTTGATATAGAGGCAGTACAAGAAGAGTTTTGTATCAAATTAACATTCACCTCTGACTTACCTAAACAGTCTGAGGTTTTAATTAAAGTAAGCTTTATCAGTGAGTTAATGGACTCGTTTTTTAATACTGCAGAAGTGCGAACATATTTTAATGAAAAAAATTCATCTGTTTCTGATAATCAGGCCATAGCGCCAGTATCTCGACTAAATTATTTATCAAAAGATTATGATACGTTCAAGCAACTTATAGACACAGAGTTAACGCATAAAATACCCAATTGGCGCGATCGCAATGCCGCCGATATGATGATAGCAATTAATGAAGTGCTAGCATATTCTGGTGATATGCTGAGTTATAAGCAAGATGCTGTCTCCACTGAAGCCTACCTTGATACTGCGCGTTTTCAGTTGTCGATGCAGCGACATTGTCGTTTATTAGATTACACTATTGAAAAAAAGAGCAATGCACGTACTTGGCTTATGATCAATGTGAGTATGGCGATTGATGTGCCCAAAGGTACTCCGTTTTTCTGTGGCGGTAATGAACCAGAAATTGCGGTTATAACACCACCCGAATACCAAAATCGTATAGGCGGTAAAGAAGTGGTATTTGAGGCCATGCATAACACCCATTGTAAGCCTGAATATAACTACCTAACCCCTTATGACTTTGGTATTAAAAGTTATAAGGTCCAATCGGGTAGCCAGCAAATGATGTTGAAAGGTCATATTGAACTAACCAAAGGTCAGCTTCTGTCCTTTATCGATAAAACATCTCGTCTAAGCGCTCAAATAATAAGGCTAAAGAGTGATGCAGTTCATAGGGTTGATTCACTTTTTGGTGAAAAGTACACCTATATAACATGGTATAAAGAAGACCAACTAAGAGATAGTTGGAATGCTGACGATACCTTGTTATCAGCTAATATTGTATTAGTAGACCGAGGAGAAACACTTCCTTACGAAGGCTTACAATTAAGCCTCAATAATGGGCAGTATTTTGCGCCTTTACAAAATACTAACCTCGTTAGTGCAGAACCCTTTAATTCAATTCAAGCAACATATCGATCAGCCAATAGTGCATTGCAGCAAAGTCTGAAAAAAACAAAGCCTTTAATTAATATTATTGAACTTACCGAGGCAATGAAAACGAAAGATACCCCAGAAACTCGGATTAATGAACATGCGGACGTCTGGACCAATGTTACCGATTTTTTAAATAGTTCATCGGTATCTAAACATGCTGTATTAGATGAGCATCAAGGTTCAGCAATGTTACGGTTTGGTAATGGTTATTTTGGTGCATTTCCTAATCGATTTAATTATTTTTATGTTAGTTACCGTATTACACCTGATCAAGATCACCATGTAGCCGCAGGTATGATAAATCAAATCTACTTGCCAAATCATATAGATAAAGCCAATGAGGCTATTATTGAAGTTAAAAGCTTAAGCGTTGCTTTTGATGTGTATACAAATGAAAGCCCTGCAAAAGTTAAATTAGCCGCACCATTGTTACACCGAGAAAGACTCAATATGGCGCTTGCTGATGATTACATTGATGCAATACTTGAAAACGACAAAATTTCTGATGTTTGCTACCAAAATATTTGGACGGGCAATCACCAGATTTTTCAGTTTTTAGTTTATCCTAAGCAAGAAGAATCATTAGCGTTAACATTAAAGGACATTTATCAACGTCTGAATCACAATAAAGTGTTAAATCAACGATTTGTTATTCGTTCTTTTACACCATTGTTACTCCAGTTAACACTTCATGTGGAAGCAGAACCAGGTTTTTCTGCCCCTGCACTACATAAACATTTAAATCAGATATTAAGTGATGATCCTAATTTAGGGGTGTTTGCTCGGAAAAACTTTATTTTTGGTAATAAATTATATGCGAGTCAAATAATTCAAGCATTACTTAATGTTGACGGTGTTGCCAATGTAAAGCTAGATGCTTTTCAAACGCTTGATAATTACGCAGGTAGCAATCAAGCAAGTGTGCTTAATGAGGTTATTATCGCTAAATCACATGAAGTGATATGTTTTCAACACCATGGTCGGCGGAGTTTGATCAATTTGAGTATGATAGGGAGTAGTAAATGACTGAGTGGAAAAAGTCGTCATCAGAGCGAGCATTAATACCTCACTCTGGAGATTATAAAAGCTTTATCGAGGACATGAAAAACGCCACCCTTGATTATGAACATAAAGATGGTAAGTGTGATCACCAAAATCCACTTAAACATTTAGACTTATTAGAACAAAATAATTTTCTTGATGGTATTTATTCTTCGTGGGCTGCTGTTTTAGAAGTTTTATCTTTTTATCAAAGAAAAATAATACCTGAAGGGTATCTCAATAGTGCAGTAGAGCCTTTTTCTGTTCATCAATTGGTTTCGACTATAGGTTACCAAGCTCCTCATTATCTTTCAGCAAAAACTTGGTTAGCTTTTACTCTCAGTAATAAAAGCAACCGAGAAGAATATTTGATCCCTAAAGGCACCAAAACTCAGAATATTCCACAAGGGGGAAAACCCGCCGTTTTTGAAACGATCGATAACTTTATTGGTAAGCCCAACTGGAATGAATTAACACGACAAGCTGAACATGCGACACAATCGAGTCTATGCCTTAGTACATCAGCATCTTTTTGCCATATTAATACCCAGTCTAAACAACCAATCAAAAGTGATACTCACTTATGGATCACTGGGAATATAAATAATACACCTGTTGATTATTTTGTTGATATTAGTGAGGTGTTGAAACTCAAAGATGGCACTATGTTGATTTTTTGGAATAAGCCATTAACAACGTCAACAAGCGACGTCATTAATAACGCTCAAATATATTGGATGCCAAGTCAATATCAAGTATTTGGGTTTGATGTTCCTGCATGGAATAAACTAGATTTGATCGTTAAAACCGAGCAGGCACATATATTTAGCAGTATCGCCACTACAAATACAGCACCCAAAGCATGGCAATATTTAAAAGCCTACCCTTATATGACCATTCAGGCCATGATTCAATTGGCGTCAGGCACCTTGTTAGCTGCTGGTATTGATGGTATTTATGCTTCTAATAATGGCGGTGATAGTTGGCAGCTGTTAGCAGATAAACTTACCAATCGTGATATATGTTGTTTGTTAGAGCATGAACAAATGATTTATGCAGGAGGCAGTAACGGTAACATTATCTGCTCTTATGATGAAGGCCAAACATGGACACAAATTCGCGGTAGCAAACCGTTGGATAAGGAAGCAAAAAAAATAATAACGCCAGGCTTATTACCCATTGTTACCATTATTAATTTAGCGGCCATGACTTTGGAATATAATGATGGTGGTGTAAGACACGTTATTTTAATAGGCACCACAAAAGGGCTTTTTTATTCAACTGACGACGGTAGGTATTGGCATGCTGGAGAAAAGTTATTTTATTCTAAATATAAAAAAATCATGCCTGAAGACGCCATTATTTATCATTTACAAGTTAACGGTGACATAGTAACAGCTTCAACCAATTATGGTTTATACCTAGCGACCATCAATCACAATAACTTAGAGGAAATAAAAGGCGAAGAGATCAAAAGTAAAGGTCCTTCATTGTTAAGCCATCTGCTCCCAGAAAGTGCTGAGAAAAAGAAATTAGCTAGATCTAATGCACTTGCGCATGTTTATGCTTCAATCAATGTGAATACCGACGAAGGTTCGGTAACCGTTTATGCCACAGATGAAAATATATATCAGCTGATTGATAATGAAAATATTGCCTTTAGTGAGGGCATTATTCGCGATGCTCAGTTTAATATTCCTAAAGTAAATACTTTTTTAGTGAATAAAAACGATTTAATCGCAGCTACCGACCAAGGTGTTTATATCACCCACAATGTAGGCGGAACTTGGCAGTTAATTAGTGAAATTCCATTTTATACTTTGCCTGATCCCATAATATGGGAAAAAGCATTTAATAACGGCGAGTTACCTGAAGATCTAGCACAAAACTTATTATTATTCGGTTTTCCTATATCAGCATCAGCTAAAATAAGCACTGCCCCAAATAAAAATGGCTGGATTATTGAAGAGCCTAATTGCCAACCAATTCATATCGAAAAAAATGACCAAGGTGGTTTAACCTTATTTTTGAAGCACCAAACGCTAAAATTAAGCCCGCCAACTGAGATAAAAGAGCAAGTGATTGGATCAATATATCCAGCTCAATACTATATTGACGCTTTATCTGAGATAACAATATTACCTGACATCTGGCATCAATTATTTATTCATGCAGGTGTTGAACTGAGTAAAAAATCAGGGATTGTTTCGCAACAAAAAGAATCACTTTGGTTAATTTCAGATAACACTCAAAAGGAAACCTTTTTAATTGAGTACCAAGAAAACCAGCTTAGTATAAATCGCTTAGCTGGCGCTAAAGCGCTACTTGCAATGGCCGACGGTAATTTAATGTGTGGCGGAGATTTACTTGCTAGCATACCTAGTAATTGGCCTAACTTTTGGTTAGAGGGTAATGTATTACCACTTGCCTGCAAAACTAATACGATTAATGTTAGCTCAACCCTATTGCTTAAACAAACGACTCCTAGAGCTATTGAAAAACATGTTAGTGTGGCATCCATAGCGAATAAATCGGTAAGTGAATTTGGAAAAATTGCAACCGTAACTCAAATTAACACAACAACAAAAGAATTGGCTCAATTTGATCGTCGTACAGCACAAGTTTATGCACAAAACATTGAGCTTGAGGTGACGCAAGAAATTCATACTTTGCATGTGCCTCAGTGTGATGGTGTTTTTAATATGACAGTACAGGTGCCTAATATACCAGTTGGCCATAAGTTGGCAGTAGTAGGGCAAAGAGCTATATTACAATTGAGTAAGGCCCCATTAGTTGGTGATAGTATACCTTGGTTATTAGAAGGGCTATACAAGGATGGGAGAACAGTAGAACTACAACGTCAGCAATTATTTACTATTGCAATTAAATCGAAAACGCTTCTTGATGGGTTAACTAACAATGTATTTACCGCGGAGTTATTTACACAGTTTCTTCTGCATAAGCAAACCTTAAATGATAACGCCGAGTTATGTTGTGCAGGTAACAATTATTGGTTAATCACACAAACTCATGGGCCATATTACTATTTATTCGTTGATTCTGTAGCTAAAGCTATTTATGTTTTTCGAGAATATAACTTCCCTATTATCAAAGAGCAGAAAACTGGGTGGATCATTGAATATAAACAAGATCTTATAACTCTGCTTAATAATGACGCTATTAAAACACAGTGGTTGGCCGCTGATCATAATAGCCCGCAAATATCTGAAGTGGTAGCTGTTAGCCAGTGTACAGATTTACACCATCAATATTCGGCAATTGAATTTAATAAAACGTTAGAACATATATACGACCCTACTAGTATGAGGTTTTATGCAAATTTGGTGTCAGCAGTACATGGTGAAACGATTACTCATGAGGTATTAGGAAGCATAGTACAAGATAAACAATTACAGCGTTTTAAATTACGCCGCTCTCCTTTATCGGTTTACCAAGACGAACAAGGCAACGCACATAATTTTTTACGCATTGGTATTCGTCGTAATGCTGCCCCCGATGGCTTAAGTGCCATTGAAAGTACTTGGCAACAAACAGATGAGATTTTAAAAAGCTCTGCAAATGATTCTCATTATGAGGTTATATATGATGATCAAGGCAAAGCAGAAATATTATTTGGCGATGGTAAACATGGCTGTATTCCAAAAGTTGGTATTGAAAATTTACTAGCCAGTTATCGAGTTGGCGGTGGATCACAAGGCAACTTACCTACTGGCGCAATTAAAATGCTACGTAGTAAGCCGTTAGGAGTAAAAGCTGTATTTAATCCTGTACCATCAGAAGGAGGAGCTGAGCCTATTTTATTTGCTTCCTTAAGAACAAAAGCGCCTGACTCATTAGTTTATAATGATCTTATTATTTCTATAGACGATTGTTTAAGGTACGCCAAACAATACCCCGGTGTAATTCAAGCATCTTTGACGCAATTAACTGTTTTGCATAAGCCTACTTGGGTGATTTGTATTGAGACAACAATGTCAACAACACAAGAAAAACAGAGTTTAGCGCAGGAATTAGCTTTATCTATTCAAACAAAGCTTTCTCAACATATCAATTTAAAAGTGGTGCTGGCTCGGCCTCGTTATTTTTGTATTACCGCGACTATTTGGCTAAATGATCTTGCCGCTTGGCCAGCCATATCGGAGCAACTCAAACATAAAATCAGCAATTATTACCTCAATTTACCAAATAGCTTAGGAAAGGCAGTAGACGCTGCCCATCTTACTGCTGAAATTCAAAGTTATGCAGATATTGCGGGCGTTGAAATAACAAACATGGTTTTTAATAACTCAACGAATACAACTTACTCTATGCAATCGCTCCCAGCATCGCCAGTCATCTTAAATGAAAAACATGAAGTTATTGGCGCAGATCTACTATTGACCAACGACGCATTAATTTCAATTAACTTAGGGGATGCACGATGAGCGAAACATTATATAGTTTATTGCCGCTGGTCTACAGAGAACTAGATTATAAGCAGCAACAACCCCTTAGAGCATTAATGGCGGTATTAGAAACCGTATATGATGATGTAGACCAAGATATTACGCGCATGTATCAAAATTGGTTTATCGAAACCTGTGATACAGAACGAATTCCTTACATTGCTGATTTAGTCGATTTATCATACCTGTTACCGGAAAAAGTATTAGAAATTCAAAGGCGATATGTCGCCAACTATTTAGCATACAAAAGACGCTCTGGTATGCTATCAACCCTAAATAATAGTGTTCATGATGCTAGTGATTATGCTTGTTACAGCATTAATAGTTTGGAAAAAATAGTTTCTAGCTGGACCGAACGAGATCCTGATCTAAAACCGACAACGTGCAGTGTTACTGGGGTTACCGAAGGGAACCCAGCATCTCCTTTTTCTACAGCAACAAAACTGCCTAGTTTTAACAGTAATACAACCGCATTAAACTGGTCGAACGCCGGCGAACTTAGTCCTCAAGTTGTGTCATTATACTTATGGCGTATGAGACCTGTGAATATGAATTGTGCTCAATTGTTACCAGCTAAGCATCATAAAAATGCTTGGTTCTTAACTAAACCTGAAGAAGCACGAGTGCTATGTCACCAGCCTTGGGATTTTCCTGATGTTGATGATATGCCATTACAGCCACAATATGCTTTTAAGTTAACTCGGGAAAATATACACACAACAGGAGGGAGGCAACAAAAACCAAGCGTGCAATTTTTTGAATACAACGAAAAACCCTATGTTTTTAAAGAAATTCCTTCTGACCATATTGCCATCGCAGACTTGTCTTTATGGCAGGTTAATTATTTAAAGAATAAACGCATTGTTTTTGACCCTAAACTAGCGCGAGTATTAATAGTAGATGAACAGTTAAACGAAAAATTAGTCTGTTCTTTTAATTATTTAAACAATACTGTGTTTGGTTCATCTCCTCGTTATCGTGGTATTAACACGGTAATTAACCCAGTTTATCGTTTAATGACATTGTACCCAGGCGACGATGTTTTAAGTCAGTCCTTAAAAACGTCAACAGCTGATAAAACAGAAATTTCCTTCGCCTGTAATGCTCACTATCATTTAAATAAGCCATTAGTCATAGATTTACAAGGGCAAGATCTTACCTTGGTTGCTGAAGACTATGTGAGCCCTACAATTTACGGCGATATTGAAATCATTAATACCGCTAATACTCATGCAACCTTTACGCTCGATGGTTTATCGGTTTATGGTCAGCTGATTATCACAGGTAAGAGTAATGTAAGTGTTATTATTAAGGACACTAATCTTATCGCTCTGCAAAATTCAGCAATCATCATTAAAGCGACAGACTGTGAGGTTACTAACCATACTAAATTGACAATACAAACCTCCTTGGTTGTCACAAAAGTGCTACCTAAACAGGTCAGTTATCATATTAACGATTCTGCGTTGGTTATTGAACAACCATCTCAAATACAAGAGTTTAGCTGTAGCAATACGACGATATTAGGCGATATTATCTGTACTATCGCGCTAGCAGTGACTAATAGTTTAATTAACGGTAAATTTAAAGTAACTAACCCAGCAATGACAGAGCTTTCTTACTCTTACTTTAGTAGCCTAGATCTACCTAATGGTGGGATAACTAAAAGCATTATCACTGACCAGGATTTTGGCAGATCAGCTGTTCAGTTTAGTTCCACACGTTTTTTCGATACCGGCTTTTTAATGCTAACTTATGGCACTGAGCCCCAAATATTAAATGGTGCTTCTAATGGCGAGGAAATAGGTGTGTTTAACAACATGCGGCTTCGACAAAAAGAGCAAAATATAAAAAAACAATTTGATACTTTTCTCCCTCTTGGGATGGAAGTTCAAACCTACTACATGGATTAGGATGATATAATGAGTGGCGATTTCTCAAGGTTCACTTTTGAACCAAATAAACATTATTCCAAG
This sequence comes from Alteromonadaceae bacterium, assembly GCA_047621305.1. Classification (GTDB taxonomy): domain Bacteria; phylum Pseudomonadota; class Gammaproteobacteria; order Enterobacterales; family Alteromonadaceae; genus Colwellia_A. The sequence continues at coordinate 13,203 of JBLHNB010000035.1, read as the reverse complement.
GTGTTAATGCAGCAAGGACGAGTAATACTTGATGCCGATTGGAATGAAATGCAATCGATCATTAGCCAGCATAACCAATTGCTAACTAATGATTTGGTTGGTGAAGTAGCATACCCAGCAGATAACCCAGCATTTACTCCCAAAATATCCGCTGGTTTAACCTTTGATGGCAATGATAATTTTCTACTTATTGAAAACCATAGCTTAGATTTTTCAAGTTATAGTCATTTTACAATTTTAACTGAGTTATCTGTAAGTGATACTGGAGCAGATGCCGTTATTTTTAGCCAGTGGAATCATATCACTGAACTGGGTATTGAGGCCGGCTTAACATTTGGCATTTCAGCAGAAGGCGCCCCCTATTTACAAAGAACAATAGCTATAAATAACCGTATAGAAATTGAAATATTGATCAGTGAAATAACTATCCCATATGAACAAAATGTTCAGTTAGCTGTCACTTTTGATGATAACGCGATTAGGCTTTTTATTAATGCTAAAGAAGTTTTATGTGCATCTAAACCTAACCTAGGATTGCTAGGTAAGGGTCCTATATCAATAGGTGCTCAATTAGAAGAGCGGATGCCGCACCATTATTTTAAAGGCAAACTCTTTGATATGTGCGTATTTTCGAGAGCACTTTCTTTACATGAATTACAGCACAACCCCTTTACTTATAAGAAAGTAGGTGAAATTGGCTTACAAGCTTGGTGGCCTTTTACTGAAGGTAAAGGAGAGTTTAGTAGAGATATTTCGGGTCATGAAAATAATGCCATACTAGGACCAGACTTTCCTGAATATGCGCCTGCATGGTTACCTAAAAAATTGGTGTTTGGTTCTGGGCGAGTATATTTAGATGGTATAGTAGCTGAGCAATTTAATACGCTTACGTTACCTTTAACAAATATAGAACAAGGGCATTTTTTAGCCTATGTAGACATGCATCAAACCCTTGTATCGGCCATTGACGATCCTAGCTTGCTGGAACCTGGGTTAATGGGAGCAGATACCTCAGTTCGCATGCAAACCCAATTAGCGGTTAAATTGTTTCCTCAAAAAGGTGTCTATGAAAATATTAAAGAGCTAAATGAACAATGGCAACAGCTTCAGGAAACCCGTCAACGAGTAGGTCAAATAAAAGTAACTGAACTCTCTAAAAGAGCGCCTCTAAAAAGCACCTTATATCGAATACAAATTGTAGAAAATGCAGATCTAAAGCATCATCAAAAATTATCAGTAGTATGGAGCGCTGACAATAGCTCTATGGCTTACCGCGTCACGCATCATGAAAATGGTCAAATTCGAGTTATTGGCTTAGAGCGCAGTAATAGAAAATTGACTTCAGGCAGTTATTTCTCATTACTTGATTCAGCAGGTAACCATTTACATGATTCAGCGGAATTATTAAAAGCGACAAACGTTGATATTGCTGAGGGTATTGTAAGTTACAGCGGTAAGTTAATGTCTGATGCACAACCTGTAAAACTGTTGCAATGGCATCAGGCTATTGATCAGGTAAAATCACAAGACAACAGTTTTGAACTTAATATTGATAGCCGCCTTAGCTTGAGTTTTAAACCAGACGCCTTCTACTTAAAAGGTGATTATTGGTTAATACCTACCCGTGCACAACAAGATTCGTTAGAAGTTAAGACTAATACTTGGATATCTCCATTTGAAGTTCGTAGTCAATATCAACCAATAGCGTATTTTCAAGCACAAGATTCTTCAATGTGGTTACAAAAAGATTGCCGAAAAGTATTTTTTTCGGCTGTTCAAATGGATCAATTTTTACGTAGCACTGGCGGTACAATGACAGGGCCATTGGTTATTGACGATACGTTAACGGTAGAAGATAGCGCAGAGTTTAATAGCGATGTTATTATTAACGGCGAACTTAATTCAAATGTTATAGGGACTTCACAGCTAAAAGACCATAGCGTAACTCACCATAAGTTAGCGCATAACTTAGGATTACAGCTAGGACAATGTGTACTTAGCCAAATAGAAACACCTCCTCCAGGTTACGCTAAAGTGGGTAAAATCATTGGTGATACAGAACACTCTACTTGGCAAATGAATGATAGTGTTCTACCTGCACAAGGTCCCTTCTGTGCTCATAATATTGAGCAAACCACCCTACTATTTTATGGTGAAGGTGAATTATTTGAATTAGAAAAAGAAGTCGGTAGTGCTAGCATTACCCCTCATAGAAAAGCGCCTTTTCCAGGCGAAGCAATTAGACAATTTGCAAGCTGTGTTGTTGGTGATAAATTGTACATTGCTGGTGGCAAAAAAGCAGATGGTAATAAAACCTCAGAATTTTATTGTTATTACTTGAGTGAAGACCGATGGGAAAAAAAAGCAGAGTTGGCAAAAGCAACAAGCCATATGGCACTATGTGCATGGCAAGGTAAAGTCTTTGCGATGGGAGGTATGGAAACAACTTTTTTTGGTTTGTTAACACATAATCCAAGCCGAAAATTGGCTTGTTATGATCATAGCAGTAATAGCTGGCAACCATTAGCTGATATGCCAGACTATCGTTACTCTGGTGGTGTTGCTGAGATTAATGGCTTAATTCATTATATTGGTGGCTCAGATCGTGAATTATCAGGCATTTTGTCAGAAACCTTTTGCCAATCGCATTTTGTATATAATCCTGAAAACAACTGTTGGCATGAAGCTTATCCTATTCCATTAGCACGAAGTCGTTTTGGTATCTTAGCGTTAAATGACAAAATATATTGCTTAGGTGGCCGTACAGGTATTAGCTATACGGCTAACGTGCAGGTTTATAACCCAGAAACTGACTATTGGGAGGCTGAAGCATCCTTGCATATTCCACGCAGTCATATAGCGCCAATATTATTAGATGAAGTTATTTTTGCTTTGGGTGGAAAACTAGATAATGTCTATACTGATATCATCGAAAATCAAAAAGCTAGTTCAGACTTCTTTGTTCATCGATTGGAAAGTTACTTGGAATAAAAATCAATAACTTTAAGTAGAAAAGAAATAGGGAAATATTATGCCAAGCTATCAAACTAAGTCAGTTCCTTCGCAACAAGAAGGCGACAAGCAAAAGCCTCAAAACGAGTGTGTTCAGCAGTTTGCAAAAGGACCTCAGCATAGTATTAAACAAGTTCAACTGAAGTCCAATAATACTGGCTTACCCGATCAGCTTAAATCGGGCATTGAGCAGCTTTCAGGTTATTCGATGAATGATGTTAAAGTTCATCGCAATTCCTCTAAACCAGCGCAGCTTAATGCCCATGCCTATGCCCAAGGCACTGATATTCATCTAGGCCCAGGACAAGAGCGACATTTACCACACGAAGCTTGGCATGTTGTGCAACAAAAGCAGGGGCGAGTGAAGCCTACACTACAGATGAAATCAGGTGTGCCAGTAAATGATAATGCTGGTTTGGAAAAAGAAGCGGATGTGATGGGTGAAAAGGCATTACAGGGTTTGAGAGGTATGGATAATCAATCTGAAACGATTGCGCAAAGAAAACCCTTGGCTGGAAAAAACAAACAATTAAAACTAAATACTTATATGTCTCCTGCGTTAGTTAAACAAACCAAAACTTTCTATAAGGGAAACGCCAAAAACGATTGTAAGAATAATCCTTGCATTCAAATGCAAACAGTATATAAAGACGTTGTTACTGCAAATTATAAATATGGGACAGCTCTAGAAAAAGTGGGACAGTCAGTGACTGCTTACATTGACCCAAACGACCCTCAGCAAGGTAGTAGCCCTGGTTCAGGTGAGCAACAAGGATTAATGAACTACTTGCGTGATGTTAGTGGATATAAGAGTATGAAAAAAGGACATTTGATTAATGACAATGTCGGCGGGCCAGGGATAGCAGCTAATCTCTACCCTATTACAACAAAAGCTAATGGAGAGCATTTGCGGTTCGCAGAAAACCACGTAAAAAAGAATTTGATATCAAGTCATGTGCACGGAGGTCATTTAGGTATCAAATACAAAGTAACTGTAACTAACTCCCAAAATGATGCGGCTCATCCGGACGCAAGTTTTTTATGTGAAGCTTATCCGTGGACTGTAGCTACTAATACTGTAGATTCTAGTAATCCGATAGCTAATGTCAGAATTGATTCAAAACCACAGAGTGGAACAACGGGTACTGGAGGTCATTATTTTCCAGGAAGTTGGACAGGAGATAGTATGACGGTTCGCAATTCCCAACTACCGAGCGGTTGGGGACAAGGCGGAAGTGGCCGTGGCCCTTGGTCTGGATCTGATCCTAGTTACTGGAATCAATAACAAATCAGATTAAATAATATTTTTAGCCAGTAGAAAAAGGAACCTCATGCAAAGCTATCAAACCCAATCAGCTTCTTTACAGCAAAAAGACGACGTTCAACAAACTCATGCTGCGAGAGTGCAGCAGTTTACTAAAGGGCCTAGTCATAGCGTTAAACAAATTCAGCTTAAAGCTAATAATACTGGCTTACCCAATCAGCTTAAATCTGGCATTGAGCAACTTTCTGGTTATTCGATGGATGATGTCAAAGTACATCGCAACTCGTCTATGCCAGCACAACTAAATGCTCATGCTTATGCTCAAGGTACTAATATTCATTTAGGGCCAGGTCAAGAAAAACATCTGCCTCATGAAGCTTGGCATGTCGTACAGCAAAAACAAGGCAGAGTGAAACCAACGCTTCAAATGAAAACAGGCATTGCTGTTAATGATGATGCTGGCTTGGAAAAAGAAGCAGATAATATGGGAGCAAAGGCGTTACAACTGAAAGCAGTATCTACACCTTTAAAGAATGCATCTATGTCTAACAATAATCCTTTACAGATGGTGTTAGCTACCGTTAATCCTCAAAATGGGCCAGTGCACTTAGCTCAAGTGGATATAGGGGGTACAGGTTTTTTTACCATGCAGAATACCGGGCAAGCTGATGGCGCCGCTGTAGGAAATGCAATGGGTTTTAGTGGAGTATTAGATGCATCATCTTGGAGTGGCTTTGGAAAATCTCCGAGAGATTATCATCGAGCCCATGCCTATGCTAAGTCTTTTGGTGGCGGTGGCGCTGATTCAAATGTTGCTTGGTGGCCTGCTAGTGATGAAAGTAATTGGACTACGGGTGAACAGAATGTGAGAGGAGGAGGTCAAAGTCAAATTGCAGCATGGAAGCCTGGGATTGGAGAAACAGGTACTTATAAAGTAAAAAGAGAGTTATATCCAACAGAAGATTTTAAACCCAATTTCCTTGCTGGCATGAATGCCGCTGCTAATTGGGCACTAGATGATAGCAGACCCGCTTGGACTAAAGCCATTGCAGCGTGCAACGAAACTCGGGAAGTAAGAGATCCTAATTCTAGACAAAAGAAAATGATTACGAAGAACAGATACAGACAAACGGATATTGATCAGGCTAAAAATAACGTTAAAACGACAGTTAATACGCTATATTCTAATTGGTTAAATAGTATTTTTGGAAATTCGCCGGACTTATTTATTAAGAAAATGGACATGGATTACAACATTACTCATGTAGGAGCTAGTGCTGGCTCTAGTAGAGCCAATCACTCCATCTCATTTAGTCCGACAAAACCAAGCAAATCAACAATTGGATTAAAAAGCAATGATCCTGAAAAACTATGGAAAAAGATATTAGCGGGTAATTTATTTACCGGTGGTGGTGCTAATTCTCCGGCAGTGAAAACTGAGGATGTCGCTTCTAATATTCCTTATGATATTCCATTATCACTATCTTCTCATAATGATGGTTGGGGAACTTAAATATGAATTCCAACATGCTTTTACATTGTAAGAATAGAAAATAATAGGGAAATACTATGCAAAGTTATCAAGCCAAGCGAGCGCCTTTACAGCAAGGAATTGAAAACCAACAGCCTCAAAATACAGCTGTACAACAGTTTGCTAAAGGCCCAGGGCATAGCGTTAAGAAAATTCAACTTAAACTTAATAATACTGACTCAACGGAACAGCTAAAATCTGGTATTGAACAGCTTTCTGGCAATTCGATGAATGATGTTAAAATCCATAAAAAGGCTTCTAAACTGGCTAACAATTATTTGAATAAGAATTCAGTTAACCAATTACTTACAAAAACTCCTGTAGTACAGAGGGTGATAGACACCAGTACTAACGATATGGCCACGGCTACCGGAGGAATGCCCAATCATGCCTTTTCGGGTTTACCTCATGCAAACAAAACAGTAAAAAAAATACAAAATACAACTGCCCCTGCTGATCCTCCAGGCATGAGCACATGGAAAGCTAAAGGCTATTTAGGTGATCCATCAAAAATGGGCAAACAGTCGTTAACTCGAATGCATGCAATTCGTGGGAGGTTCGGTGGACCATCGGCTCCCAATAATATGTTTTTAGGTACTGCGCTTAGTAATAATTTCCATACCAATAGCCACTATAAAGAAGTAGAGAAGCCTTTGGAGAGTTACTTAACAGCAGGAAAGTCATCAGAAAAAAGGGCTTTCGATTACACAGTATCACCTAATTTCGGAGTAGTACCACCATATATGGTTGGCCGTATTAACGATCCTACACAGGTAAAACCCATCGATAAAGTGAGTTTAAATACTTTTGCACAGCAGCATATACCCAACGGATTTAATTGTTCAGCTGAATTGTACCGCACCGTAGGAAGTAAACTTTATTCCAAAACGGTTAACCAAGTAGTAGGTACCGACATAGGTGTTGCTGGAGGTGGTGCTCCTTCATTTACAAAAGTACAATCTTCTGCTCATGACTCGGGTATTACTCCTGCCATTGGCTATGGGGCTATTGGTGCAGGTTTGGCCTATGTAGCGGGTGGATTAGTTTTAGGACCTATGGTTGGTGCTGGGCTAGCGGTAGGGGCCTTATATGGATACGCAACCGCAGAACACGACTAGCGCAATAATAATAAAAATAAGGGATATAAGTTCCCTGAAGGTATTGCGCTAGAAAATGTCAGTAACGAAAAAGTATAAAGAACACATCAGATAATATTAGCTCAATAGTAATTGACAAGGAGTCAATATGTTTAAATTTAAGGTGTTCCTTCATTCGATTTTAGCACTAGTCATTTACTTAGTCAGTACTGTTTGCCTGGGTAATCAACACTCAGATCTATTAATTTCAAATTTCTACGATAAAGACGTAGGTATCGCTTTTTCCATGCTGTCGAAAAAAGACTGGGAATCACCGGGGAATCAACATTTTCATAACACCCCTTCTAATGGGCAAAAAGTCGTGCAAGCATTAACTATTACTAATGCAAGTAAACAGATTTGGCCTTACCCAGCAGATAGCCGCTTTGGTCTTGTATTCAGCATTGCCGAAAACTCTAATTTTTATCAATATTTTGCAACAAAAAGCCGGTTAAGCACAACTTGTACGGTGAATAACGCTAAGTTTAAGTCACCCATCAAAAATGCCCCCGCAAATCAATACGTAAACATCACCAACTGGGCGATTGCTTGTAATGACAATAAAGAAGTGGCTTTTTGTGGTCGATGTACAGATGGTGGCGTTTGTGCCGGTAGTGGTAACATGCCAGCAACTTCAAATGAATTATGGTCAGCTATTGGGAAACAAGTTTCGTACACTGAATTTAATAAAGCGAAAAATGCGATTGTATCTATTACTGGTACATCAAACGGTAGATGGAATACCACACCAAAGATTTGGAATGAGTTCAATACTAATGGACTGTCACCTTCAGCATTACGTGGCGTTATTATAGATGCAATCACCCCCTGTAAAAGTGGTTTAATTAACGCTGAAGCTGTTATTTTTCCATGTAACAATACGACTACCAACTCTCTAAATAACGACAGAGCTTGGGTGCCTACATCAGCGACGCTTTGTAATTATTTAAACAAGGTTAATTCGACCCGCAACGAGTGGCCATTGTATAAGTTGTTATCCGCAGGAAAACAATCAGGTAAGTCGACGCTAAAAAAAGTCGATAGTGTGAAGTGCCTATAAGTAAATTAGCAACTCATTGAAAATAAAATATTTAAATAAAAAATCTTAAAAGGGAAATCATGAATAAGTCCAAGTCATATTAAACGACCATTACAACGCGCAGTTATCGCATTTCGCATCATAAGTAGGCGTTGAGGCTGTAGAATTACTCCAAAGTTGAAAATGATGGGGATATTTATGTTCACAGAGCCAGTAAAAGTCATTTCCTAGTAGGATATTTCCTCAGATTTCACGTAGCAACGCGTTTTCGGGTACAATTTTTAATAATTTTCTAGGCTTTTTTTTCTAAAAGAGAAATTCTACAGGCTCGTTATGGCTCACAGCCGCGATCGGAGATGGTAAATGAGTAATTCAGTAATAATTTATCAAGAATATGTACGCTTGCAAGGTGTATTAAATTCATATGCAGACAGCTCTTTTTCTGATTTTCAGCTACTTAGTGTTATGGGAGTGATGCTCACATGGGGGTCCTCTTTCAAAAAAACTTGCCGAAGCCGGCAATCATAAAGTAAATAAAGACACATTATTATTTTTTGGTTTTTCAGCTCTAGCGTTTATCTTCTTTGTCATAGCTACTCGTGATTTGATGAAGCAATCAATAGTGTTTTTTTATCTTAGTGAAATAGCTAAATATGAATGTATAGTGCGAGAGAGTTTAAATGTAAAAGACTATAATTTGTTCTCAGTTTCAACAAACTTCATGGTATGGTGGGAATCAACTCATAAATGGGTCTCATTTCATTTTCGTGGATTAACCTTGGCTTTCCTAACTATTTTCCCTTTAATATTAATGTGGAAAAGTACAAAAAAGTTGGCTCTAACTTACCTTGGTTTGATTTTTATCTTGTCACTTATTTATGCTAATAGCGCGTCCCTAATAATCCCATCTAAAGAAATACCCATAAAAGTTTGTTTAGCAAAAAGTAAGCAATAATCGTGTAGCCGGAGGTCTCTAACCTCCAGCCCCCACACCACCCTGCATGCGGCTCCGCACAGGGCGGTTCACTAACCATGATGTTTTTTTATCCAAATATCACGTAGTGCAATTAACCCTTCATCTTTGAAGAATTGATTGGTTAATGCCATATTGATAGTTATGTTGTAATATCCCAGTGTTATGCACATGGGTCATTATGTTATTTAAATGGCCAATGATTTTACCTGTTGTTTCTAGGTTGCCTCTAGCCGCTAAAGGTTTTAGTGCCTCAATCGCTTCTGGTGCTAATATTTTATCTATTGGTCTGTGACCTAATTTAGGGAAAACGTGATTTTCAAACTTACGCCATAGGCTTTTGGCGGTAACATCGGCAATAGTCGTCTTTTTAATGGCAAACCAATCTGTCGCAACACTCTTTAACGTATGGCTAGCTAAAAGCAATTGCTCTCTGTGCTGGTCATCTTTGTATTCTTTAGGGTCAATATCTTTTGCTAAAAGCTCTCTTGATGCTACACGCTTCTTTCTAGCCTCTAGTATTGATACTTCTGGATAAGCCCCAAGGCTTAATGAAGTACGCTTTTTGGTGAAAGGTTTGAAGTAATCTAACAGCCATTGTTTAGAGCCATTTGGCATAATACGTAGTTGTAAGCCGTCACCGCCAGATAGCTTATAAATCTTATCTTTAGGTTTTACCTGTTTAACTTGTGTATTGGTAAGAGGATTTATTTTTTTAGCCATTTTAGTAGTACAGCTTTTGTTAGATAAATGCTGTACTACTAAAAGTACTACTAAAAAGTACAGATGTCACGGGACAGGAATGGAAGGTAATAGACATAAAAAAACCCGAGAAGCTTATTAATAAAGGCTTTTCGGGTTCTTTTAGTGGGTTATTAAACCCTAATTTGGTGCCGCTGCGGGACTCTGTAGCAGTGGTTATGGTGTTGTTTTATAGGGGTATTTATTTTTGTGTTTTTATTTGTACCGCTTTTAGTACCGCTTTACAATGAAGTCATGCTAAATTTAATTAAAAAGATGTTTGGTCATATGCCATGGAGGATGGATACTTATAATAATCATGATTGGCTAGATGAGCAACGTAAAGCTTATCAGCTATAAGGGTACTCATCAAAACAGTTTAGAAAGTAATTAGCAATCAGAGCTACTAGTGGCAATATAACCATCTAGTGATTGTACATAGCCTGGTACATTTCTTCTGCTTTAGTTTTCTGAATATCATCTAAAGATATTATATCCTTACTATCTAACATGACCGTCAGCTCACATACTCGACGTTCCAAAGTTTCCTTATCTCGTTGTAGTTCATCTACCTGTAACTTAATAGTATCTAGTTCTTTAATTTTATCTTTATAATCTAGAGGGCGTAAGATGCTTGCTAAACTATATTTATCATCTCTTTCTTTTTCTTTATCTAATTTTTCTCTTCTTAGCTTAGCTCTAACTTCTTTGGTGTACTGATCATGTATCAGCAGTTCAAGCGTTCTATTCCTTGTTGTTTTTAGTCCGGTTGCTAAGTTATTAAGTTCATCATTAGCGGTTGCATCCATTACAAAGTTATATGATTTATTCCCATCTTTGTTTTTGTTTTTATAAGACGACCATGCCTTCTTCAAGTTAGAAAAGAACTCTTTTCTGCCTGATGGATACGACTGATCATTTATGATACTTGCACATTTTTCATAGCTAGTTCCACCAGTAGTTGATGGTGTAGGAGTTAAGTTTCTACGCCCCATGTACATTAAAAACCAATCACACTTCATTGATTTATATTTATCTTCATCTAACCAATCCAAATGTTCTTTTAAAACTGTCATTAGGCAGGACTTATTTATTTAAAACTTATTGAATTAACTATAAGGTTCAATATTCCAGTTAGCAAGTTATATAGTAAGTTATATATGAGCTTATGGTAAGTTCTATGGTAAGTGATTAGCTGTATTTTACAGTGGGTGCGTATTAGGATATAGTGTAAGTTTATATACGTTATGTGTAGATTAGGCCAATTAATGTTAGATAAAACAACGAGAGTAGTTTTAGATAATTCAACTCCCAGTATCAAATATTTTTTAATCAAGTGGCTGCAAGAGTTCGGCTCATCAGCACCTGTAAATAATAGTGTCATTGATATTTCTAATGCATTAGGAGTATCGAAAGATGTCGTTACAAAAGCAACAGACTACTTTACTACTAATGGATTATTTGAAAAAGAAATAGTGCTTATCACTAAAAGTTGGAGTAGGTATTCTTTCAAGTTCAGTTCAAAATTGCATAAGATGATTACTGGGGTGGGTGATGGCAAAACATCACATCATGCCACCATCATAAAACATTTACTGGTTGCCGATATCCAGAAACGGAGTGGCTCACGAAAACTTAAACGACACTCTTTGGATTTAGCACCAAGGCTATTATTAATTATTTTATTACGTAATGCTAATGAGTGTGGTGTTGTTGATCAACTTGGGTTATCTGAATTAGGCAGACTAACAGGCATGACTAAGGAAAGTGTCAAGTCCCGTATAAAGCATTTAATGAAAAAAGGTTACATACGTTCTTACATTGCGGGTGTAACGGGAAGTTATATGTATCATCGTTCACCAGGTATCATCTATCTTAACCTTAAAAACCCAAATTATGTTCTTGAGCAGAAGATTGGAATTACTACGTGTATACAGTCTGAAATCGAAAGGACAAACCCTATTGAATCTATAGCAATGTATAATGTAGCTGGTGAAATATTACACTCACAAAAACAAAAATTCTATGGTCATGAAAAGAAAATGAAAATTAAGCGTTTGTGCCGTGACCGTCTGTTTTTTCATAGCATACCGGAAGACTTTGTTGAGTTAGCTCCTTTCTTTATTGATAAACCCATGTATTCGAAAGTTAGAAGTTTCATGCAGGCAAAGGTTAATGGGTATGCCTCTTTATTATTATCTTCCCACTGGCAAGAATTATTGAAAGGCGATGACATTGATCCTGGTGTTGTGAAAGAACAAATTATCACAGACACATTTGGTGATAAGTTTGATATCGAAGGTGATAAGGGGGAGTTTCCATCTAAGGCTCAGAAGGAGTCACTTGCAAACGTTTTATTTGAAACTTCGATGTCACTCGCCAAGAGGCTGCAAGGGCAATTGATCAAGTCAGCACATGTTAATTTCGGAGAGATGAACCATGTAATTCTTCCTGTACTTGATGACGTTAATTACAGAATTTACTTAGGTATTGATTCATTCTTTAAAGTAGATAACAAGTTTAGCCGGAATAAGTACCTTACAATAAATGTCGGACAGCAAGAGCCTGAAAGAGTGGCAGAAGATCCAGAAAATGAAATATCAAAAGAGGATGAATATCGATGTGGTCTACTTACAAAGCAGGAAAGTAAAACTATTTATATGGGAGGTAAAACCATCAGTATATGATGTAGTTCCAGAGTGAATATAATATTAAATGATGGGCAGTCGCTATTCATTTTAAAATTTAATTTGGTCTAGGCTTCATACCTTAATCTTGTCTATGTTGGCGGTAGATATATACAGATCTATATTACTTCATTATTCATTAACTAAACTACTACACCTATCTAATTAACCAATAAATATAATCATACATAATGATCTAATACTTCAAAGTTTACATGCATCACCAAGCTTATGTTCTTAACTAAACATAAGCGAATAACCATGAGTACTAGACTACAAACTAACCCCAATTTAACACTTCATAGCGATAGGTACTTTAATGGAATGCAAGTACAAGTTTCAAATGGTCCATTGATATTAAATTATTTAGAAAGTATGGATCAAGTAATACAAAATGCTGTAAGTGAACATCCTCGTACCATAGCTATCAGAATCGATCTCCGGCTCCCCAAAGCTAATGGCTGCCTTGATTGCCCAAATGAGTATGACAACAGCGTTATGTCAAAGTTTATTGATTCATTAAAGGCACAGGTTAACGCAGACCAAGCTAGAAGGCGTAGATTGAAGAAACGACACTTTACATGTTCGGTAAGAGTTATATGGGTAGCAGAGCATGACTCTGTGATGCAGAATCATTATCATATTGTAATTTTTAAAAATAATGACTGTTACAATCTCTTAGGGGATATTACTGCTATTGATGTTAGCGCCGATGTAAAAGCGCCACTATTTGCCGCATAGTAATTTACCGACCAGAAGGTCCTATTTCCATTTTTCAGCCTAATTTAATCAACAGCTAAAATGGAATTTCATCGTTTAA
>JBLHNB010000034.1:0-50963 GCA_047621305.1 Alteromonadaceae bacterium | reverse complement strand
TGTTGCGCTACAAGGTTTTTCCACTCATCGGAAGTTTTACGGCTCATAGGTTGCTCCTTTTATTAAGTTGGAGCAAGTCTAAGGTTAAAGTTCAGCTTAGGGGATGTGCATTTAGCGAGACGTTCACTTTGAGACTGTCAGGTTTTGGATAATAAACCTCCACTTAGTCATAGTTGATGTCAACACTTGGATAAAATGACAAGTTAAATTAATATCTATCTCGGCTCGAATAATGCTTGTTAATATTCTTGATATTTATGAATTAATGAGTAACTTTTTTATTAAATTTGACACGAAAAGCATCTTAATTTACATACTTGTCTACAGGATTTATCAAGCCTGAACGCCTATTCTTGATGTTTTCGACGTTACACAAATGAGGTTTTATCCTTACTGCCCTATTAAACGATTGAATACATCTATAATATCTCTCATATTTATCGTAAATATTGTTCGGAGTAATAAAGTGAGTATCGCGAAATTAATGTCACGTAATTTGATCACCTTAGAATTAGATGATGATTTAAGTAAAGCAAAAGCTATTTTTGATACCAGCAATATTCATCATATTCTGGTAACAGATAATGGACCATTAGTAGGAATAATTACCGATCGCGATTTATATAAACACCTTAGTCCCACTATAGGTACCAGTAAAGAAACGCCCCAAGATACTTTTCGATTACATAAAAAAATTCATTTAATTATGTGTCGTGAGTTAACAACCGCTAAAGAAGAAACTACCCTTAATGAAGCTGTCGTACTTTTTCACGATAAGCATATATCATGTTTACCTGTAGTCGATGATAAAAACCATCCTACGGGTATCATTACTTGGCGAGATATTTTGAAAGTTATTGCCTTGAGATATAAAAAAGATCTGAAAACACAAGCATAAAAAATCAACAACCACATAGTATATCCCCGTACTCATTGAAGATGCAGGTTTTGATCAGTCTAAAAACCTCATCTACTGCGTTGCATTCAATCCTAATAGCCTGCTATTACTCAATCATGCATCTTGTCGCTAAGATTTTAGCCATGTTCAAAATTACGCATCTTCAATGACCACGGGTATAATCAAAATCGACTATAAAAATACTGCATAGCTAAGGTCAGTAAGGCAGGATCTGAAGCTTTTGTAATTAGAGCCTAACCGTTTTGTGGTAAAAACGCATATTAGCTTAAACAAATTTGCTTGCCCTGCCCCTTTCACCTAAAATATCAGCACTATAAATTTTCCATAAAACAAAAGGTTTCTTCATGGCATTGCCAGATAAGTTTATCTATTCAATGAATCGCGTTTCAAAGGTAGTTCCGCCAAAACGCACTATTTTAAAAGATATATCCCTTTCCTTTTTCCCCGGCGCCAAAATTGGTGTTTTAGGTTTAAATGGTTCAGGTAAATCAACTTTATTACGCATCATGGCTGGCATTGATAAAGACTATGAAGGTGAAACACATGCATTAGCGGGTACTAACATAGGTTATTTACCGCAAGAACCGCAACTTGATGAAGAAAAAACCGTACGTGAAGTGGTTGAAGAGGCGGTTTCTGAAGTCAAAAATGCAATGGCACGTTTAGATCAAGTCTATAACGAATACGCTGAAGAAGGCGCTGATTTTGACGCCCTTGCAAAAGAACAAGGTCAATTAGAAGATATAATTAACGCGCAAGATGGCCACAATATTGATAATGTTCTAGAACGTGCTGCTGATGCATTACGCCTGCCAGAATGGGATCAAAAAATAGCGATATTAAGTGGTGGTGAACGTCGTCGTGTTGCCCTTTGTCATTTATTATTGCAAAAACCTGACATGTTATTACTAGATGAACCTACTAACCATTTAGATGCTGAGTCTGTTGCTTGGTTAGAGCGTTTCTTACACGACTACCCTGGGACTGTTGTGGCAATTACTCACGATAGATATTTCCTTGATAACGTTGCGGGTTGGATACTTGAGCTTGACCGTGGCTATGGCATTCCGTGGGAAGGTAATTATTCTTCATGGCTTGAACAAAAAGATGCCCGTTTACAACAAGAGTCAAAAAGTGAAGGCGCTCTGCAAAAAACGATCAGACAGGAACTTGAATGGGTACGTTCAAATCCTAAGGCTCGTCAAGCAAAAAGCAAAGCGCGTATGCAACGTTTTGAAGAACTTAATAATCAAGAACATCAAAAACGTAACGAAACTAACGAGCTTTATATCCCACCAGGACCACGTTTAGGTGACAAGATATTAGAAGTTAATAACTTGGTTAAATCCTATGGTGATCGCGTTTTAATTGATGGCCTAAGCTTTAGCATTCCTAAAGGGGCTATTGTCGGTATTATCGGTGCCAACGGTGCTGGTAAATCAACGCTTTTTAAAATTCTTTCGGGTACTGAACAACCTAATGGCGGCACGGTGGAATTAGGTGATACCGTAAAATTAGCCAGTGTTGACCAATTTCGTGACGACATGGATGAGAATAATACCGTTTACCAAGAAATATCTGAAGGCCACGATATTATTGAAATTGGTACCTATCAAATACCTAGCCGCGCTTATTGCTCACGCTTTAATTTTAAAGGTAACGATCAACAAAAATTGATAAAGAATTTATCTGGTGGTGAACGTAACCGTTGTCATTTAGCTAAACTGGTAAAAACAGGTGGTAATTTATTATTACTTGATGAGCCAACCAATGATTTGGATGTAGAAACACTTCGTGCATTAGAAGAAGCTATATTAGAATTCCCAGGTTGCGCTATGGTTATTTCCCATGACCGCTGGTTCCTCGACAGAATTGCCACGCACATACTAGATTATCGTGACGAAGGTCAAGTTAACTTCTTTGAAGGCAATTTTTCTGATTATGATGAATGGCTTAAAAAGACCTTAGGTTCAGCAGCCATGGAACCCCATAGAATAAAATACAAAAGAATTAGCTAACTAATTAATTATTCATTAGTTATTAATGAGTTCTCGGCATCTTTATTAACGTAATTATCGCGTGTAATAAAGATGCCTTTTTTCCAAAAGAGAGCTATGCTAAAGCTATGTTGGCTAAAAAGTGATTGAATAGATGGAAAATAGAAGATTATTCACCCGAGTATTGTTTTCAATTAAGGCGATATTGGAGGTGGAAGAAAATGAATACCCTGTTTCTATCCATGATATTTCTTTAAACGGTGCCCTTGTTACCCATCCAAAAAGCGACCATTCATTAAAAGGAAAATTAGGTCTTCTTCGTTTTTCTCTGCTAGATACCGAGTCACAAGTTGAAATGAATGTCGCGGTGGTTCATGAAGAACTTGAAGAAGTAGGTCTACAATGTAATGCCATTGATATTGATAGTATCTCGCATTTACGTCGTCTAATAGAGCTTAACTTAGGTGATGACGGCCAAATTAATAAAGAGCTCTCACAGCTAACGCGTTCGTCTAATTAATATTTACACAGCGCGTTTTCACGTTCATAATTTCAACCACTCTCCTAGGAAACGCTCATGAAACATATCGTTCTTTCTTTTATTAGTCCTGATAGACCCGGTTTAGTCGATACTTTGTCCAATATTATCAATCAACATCAAGGCAATTGGCAGGCCAGTAGCTTGCATCACATGTCTGGCTTTTTTACCGGTGTAATAGAAGTAGCTGCTCCAGAAAGCCAATGTCAGGCATTAATAGAGAAATTAGAATCTATTGAGGGGTTAAGCACCGTTATAAAGGTCGCTGAGCAAAAAAAATCAGTACAGAGCCCAAGTATCGTATTGGATCTTACCGCTAACGACCGCGTAGGCATAGTGCAAGAAATATCATCAGTGATCCATCATCAAGGGGGGAATTTACTTAAATTAGTGAGTAAACAAGAAAGTGCTGCTCACAGTGCTGTTGAATTATTTAAAGCTAAAGTAACGGTTTCTGTAGACGCAAAACATATTGAAGATTTGATTCAAGGCATAGAAAACTTGGCTGATGATTTAGTCGTTGATATTGCCCGTTAATTCTTTTTAGCCATAGTGTAGTTTATATAAATAGGCAACTTAAAATACGTGACTATAAAGAGGCGTTTACCTTTTTGTCGAGCCTCGTTGCACTCGTGTCGACCTACAGACGAGCTACAGCTGTCATACGCTATATTGTTCTAAGTAGTTCGGTAATACATACAAAAAAGCCAGTTACTCTGTAACTGGCTTTTTATTGTTTCATTGCTGAAGATATTTTGTTTATCTGTATTACTACAAGCCTAGTTTTTCATACTCTTTGCTCACAACCGATGCGGGTAGTGGGATATAACCGTCTTTTTCAACTATTTTTTGACCTGATTTTGATAGTACCATTTTCAAAAATTCAGCTTCCATAGGCGCTAGAGATTTATTTGGATGCTTGTTTACATAAACATATAGGAAACGAGATAATGGATATTTTTTCGAAATAGCATTTTCCATGTTTGCTTCAACAAAGTTATCGCCTTTTTTCGATAAAGGTAACGCTCTAACACCTGATGTTTGATAACCGATTCCAGAATAACCGATACCATTAAGTGATGCAGAAACCGATTGCACTACTGAAGCTGAACCCGGTTGTTCGTTAACTGTATTTTTGAAATCGCCTTTACACAATGCTTTCTTTTTAAAGTAGCCATAAGTACCCGATACTGAATTACGGCCGTATAACTGCACGTCTTTACCGCTCCAGTCACCTGTTAATCCTAAGTCGCCCCAACGGTCAACATCTTTTTCTGCGCCACATTTTCTGTTGCTTGAAAAAATAGCATCAACTTGGTCAATACGTAATCCTTTGATTGGGTTGTCTTTATGAACAAATACCGCTAATGCATCTATGGCAACTCTTACTGCCGTTGGCTTATAACCATAACGTTTTTCAAATGCTTCAATTTCACGTGACTTCATTTTACGACTCATAGGCCCAATATTTGAAGTAGCTTCCGTTAACGCTGGCGGCGCAGTAGAAGAACCTGCCGCTTGAATTTGTACATTAACATTTGGGTAAGTACGCTTAAATTCTTCAGCCCAAAAAGTCATCATATTGGCTAGTGTGTCTGAACCTACAGAAGATAAGTTACCTGAAACACCACTCACTTTTTTATATTCAGGTAACGAATTATCAACAGCTAATGTTGTAAAACTTACTAAACTTGTTAAACCTATAATACTTAACGCGCGTTTAAAACCCATGCAATTCTCCAATGAGAGTGTGATATCTGCCGCAATTTGCTGGCCAAGATAGAATTAATTTGTGAACACTATATAAAGCTTATGTGACAATTATATTTAATCTTTGTGACACTTATATTACAGGAAAGATTTATTTTTCAGGTAAGATTCGCATACTTTTAGGATCAAAATAAATAACAAACTCACTACCTTGCCCAAGCTTACTATTGATAACAAGTTCGGCATGATGATGATTTAAAACATGTTTAACTATGGCTAAGCCTAACCCAGAACCGCCGGTATCGCGGGAACGTGATTTATCAACGCGATAAAAACGTTCTGTTAGTCGATTAATATGCTCAGGTTTAATACCCGGCCCATCATCTTTAACACTGTACTTCATTTTATTGCCATTTTTTTTCCAACTAATATGGATACTACCTTGCTCAGGTGTATAAGCAATCGCATTAGAAACCAAATTGGCATAGGCACTTTTTAATTCCGACTCAATGCCAAAAACACCAATATTTGGGTCGATATCAAAGGTGATATTATGGTGTTTATCTTGGTTTAACCACTTAGCATCATCAACTAAATTGGTTAATAATGTGGGGACATCAACTACTTGTTTTTCAACGCCCTGATCACTAATTTCTGTACGAGACAAGATTAATAATTGCTCTACCAGTCTATCCATACGTGTAACTTGTGACTCAATAGTCGTAAACGCTTTTTGCCAATGGGGTTCTAAAGCATGCTCAGTCACTTGGATCATTTCTACATAACCACGAACAACAGTTAAAGGGGTTTTCAGTTCATGGGAAACATTAGCCACAAATTCTTTGCGCATCTCTTCTAAACGATAAATCTTTGTAACATCGCGCGCTAAAAAAAGAACTTGCTCGCTGCCATAGGCCATCAAACGTAATTCTAAATGTATTTCGTGATTAGTTGGGGAATGGATATGACAAGGGCTGTCAAAATTTGCTTCTTCCAAATATTGGGAGAACTCAGGAAAACGTATTAAATTATCAATACGCTGACCCACATCACTAGGCCAACGAACACCCAGAAGATTTTGTGCTTTTTTATTGCCCCAAAGAATAGTTAAATCATTAGAAAGCACTAAGGCTGCATCAGGAAGTGCCTCCGCACCATCACGAAATTGGCGAATTTTATTATTTAAAAATTTAACCTTTTGTCGATGACGCTTAATTTGTCGATATAAACCATTGTATATATGCCCCCAAATTCCTTCTGATTCAGGCGGAGATATAGATTTACTTTGCCACAACCACGTCATCAACTGATGTAAATGACGATAATGCCACATCAACATGCCGACACTTGTTAAAGCAACACCAAGCCATAAGTAACCAAAAATATAACCAATCACCGCACTTAAAACCAACCAACCAAGTAACTGTGTTAACAATGAACGTACAGATATTCTAAAATGCATAGGCTATGAGGCTAATTTCCCTGAAAAACGATACCCAGAACCACGTACCGTTTGAATAAAATTTTCATGCCCTTCACCCGTTATTGCTTTACGCAAACGTCTTATATGAACATCAACGGTTCGGTCTTCAACATAAACATTGGTTCCCCAAACATTATCAAGTAATTGCTCGCGACTATAAACACGTTCCGTATGGGTCATGAAGAAATGCAGTAAACGAAACTCAGTTGGACCTAAGTCTAAGCTTTTTTCACGAATAGAGACACGATGCGAGACAGGGTCTAATTTCATCCCATGAAAGTCAATTTCTTCCTCTAAAGACGTTGGCGATACACGTCTTATCACCGCCTTAATACGAGCAATCAGCTCTTTAGGTGAGAAAGGTTTAGTCACATAATCGTCAACACCAGCATCAAACCCTTTTACTTTATCATCTTCATCAGCCCTTGCTGTTAACATGATAATAGGAATAACCCGCGTATATTCATTTTGTTTTAATGTTTTTGCCATTTTTACACCAGTGCCGCCCGGTAACATCCAATCAAGTAGAATCAAATCAGGATAAGGTTCTACAACTTTAGCCATCGCTTGTTCGATGTCTTGCGCTTCAATAACATTGAAACCATTTTGCTCTAAAACAAAAGTGATCATTTCTCTGATTGGTGCTTCATCTTCAACAACTAAAATTCTTCTGCTCATTACAAAATTCCATTACGTCTACAAAATGTTAATAAAGCTATTGTGCTAAATTAAAATGACATTTTTATGACAAAGAAAAGTATTAACTCGATATTATCAATTTGATTTCATTACCACTACAAATAAAGCAACAATACTTTTAATGATAACTATACCCGTACTCATTGAAGATGCAGGTTTTGATCAGCCTAAAAACGCCATCTACTGCGTTGCATTCAATCCTAATAGCCAGCTATTACTCAATCATGCATCTTGTAGCTAAAATTTTTAGCCATGTTCAAAATCACGCATCTTCAATGACCACGGGTATATAAAAAATAAAAAACGGCCTCATGACCGTTTATACCTGTACCAACTAAAATACAGATGAGTTAACTAAAACTTATATTCAAGACCAATACCTAAGTACTCTTTATCTGGAGAGTCTTTAATGTCAAAATTTGTATAGAAACTATATAACTTAGTAGTTTCACCCAGTTTATAGTCTGCACCGATACTGACACCCGATTTATCCGCTGAATCTTTAAAGTCAGCCATTTGATACTGACCTTTTAAGGTGATTTTATTCATAACGTACTTAATTGATGCCATGTAACCATCCATTTCAGCACTGCCATCAATTTTTTCTTGAGTTTGCACTATCAAGCCTAAAGTAAATCCAGCCACTTTACCCTGCACTGTACCGCGCTTAACGTCATAACCGGCAACTTCAGAGTCCATAGCAATTGAGGCAAATATTTTTGATTTCTTTAATTTAGCATCGCCAAATGTTGCAGCAACAGAGAAGGCATCTTCACCATCGATACTATCTTCAGCAATATAGGTTACACCCAATTGAAAACCCGACATTGTAGGTGTTTTATACGTGATGTTATCACTCAAACGATTTTCACCTTTCCATAGATTTTTGATATCTGCATTTAAGTCATTAAATAAATCAACTTTCCCTTGTGATTGTTTTAAAACAGTATCGTTAATACCGATAAGAACTTCACCAAAATTTCCCCTAAGACCTAGATATTGATTACGATCTGTGATGCTTTTTCCTTTTTCACTATCACCATCTATGTCTACTTGAAACTCTGCCTTAAAAATAACTTCGAGATCATTATCTAACGCGTAATTGCCTTTAAAACCAATACGTGAAGCATTACTTTTTATCTCAGAGTATGAGCCTTTACCATCATCAGATGATTGCACGGACACGTTAGCTTTACCGTAAATATCAACATTTGCGGCGAGTGTAGAAAGCGACATAGTTGATAAGATCGCAAAAGTAGTACAACGGTTAGAAAGTTTCATGTTTATACCTGTGTTATATATTAAAATTTATAGAGTAAAAGTTATATATCAAGACCTAAATTACATGCGGATAGTTTGCCAACCATTTATGACACTTTTGTGACAATGCTACACTTTTTTTAATAATTTATGACAAATTTAAGAAAGAACTCCTTTTTTGCTCAATATTTATTCTTTAATACGCCAATATGCACTCAACATCCACTATAATGTCATCATAATGTCATCAAGATAATATTATAGTCGTTAACAATTAATATGCTATTTCAGAATGTTGGCATTGCTCAAACGGATATTTAGAGGTTTAAAGTGCGGGTTCTAGAGTACACTTTGCATAATTATAGTTATAAATATAAAAAAAGCTTTTAACATTCAATAAAATGACTAAAATCTATTATATAGGCAAAGTAATAAAAGAAAAATTCTATGAAGCTAACCAGTATATCGCGAAAATTACTGACACGAGTCCTATCGTTTTACTTTGTATTAACTTTTATTGTGACTTGTGTGCAAATTGGCGCGGAGTACATCAATACCAAAAGCCATATCAATAGTGAGTTACTCACCCTAGAAAAAACATTTAGTGGCAGTTTAACACGCGCGGTATGGGAGCTAAATACTCAACAAGCCATTGATATTGCAGATGGTTTAGTTGCGATACCTATGATTAAAGGTATTACAGTAACCGATGAAAACAATCAAATAATAGCTCAGTTAGGTGAGCGTATTAATGGTGAATCGACTAACCCAGTATCTTCTCTAGAAAATGACAATATTTTTTTTGATATCAGCTCTGTTTCTCGTGGTTTATTTGGTCATACTTTCCCACTAATATTTGAATTTTCGGGGAGAACAACCAAAGTAGGAAGCGTGACATTATTGTCAAGTAATCAGGTGATTTTCAACCGTATTGAAGTGGGTATTTATTTCCTTATTGGCAATGCGATGGTGAAAACAGCCGCCTTAGTATTATTATTTTCCATTGCTTTTTCACAATTATTAACAAACCCTTTGAACGAGCTCACAGAGCAAATAAAACAATTTGATATTGATGATCCTGAAGCCTCGAAACTTCATATTATCAATTACGAAAAGAATGAATTAAGTATTCTTCAAAATGCCTATAACAACCTTATCAGTGAGCTGGTTTTATACAAAGAAAAACTGAGCCATGCACAAGTTGAAATTATTGCGACCAATAACAAATTAGACGATCAAAACCTCATGTTAGAACAAGAAGTCGCAAAAAAAACGTCTTCCTTGAGCACTACCATGCTAAAAATGGAAGTACAACAAAGAGAATTACTTCAACAACAAAGCCGCTTACAAGAAGAAAACAGACGTCGCAGTAAAACAGAACAGACACTGACCCAAGCAAATAATGATTTAAAAATATCAATCACTGAGTTAAGTAAAGCCCAAGAGCGATTAATTAACGCTGAGAAAATGGCATCATTAGGGAGTTTATCGGCAGAAATAACTCACGAAATAAATACCCCTATTGGTGTAAGTATTACTTCAACAAGTTACCTTAGCGATTTATTGGTAAAGCTCACTACCGATATCAACGAGCAAAAATTAACCCGACGTTCTCTTGATATATTTGCTGAAAATGCGCAACAAAGTGTGGGTTTATTGGAAAATAATCTCAACCGAGCTTCAGAATTAATTAATAGCTATAAACAAATTGCGGTTGATCAAACCAGTGAAAAAATACGTTTGGTTAATTTTTCAAAATACCTCGATGAAATCATTCGATCACTATCTCCTAAACTTAAAAAAAGCAGTCACAATGTAGAAGTTCATTGTGACAATAATATTGAAATATATTGTCATGCTGGGGCCATAGCACAAATATTTACTAACCTGATAGTCAACTCAATTTTACATGCTTTTGAGCATACTCATTCAGGCTTGATCACCATAAACATCGAGATGCATCAAGATAAACTTCATATTCATTACCAAGATAACGGTGTAGGTGTTCCCCAAGAAAAGCTGCCTAAGCTTTTTGAACCCTTCTATACTACCAAAGGAAATTCGGGTGGTTCAGGTTTAGGTACACATATTATTCATACCTTAGTAACCGATACACTCAATGGCACAATTCAAGTGGATAGTCTTCCAGAACAAGGACTTAGCTACAACATCGAATTTAACAATATGCGTTAGTCTCTTCATAACTACCGATAACAATATTATAAAAATGCATAACACTGCATACTAAACTACTATGATCCTATCCTTGGAGATGTCTGAGCAAATGATGTTGTAAGATCAGACCTCCCTAGGGTATTATGACGCTCTTTTTATTTATTGGCCCAAGTTGCTCGGGCATAGGATTTTTAATGTGGTTTAAAAACCTTTATTTTTTCGCCTTCACTCGTCCATTTGAACACTCAGAACAAGACTTAGAGAAGCATTTATCAGAACACCTCTTCACGCCTTGTGGTTCAACCGAGCAATCCCATTTTGGTTGGGTAAACGCCTTAGGTAAACACGGTAGTAGCATAGTGCATGGCGTTAATGGCAACTATTTATTATGTGCAAGAAAAGAAGAAAAAATACTTCCTGCTCCTGTCATTAAAGATCAACTTGAAGCTAAAATTGCTTTATTGGAAACAGAACAAAGCCGTAATGCCACTAAAAAAGAAAAAGAACAGTTTAAAGAAGATATTATTTTTGAATTATTGCCCAGAGCCTTCTCTCGTGTAACCGATACACACGCTTATATAAGCCCTGAACATAATATTATCGTCATTAATACTGGTTCAAGAGGTAAGGCAGAAGACTTTCTTGCACTACTTCGTAAAGTCTTAGGTACTTTACCGGTCACTAGTGTTTCACCTGAAAAAGCACCTGATGAGTTAATGACCGACTGGCTAATTGAAAAAAACTTAGGCGCAAAATTCCAATTAGGTATGGAAGCAGAGTTTAACGCCTTAGGTGATGATGGTGCTGTTGTTCGAGTTAAAAATCAAGACTTAGCAAGTGAAGAAATTAAAGCGCATTTAGATGCTGATAAATATGTTGTAAAGTTGGCACTTGAGTGGGATGAATCTTTATCGTTTATTTTATGTGATGATTTAGCCATTAAGCGTTTGAAGTTTTTTGATGTATTACAAGAGCAAAATGATGACATTGAAAGTGATGATGCAATTGCAAGACTTGATGCTGACTTTGCCCTTATGGCTGGCGAGCTGAATCGATTTATTGGTGATTTGCTTGCTGAGTTTGATACCAAAGCAAGTGACTATTTAGACACTGCTGAATAATCCCCCACTAATTTAGTAATTAAAAGGCTTTTTTATTTCCCATCGTTAGATAGAAGAAAATAAAAAAGCCTGAATCATGAAAAATATAATCTAAACTAAAAAATTGGCTTCCACTTAGGTAAACAGAGTTTTTACATCAGTGACCATTTCTGTAAACTCTTCACTTTCCATGAAATTTAACTCAGGTAAAACCCCCTTTTTTACATAACTATTTAGCAATACTGCACAGGTCGCTTCATTTTTAAAAATTCTATGGTAGATAGCACCGGAGCGAATAAAATCAAGATAATGAGCTTCCGTAGGCAATACAGTTAAATCACTCCAACTTTTAACCAATTCGATGAATTCATCTGAAAACCCCCAAGCTTTGGTGATCTCAGCACCTATATCACTCGCTAATTTAACAATCGCTTGTTGTAAGAATGTGGGGTTAGCAAAAATATCAGGATGATTTTCAGCTTCGGTAAGAATAGGTAAAACACCGATTGAATGCACTAATGCAGCTAATGTCACCGTATCTAACGTGAGATGACTATGTTTATGTTTTTTTAAATAAAATGTCATTAATGTGATAGCAACGGATGCGACATCAACCGTTTTTTCCCATGATTTATTCAAATACATAGCAACTATTTTATTCTTTGAAATAAACACTTGTTTTAGTGCCATTGCCGTAGCAATGCTTTTTATTTGTCGTAAGCCAATACGTGTTACGGCTTGATTAACAGTTTCCGCTTTAACACTTCTGCCTAGCATTGCGCTATTAGCTACTTTTAACATACCCAAAGATAACGCAGGGTCATGGCCAATAATATCGCTCATTTGTCCTAAGTTAACGTCAGGATCATCAGCCGCTTGTCTTACTTTCAGTGCTATTTCAGGTAATGTCGGTAATACCAACGAGTCTTGTTTAATTTTCTCAACCAAAATGGTAAATAATGCGTTTTCTGCGCCCATAAACCTACCTTTATATTTTAATGACTCACCTTTAAAAAGTAGCACACTTATTTAAATTTGGATGTTTTTTAAGAGAGTCATTATAAATTTTTAAACACAGTAGAACTCAAATATGATTATTCTTCACCTTTATTGTTTAAAATCAAATAATCACTAGCTGCTATTGATTACCTCTACCACCAACCCTTCTATAATACTCCCCTTTTTTGTACCGGTATTAATTACAATATGCTTAAACCTGAATTGCTTTCACCTGCTGGAAGTCTTAAAAATATGCGTTATGCCTTTGCCTATGGGGCCGATGCCGTGTACGCAGGACAACCTCGCTATTCCTTAAGAGTGCGCAACAATGAATTTTCTATTGAGAACATTCAGCGCGGTATTAATGAAGCACATCAGTTAGGAAAGAAGTTTTATCTAGTGAATAATATCGCACCACATAATGGCAAGTTAAAAACTTTTTTACAGGATATAGCCCCCATTATTCAGATGCAGCCTGACGCTCTGATCATGTCAGACCCTGGCTTGATTATGCTAGTGCGCGAAAACTTTCCAGAGATGGCAATTCACCTCTCAGTGCAAGCGAATGCGGTTAATTGGGCAACCGTTAAGTTCTGGTATCAACAAGGCGTAGAAAGAGTTATTTTGTCAAGAGAGTTATCTTTAGATGAAATTGAGGATATACGATTTCATTGCCCCGAAGTAGAACTTGAAGTATTTGTCCATGGCGCTTTATGCATGGCTTATTCCGGACGCTGTTTACTTTCAGGTTACATAAATAAACGTGACCCCAATCAAGGCACCTGTACTAACGCTTGCCGTTGGAAATATGACATCCATGGTGCAAAAGAAACAGAAACAGGTGATATAATTGCGATTCATCCAAACAAAAACGCTGAACAGCTTGCTAGGCCTTCCGAACCCAAAATATACATGCCAGAGCCAAGGCCAATTGAAGATATTGTTTTACTTCAAGAACAAGGCCGACCAGGTGAATACATGCCTGCCTTTGAAGACGAACATGGCACTTACATCATGAATTCAAAAGATTTACGTGCCGTTGAACATGTAGAACGCTTAATAAAAATAGGCGTACACTCCCTTAAAATAGAAGGGCGTACTAAGTCTTTTTATTATTGTGCTCGTACTGCACAAATTTATAATCAAGCCATAAATGACAGTTTGACTCATAAGCCTTTTAATCATCAACTAAATACCGACTTAGAACATTTAGCACACCGTGGCTACACCGAAGGTTTTTTAAAGCGACACCGCCCTAGCGACACTCAAAATTATGACTATGGATATTCAAAAAGTGATACCCAACAGTTTGTTGGCGAAGTTATCAAACGTGACGAAAATAATGGCTTGATTGAAATTGATGTTAAAAATAAGTTCCTCGTTGGCGACCAACTTGAACTAATGACCCCACAAGGGAATATCAACTTTACGTTAGAGAAAATGATCAATAAAAAAGGGCATGATATAATCGATGCTAAAGGCTCTGGCCACATAGTAAGCATAGCTTTAGACACAGACCTTGATTTATCTTTTGCTATCATCATGCGTTATCTTGAAGACGGTGGTACTACCCGACATCCGTTTGCACAAAACCAGTCAGATAAATCGACCTAAGCTATGGCGTTATTTATTGAAGAGTCATGCATAAACTGTGATATGTGCGATCCTGAATGTCCTAACGATGCAATTGCTTTAGGTGATAAAATCTATGAAATAGATGCGGAACGATGTACTGAGTGTATTGGCCATTATGACCAACCAACTTGTGTCAGTGTCTGTCCCATTGATTGTGTTAAGCCAGATCCCAACAAAGTGGAAGATGAAGATACCTTACTGGCCAAATTTATGCGCATGCATGGCTGAGTGTGCCTATTTTTTAACGACTTTTACCTAGGGCTATTTATGACTTTTGCCTATGAATTATAGATTATTCATCTATAACCTACACGTATAAGTAGGTCATATTAGTGATAACTTATCGGCCTATATCACACCGAAATAGGCGCTTTGATATGCGCATGCGCTTGATAATCTTTTAATTCAAAATCTGCAAAAGTAAAGTCAAAAATACTGGTTACTTTTGGATTTATCCACATCGTCGGCAATGCTAAAGGTTCGCGTGATAATTGTTCATCTACTTGTTCCATATGATTTAAATATAGGTGAGCATCGCCAAACGTATGAACAAAGTCTCCTAGTTCCAAATCACATACTTGAGCAATCATCATGGTAAAAAGTGCATAACTAGCAATATTAAAGGGTACACCAAGAAAAATATCAGCACTACGTTGATATAACTGACATGATAACTTGCCATTTAATACATAAAACTGAAATAGCGTATGACAAGGCGGCAATGCTTGTTTACCTGCCGCAGCATTTTCTTTTGGACTGATTGAGGTATCTGGTAATAAAGCAGGATTCCACGCCGTAATAATATGGCGACGAGAGTCCGGATTGGTTTTTAAGTCATGAATAAGTTGACTAAGTTGATCAATATTTTCACCATTAGCCGCTGGCCAGTTTCGCCATTGTACGCCATAAACGGGACCTAGTTCACCGTCATCTGTTGCCCAAGCATCCCAAATTTTGACGCCATTATCAGTTAAATAAGCAATATTAGACTCACCTTTAATAAACCAAAGTAATTCATGAACAATGGATTTCAAATGACATTTCTTCGTTGTTACTAACGGAAAACCTTTTGCTAAGTCAAAACGCATTTGATGACCAAATATACTTTTTGTACCTGTACCTGTTCGGTCTGATTTTTCAATACCGTTATCGCGAACGTGTCTCATCAAATCTAAATATGCTTTCATTACACTTACTAACCTTTTAACTGTGTCACCACTACAACAAAGTGATTGCTCTTTACGGCGACAAATTTCATCACTAAAATACTGGTGGATATTATGCCTAACAACTACCCATTTTTATATAATAACAATCGATAAATAATAACAATAAGCAGAGTTTCTGTAGCTACATTCCAGCACGAACAAAGCTACCTAGGTCTAATAATTCTAATTGCTCATTCAGATAACTGTGTACTTGTTTAGCCGAAGTAAATGACAAGGCTTGTGCTAAGATAACCTTAGATTTTTGTAAACTAACGTGTCGTATCACCCATTTTATGCGTGCAATATTGTGAGCATTCATACTTAGTTTATCGTAACCCATCGCCAAGAGTAATAATGCCCCTGCTGGCTCGCTTGCTAATTCGCCACACAAGCTTAATGGCACTAAACATTTTTTTGATTCTTCTGCAATAATGTTTAAAGCGCGAAGTACCGCAGGGTGATAAGAATCATATAAATCAGCCACTTGTACATTATTTCGGTCTACGGCAAGTAAATACTGCGTTAAATCGTTGCTACCTACAGAGAAGAAATCAATTTTATCAGCAAAATCACGTAATTGAAAAATAACACTCGGCACTTCAATCATCATACCGATTTTAGGTCGAGTTAATTGGCATTGCCCCTCACCACAAAGTTCAGCGGATAACTCATAGTAGGCTTGATTAATTAAACGTACCGCTTCATTTACTTCTGAAATGTCAGATATCATCGGTAACATAATTTCCAAATTATTATGTCCAACATTTGCTCTGATCATTGCTCTTACTTGCAATAAAAATATTTCAGGATGGTCAAGGGTTATCCTAATACCACGCCAACCTAAAAAAGGGTTATCTTCAATAATAGGAAAGTAGGGTAGGGATTTATCACCGCCTACATCTAGAGTTCTCATCGTAACTGTTTTTTTAGGAAAAGCAGCCAAAACGTTTTCGTATAAAAGTGTTTGCTCTTGCTCAGATGGGAAGCAGCTCCTATTCATAAAGGGAATTTCTGTTCGATATAAGCCCACGCCAACTGCACCAACACTTTTTGAATGCTCTAAGCCCGCCGAAAGCCCCGCATTTAATACTAATTCAATAGAATGACCATCTTGAGTCGTTGCTGGTAGATTAGCGACCTGTTTAACTTTATCCGTTAACGCATCTTCTTCAGCAATAAGGTGTTGGTATTCACGTACTAAAGCCTCGTTGGGCGCGATAAATAGCTCTCCACTATAACCATCAACAATAGCAAGTTGCTGGTCAAGCTGCCCTAATGGCATACGTTCTACGCCCATTATTGCCGGTAGACCTAAGGCTCGCGCCAAAATTGCAGCATGAGAGTTATTCGAGCCTGACATCGAAATAATACTTTTAAGACCTTGGTGTTGATATTCTGCCAGCATTGATGCCGTAACATCTTCGGCAACTAGGATGAAATCCTCGTTATTTTTGGTATCACTCGGCGGCTTATCTTGCTGTAATATATTAATTAACAGTCGGTCACCTAAGTCGCGAATATCACTCGCCCGCTCACGTAAATAAATATCGTCTATTTCTTCAAAGCGCAATAAATAATTATCTATCACAATTTTCAAACTACTCTGAGCATTCCATCCTTCGCGAATTTTATCTTCAACTTCATGGCCGATATTAGCGTTATTAAGTAGCTGTTTATACATTTCAAAAATATCTAAGCTGCTATCGTTAATAATATCATTAAGTTTTACTCGCATTTGTTCAAATTCTGCACGCGTGGCTTTGATAGCCTGAGTAAAATGTTGTAATTGCTCTGTGGTATTAGCAGCTTTCTGTAAAGATATTGTGGCTAAACTTACCTGTGGTTGCACTGTGACCATGCGTCCAATGGCAACACCGGATGAACCACTAATACCCTTGACCCGCCTAGTAGCTTTATTGCTTTGATTACTTTGATTACTTTGAAGTAGAACTCCCCTTGCCTCTGCATTCGCCAAAGCCGTGGCAAGTTGTGCTGATAATGTCACTAAAAACGCTTCTTCATTTTCGGTGAAATAGCGGGATTTTTTTTGCTGAATAGATAAAACACCCAATACTCTTCGTTGATGAATAATCGGCGTACCTAAGAATGCATGGAGTTCATCTTCTTGTACTTCTGGGGCATACATAAAATGCGGGTGATGTTGAGCATTGGCTATATTAATGGGCTCCTCTCGTTGACCAACTAAACCAATTAAGCCTTCTGAAAAACCAATTTTTGTATGTCCATGGGAGTCAACAGACAAACCGTCTGATGCCATTAAGGTAAAAGATTGTGTTTGGTAATCAGCTAAATACACCGAGCAACAATCCGTATTTAAGGCCGTTTTTACTTGGCTAACCAAACGTAATAGTGCATTTTCAAGTTCAATATCTTGGCTGAATTCAAGTACAATACGACGTAACGTTGTTAACATATAATTCCTTTAAGTTTACATAGTTAGTGACTAAAAATATTGAAACTGAACATCGTCGCTCTTTGCCATCGACATGCACGGATGCATTAATGACATTATCATACATGGAAGCATGGATGCCTAGGAGCAACCATGGCACCGTGACATACCGCTCATCCTGAACATCGTCGCTCTTGCCATCGACATGCACGGATGCATTAATGACATTATCATACATGGAAGCATGGATGCCTAGGAGCAACCATGGCACCGCGACATACCGTTCATCCTGAACATCGTCACTCTTTGCCATCGACATGCACGGATGCATTAATTCCGCAAAGGCATGGATGCCTAGGAGCGGCCATGGCACCGCGACATACCGTTCATCCTGAACATCGTCGCTCTTTGCCATCGACATGCACGGATGCATTAATGCCGCAAAGGCATGGATGCCTAGGAGCAACCATGGCACCGCGACATACCGTTCATCCTGAACATCGTCGCTCTTTGCCATCGACATGCACGGATGCATTAATGCCGCAAAGGCATGGATGCCTAGGAGCAACCATGGCACCGCGACATACCGCTCATCCTGAACATCGTCGCTCTTTGCCATCGACATGCACGGATGCATTAATGCCGCAAAGGCATGGATGCCTAGGAGCGGCCATGGCACCGCGACATACCGCTCATCCTGAACATCGTCGCTCTTTGCCATCCATGGCACCGCGACATACCGTTCATCCTGAACATCGTCGCTCTTTGCCATCCATGGCACCGCGACATACCGTTCATCCTGAACATAAAAAGCTTACTGATATACATCTTGCCATTCAAAGTTCGTAAAATAACTATTCTGAATGATAATGGGTATAAAGTAAGCTTTAAAAACCAAATAATGCTGCATTTGGTGTTCACATAATAATAATCATATACGTCGTTTTGGTTTTTCATGACGATATGAAGGTAATCCAACGGATGAAAATTCTTTCATCACTTTACGGTAAACCTCGCGTTTAAAAGACACTACTTGTCGTACTGGATACCAATAACTTACCCACCGCCAATCATCAAATTCTGGATGACCTGAATGTAGTAAATCAACTGCAGATTCTTTTGCAACTAATTTTAACAAAAACCATTTCTGTTTTTGCCCTATACATAACGGTTTACTACAGTGTCTTATTAAACGTTTTGGTAATTTATATTTTAGCCAATGCTTGGTCGATGCAATAATTTTTACATGCTCAGGTTGTAAGCCTACTTCTTCGTAAAGCTCTCTAAACATAGTTTGTTCTGCAGTTTCACCCTCATCAACTCCACCTTGTGGATATTGCCAAGAATGTTGACCATAACGCCTTGCCCAAAATACTTGTCCCCTATCATTGATTATTACTATGCCGACATTGGCTCGATAGCCTTCGACATCTATCAAAGGAGCTCCTGGCAAATTTTCAATAGTTAACTGATTCTTCCACAATAAAGGGCTACGAGCAAATAAATATTTAACTTGTCAGCAGTTTATAGAGAGATAATAATACCAATAGCCCTCAACAAAGAAGAAAAGCTATTAAAATTAACATTCCAAAAGATGAGAAAACTCTACTTGCACGCGCTTTTGCTTTATCAGGTTTAACCTTAGGTGAGATTGCCCAGAGCGAAGGTGTATTAGTACCAAAAGATCTTAAGCGAGAAAAAGGTTGGGTTGGGCTATTACTTGAAAAAGTACTAGGGGCAAGTGCCGGCTCGAGACCCGAGCCAGACTTCCCTCATTTAGGTATTGAATTAAAATCGTTACCTATTAATCAACAAGGTAAGCCTCTGGAAACAACCTTTGTTTGTGTCGCTCCATTAACCGGCTTGGTTGGCACTACTTGGCAAAATAGTCATATCAGAAATAAAATGTCACGAGTACTCTGGGTACCTGTTATTTCAGAGCGTTCAATACCTGTTGCAGAGCGCATGGTCGGCACACCATTTATTTGGTCACCATCGATTGAAGAAGATCAACTTATGGCGTTAGACTGGCAGGAACTTACCGATATGATTGTGCTGGGTGAAGTAGAGAATATTACCGCAAAACATGGCCAAGTTTTACAGCTAAGACCAAAGGCAGCGAACAACCAAGCAAGAACTAAAGCAATAAATAAACATGGTCAGCCATTTATGACACTACCAAGAGGTTTTTACCTTAAGATTTTATTTACGCACATGTTAATTTCCAAGCACCTGCGTATTGACTAGCTCACTGTCATTTTAATAAATATCAGCTCATCGACTTTAAGTGGATTGTATTGATAAATAATGTTGGATCGTCAATTTGACCCAACATTGAATTATCCGGTAAACAGTCATCATCGACATAGTCAGAAAAATCAGCTGCCGAATCAAAAACTAAAATATCTAACGCTAAGCGATCCAATCCGTACAGACCACGGTGGATCATATCAGCAGAGAAAACGAGCAAGTCACCCGCAGCTAACTTAATTTTCTTACCGGTAGAGAGATCCTCACTACTCACTCTGCCTTTTTCTTCTTGTCGTACATCAAACTCTTCATCACTATCCCAACGTTTATGGGTGCCCGGCACTAGCTCCATGCCAAGTTCATCAAATAACGGCACGCGTAAGTGTACGACTTGGGTATCATGAATAACTGTTTTTTGTACTTCAATGTCATGATCATATTGACAGTCTCTATGCCAAAAATCTTTTTGTTGTTGATTAACAGGATTGAAAAATAATTGGGTATTCATAAAAGCTGGATTAATCGGTATCACAGACTCGACTACATCCATTATTTTTTTTGAACTAATAAAATTAAAAAGCTTCACCCGATCGTCACCACCTAAGTACTGACTTCCAGTAATTAAAGAAGAATTAAAGGCTTCCTCTTGATAGAATTTTACGTTGTCTTTTTTCCATGACTGATGAAATTTTAATATGACTTTTCTAAGTGATAAGATTTCAGCACTATTAAAATAATTTCTAATGACAAAATAGCCTTGAATATCATAATCGCGATTAAATTGACTTCGATTGTCGACCATTAATACCCATTACCTCTACTTTGTGAATTATACCAAGTTGATTCATAACATTGACTGCACTACGTTTTCTGTCGATATTGTCAATAAACCATGCCATGTAGCATAATGGCGAATATTAACTCATCGTTAATAAATAGATAAGGATTATCTTTATCGCTGGCTATATTTTAGGGAAAGTAGGTATAAATATAAATTGATAAGATTAAAGAGGGAGTTAGTACACATCAATGTTTATTAAAAAATATAGGCGTTAAGAAGTAAATAGTGGGCTCAACTCTTTATGAGAGCGTCACCCACGACGATAATAAACTAGAAAGTAGACAATGGTGATAAATCAGCAACCATTTTTTCACCTAGCTTCACATTATCCGATGAGCCAGCAACCGCACTACGACTATCTTCAACAATATGCGCAATGTTGTCTAAAACTTGACTAGCATCGTTTACTTGACATTGAATACGTTCAATAACCGCTTCAGCAGCAGTACTGCTTTCTATTGATAGTGAATGTACTTCATCTAAATCACCAACGATATCAGTTGTAATTTCACGACTTTCTTCGATACTAGTAACGACACTTTTTTGTTGAGTGATAATATTATCTGATATTTCCATAATTTTGCCCATTTCTTCATGGATTTTTTCAGCAGAATCATTAGCTGTACTGGCCAAAGCCCGTACTTCATCGGCAACAACAGCAAAACCACGACCATGTTCACCCGCTCGAGCTGCTTCAATCGCAGCGTTTAGTGCAAGTAAATTTGTTTGACTGGCGATATTTTTAATCGACTCGACCAGCTGTGATATTGTTTTATTATTGTTGGTTAAACCTTCAAGAAGTATGGCAAAGTCTGCAATGTTTTTTTCTGCAGTGAGTATTTTTTCTGACAACCCTTTGAGCTGTTCGATACTTGAAGCACTTTTTTCAGACGTTAATTGCGCTGCGGAAACAGATGATGATGACAAATCAGCCATATGGCTTGATTGTTCAACTAATTGTTCAATAAGGTGCATATTGTTTTCGACGCTTTCTAAACGTTGAGAAGATGCTTGGTTGACTGAATTAGCATTTTGGACAATTTTATATGCGGTCTCTTGAAAGTTACTTGCGATAAGTTGATCTAATATTGTCGCTTTGTTAGTTAGAACGTCGAGTGTTTCTTTATTAATAACTGTTTCATTATTTGCAACAGAATTCGTTTTTGACCACCACATAAATTTTATCCTTTGATTAAAATCATAAAAAATATAGCCTTAAAAAATAACCTTAAGGATTTATTTTTGACTGAACACTACTATAAGTTGAGACCGCATAAGGGACTATGTACGTTAAAATTATTTTAACAATATGTGTTGTTTCTACTTTACCGGAAATAATCATATCTCCATGATTAATTAACGTGAGAATGGTTCCTACTATCGCTGCAATGGTCAATGACCGTTTGACAATTTTTCGTTCCATTGCAACAGCTAACCAACTCAAAATACTACCCTTTCACTAATTTTTTTAGATAATACACTCTATCTTGTCAGAAATTATAATTAATATCATTATTTATCATACCTATAAAAAAGAAACTGTGAGTTTGGGCTAAAAATTTAACAGTATTAAAATTGTTATGAATTTAATATTAGCACAGGATTAAATTATCACTAAATTGTTTTCAACAAAGAGGAAAGTGGCGTTAATGGGGGGTTGTCTCATGCTAAAAATAAAAAAGCGCTATTGAAGTAATAGCGCTTTTTATTTATACAAAAGTGGGAAAGATTTAGTCTGTTTCTGGACGCATATGTGGGAATAAAATGACGTCTTTGATGGTTGGTGAATCTGTAAATAACATCACTAAACGGTCAATACCAATACCTTCACCTGCCGTAGGTGGCATACCAAACTCAAGTGCACGAATATAGTCTTCATCAAAGTGCATAGCTTCATCATCTCCAGCGTCTTTTTCTTCTACTTGTTTACGAAAACGAGCTGCTTGGTCTTCCGCATCATTAAGCTCAGAGAAACCATTGGCCAATTCTCGGCCACCAACAAAGAATTCAAATCGGTCAGTAATAAATGCGTTTTTATCATTGCGACGTGCCAGCGGCGAAACTTCCCATGGATATTCTGTAATAAAAGTAGGTTGATCAAGTAAATGTTCAGCAACTTCTTCAAATATTTCACAAATATACTTTCCAGGGCCCCAAACCTTTGACGCTTCTGAAAATTTAACACCAACGTCTTTAGCAATGACTTTCAATGCATCAAATTGTTCTTCTGGGTTACGTAGTACATTTTCATCGAGCGTTGGAGCATGTTTTAATATGGCGTCAACCATAGATAAACGCTCAAATGGTTGAGAAAAATCGTAGAATTTCTCTTCTGTTACTTCCCCATCAGCATTTTTCACCGTATTACGAATAGTGGTAGTACCCATAACGTTTTGAGCAACAGTACGTAACATCTCTTCAGTAAGATTCATCATGTCTTTATAATCAGCGTACGCTTGATAAAATTCTATCATGGTAAATTCTGGATTATGACGAGATGATAAACCTTCATTTCTGAAGTTACGATTGATTTCGAATACTCGTTCAAAACCACCAACGACTAGACGCTTTAAATATAACTCAGGCGCAATACGCAAAAACATATTGATATCTAAGGCATTATGGAAAGTTTCAAATGGTTTGGCGGTTGCGCCACCGGGAATAACTTGTAACATTGGCGTTTCAACTTCCATGAAGTTACGTTCTGCCAAAAAGTTACGAATACCATTAACTATTTTAGAGCGTATTTGGAAAGTATCGCGGGTTTGCTCATTAATAATTAAATCAACATAACGCTGACGATATTTAGTTTCTTGATCAGATAAACCATGAAATTTTTCAGGTAATGGTCGTAAAGACTTCGTCAATAATTGATATTCGTCCATATTCACGTAAAGGTCACCTTTACCTGATTTATGTAAAATACCTTTAACACCAATAATGTCACCAACATCTAAAGAGCCAGAACGTTCTCTAATATCTTTTTGTACTGTTTTTTCAGCATAGGCTTGAATACGACCCGACATATCCTGCAAAACCAAAAAGGGTCCACGTTTTGCCATAACACGGCCAGCAATAGCATAAGTTACCTGTAATGCTTCAAGTTCTTCTTTCGTTTTTTCACCATGCTCGGCCTCAATATCAGCGGCGTAATGTTCACGATTAAAGTCATTTGGAAAACCATTAGCAGAACAATTACTACGAATTTTTTCTAATTTCATACGACGTTCAGCAATTAACTTGTTTTCATCTTGTGCTGGTTTTTCTTGATTGCTCATTTTAATATCTCGTGGTTAATCTTTAATATTTCAATAGTTTGTTGAGTAAACTAAATATAGAGTCTATGCAACAATATTTATCATTCGTTTATAAGCCTGATTTTAAACTGGCTTCCAAAAACTTATCTAAGTCGCCATCTAGTACGGCTTGGGTATTACGGTTTTCAACACCGGTTCGTAAATCTTTAATGCGGCTATCATCTAATACGTAGGAGCGAATTTGGCTACCCCAGCCAATATCCGACTTACCATCTTCTAGCACTTGTTTATCTTCGTTTTGTTTTTGCATTTCCAACTCATACAATTTAGCTTTTAATAGCTTCATTGCTGCGGCTCTATTTTTATGTTGTGAACGGTCAGCCTGACATTGCACTACTGCGCCTGTTGGAAGATGAGTGAGTCTGATAGCTGAGTCTGTTTTGTTAACATGTTGACCACCAGCACCTGATGCACGGTAGGTATCAACACGTAAATCAGCAGGGTTGATATCAATTTCGATGTTGTCATCGATTTCTGGATAAATAAAGGCTGAAGCAAATGAGGTATGGCGACGACCACTCGAGTCAAAAGGTGATTTACGTACTAAACGATGTACCCCTGTTTCTGTACGTAACCAACCATAGGCGTATTCGCCCGTATATTTAATAGTACAACCTTTGATACCAGCAACATCACCGTCAGTTATTTCGATCGCTTCTGTTTTATAACCATGCGCTTCGCCCCAGCGTAGATACATGCGCATTAACATTTCAGCCCAATCTTGTGCTTCTGTACCGCCAGAGCCGGACTGAATATCAAGGTAACAATTATTGGCATCTTGAGAGCCTGAAAACATCCGACGAAATTCTAGTTTCTCTAGCTTTGCATCTAAAGCTTGGGTCTCAGTTTCGGCATCTTGAAAAGTCTCGTTATCATTTTCTTCAACAGCCAACTCGACTAAGCCTTCGATGTCTTCACAACCAGACTCTAAATCATCAATCGTTTTAACAATAAGCTCGAGCGATGATCTTTCTTTACCTAATTTTTGTGCTCTGTCAGCATCATTCCAAACATCAGGTTGCTCTAATTCACGCGTTACTTCATGCAATTGTTCTGCTTTAAGATCGTAGTCAAAGATACCCCCGTAATAACACAGTACGTTCACGAATTTCTTTGACTTTATTTAATACCGGATTAACTTCTAACATCAGCTTTTTGACACTTTTAAATTTAGTTGTTTAACCATAAAAACAGGCGCGCATTGTAGCTTATTTGATGTCGTAAATAAACGATATAATTTCACCACTATTATGAAGCAAGTACCAGGTGTTCGACCAGTAATTGTACGGTTTGTTTACCACGAAATTCATTAATATCTAAACGATAAGCTACATGTACTTTGGTTGCTTGATGGCTTGGCCATAGACTAGTATCTACATTGAAAGCAATAGCATCGAAAACGTGCTGATCTTTTTGTAATACCATTTTTAAATGTTTTTCCCCTACAATGCGTTGTTGAATAAGGGTAAATACATCATCAAATAAAGGCTCCATAAAATTCTGCCCCCACGGTCCGGCTTCTCTTAGTATTTCAGCAAAAGCTAAATTTAGTTCTGACACCGCCAATTGACCATCAGATAGTAACTTACCTTGAAGATCTTCTGCTGCAATCCATTCGCCTGCATATTTTAAAAATAAAGACTGAAAATCTGAAAAATTACTCGCTAATATAGATAGGCCGGCAGCCATCGCATGACCGCCAAATTTAATAATAATACCTGGGTGCTGCGAGTCAATGTGCTCTAATAAATCTCGAATATGTAAGCCCGGAATAGAACGAGCTGAGCCTTTAATTTCGGGATTATTTACTACTGAACCATTACTTTCAATAGGTTCACCTTCTAAGATCCCCCCTGCAAAAACAATACTGGGTCGATGAAACTTTTCTTTTAAGCGCCCGGCAACAATACCTATAACACCTTGATGCCAATCCTGTTGGTACAAGACGATGCCACTGCTGAGGTTATCTTGCGCGACATTAAGCTGTAGTAATACTTTTTCAGCCTCTTGTTGCATGCCTTGTTCTATTTCCCGTCGTGCTTTATTGAGATCGTCTAATTCAACTGCCATCGCACGAGCGGTGCTTAAATCAGGTGCTAACAGACAGTTAATACCAAACGACATATCATCAAGGCGACCTGCCGCATTAATACGAGGCCCTAGTGCATAACCAAAATCACTTGCCACCATCCGACGTTGATTTTTACCCGCAATCTCTATTAACGCTTGAATACCTGGTCGGGTATGCCCTGCTCTAATTCGCTTTAATCCTTGTGCGACTAAAATACGGTTATTAGCATCTAACGGCACAACATCAGCGACCGTGCCTAAAGCAACCAGATCTAAAAGCTGAGCCAAGTTAGGCTCATTTAAACATTTTTGTGTAAACCATTGTTGCTCTCTTAAATATTTGCGCAAAGCCAACATGAGATAAAATGCGACACCAACCCCAGCTAACGCTTTACTATTAAAAGCACAATCAGGCTGATTTGGGTTAACAATAGCATCAGCAATGGGCAACTTTTTCCCAGGTAAATGGTGGTCAGTGACAATAACCTGAAGACCTAATGATTTTGCTCTTGCTACGCCAGCCAAACAGCTGATGCCGTTATCTACCGTCACTAATAGTTCGGCTCCTTGTTTAACAGCAACATCAACTATTTCAGGGGTTAAGCCGTAGCCATATTCAAAACGATTAGGGACAATAAATTGATGGTTTTTATGACCTAAAGAGCTTAGTGCATCCATCATCAAAGCAGTACTGGTAGCGCCATCAGCATCAAAATCACCAATAATACAAATATTAACTTCATCAACAAATGCCTGATGTAATAATTGGCACGCTGTAGAAATCCCCTTTAATGAGTCAACCGCATTTAACTGCGTCACATTAAGTTCAAGTTCCTCTGCAGACGTAACACCACGACACGCATATATTTGTTTGATTATTGGATGTAGGTGATGAGGTAAATTGTCATCTGAAACAGTTTCCCGGCGAACAACTTGTTTTTGCATGACGTTTTTCCAAGCAACTAAATGATGTAAATAAAAAGAAATGAATAATGAGATTACTAACTAAAAGAATAAGAAAAGTATTGAGGCAGTATTCAAAAGAAAACGACAGCGTTAACATTAGGTAACTCTGTCGTTATGAACTAGGGGATTTGGCCCCTATTTTGTAATTATAAACTTTCTAAAACTTGTGCTAATTTATCAGGCGGTTGATAACCAGGTATCATCATACCATTACTAAATACAATGGCAGGTGTACCATTAACCCCTATTTGACGACCAAAATTAAATTCTTCTTCTATAGGCTTATCACAAATACGCTGTGCAACACTTGAACCTGATTTAGCTTTAGTTAACGCTTCTTTAGGATTTTCATGACACCAAATTGAACGTAAATCTTTAAACCCTTGAGATAATTGCCCTGATTGATCTGTTACACCAGAACGAGGATAAGCTAAATACCGAACAGTGATACCTTTATCATTGTAGTCATCAATCTGGTCATGAAATTTACGACAATACCCACAGGTGATATCAGTAAAAACAGTCACTACATGCTTTTCATTTTTCGCAGGAAAGATAATCATGTCATTTGTAAAAGCACTCATGCCATCAATACGTACTTTTGCCAAACTTTCCTCGGTATGGTTTGTGACTTCTGTCCCTAAACCAAACATCTTACCTTGAATAAAATATTTACCGTCATAACTTGCATAAAACAAACCTTGGTTAGTAATCACTTCGACAAGGCCAGGCATGGGTGATGCATTTACTTTTTTAATTTCTAACCCTAAAGTAGTGCCAAGTTGAACCTTTAACGCTGCGGCATCAAACGTGGTATTAATACTTTTTTCGACAACAGCACTCGTCGCTGTTTTGTTGTCAAGTGTTAACGAATAACTCGCATTACTCAACAACAAGATAAATAGAGAACAAATGGTTTTCTTTAACATGTGTATTTTCCAAAATAGCAGTAAAAATAGCTTAACTATAAGACCGCTGCATCATAATAAAAATTGCAGCAAAACAATAGAAATAAAATACAGTGAATAACGCCATAGTGCAACTTTATAGAAATGCATTATCGAACTCTGATAAACTCGCCAAAAATTAATTGTGATAGTCATACCGACGCATTAAGTAAAGCTCAATAACTTATGGCGATCACAACTAGCGAACATTCAAGTTATTTTGATTATCAACTAAAGATAGAGTTATACAATGGAAATTGGTTTGTTTTACGGTTCAACCACTTGTTATACAGAAATGGCAGCAGAAAAAATACAACAAGCCATGAAAAAGTCAAAGGTCGAACTGTATAATATTAAAGATGTCGCACTGAGTAAAACGGCTGAGTATGATTTACTTATTCTAGGTATTTCAACTTGGGATTACGGTGAACTACAAGAAGATTGGGAATCACATTGGCAAGATATAGCCGACCTCGACTTAAACGGCAAAATAGTCGCTTTATACGGTATGGGTGATCAAATAGGCTACACGGAGTGGTTTCAAGATGCTTTGGGCATGTTACACGAACAAGTCATCGCACAAGGTGCCTATATTATTGGTTATTGGCCTAATACCGGTTACGAATTTGCTGCCTCAAAAGGCTTAACATCTGACCAAAGCCAATTTGTCGGTTTACCATTAGATGAAGACAATCAATATCAACTCAGTGATGAACGCATTGCCCAATGGTGTAAGCAAATTGAAAATGAGATATTTGATATTCTTGCTGATTAAATGAGTAACCACTATAATCCACCAATATTAACTTTCTAAGAACCGTAATCACATGTTTGAGCAGTTTGACCTAGACTCTGAATTACTAGGCGGCATCGCAAATGCCGGCTTTATAAAGCCAACTTCAATTCAAGAATTAGTAATCCCTGTCGCTATGACAGGCAAAGATGTATTGGCATCTGCACCAACAGGAACAGGAAAAACTGCTGCCTTTTTACTTCCAATTGCACAGCATTTACTTGATTATCCACGAACCACCCCAGGCTTCCCTCGGGTATTGATATTATTGCCTACACGTGAATTAGCGTTACAAATTCATGAACAATGTGAAAAGTTAACCTCACTTACCAATATAAAAACGGGCGTGATAACCGGCGGTGTTAATTACGGTAGCCATAAAGAACTATTAACGACAAATACCGATATACTTATTGCAACACCGGGTCGTTTAATGGAATA
This sequence comes from Alteromonadaceae bacterium, assembly GCA_047621305.1. Classification (GTDB taxonomy): domain Bacteria; phylum Pseudomonadota; class Gammaproteobacteria; order Enterobacterales; family Alteromonadaceae; genus Colwellia_A. The sequence continues at coordinate 21,202 of JBLHNB010000034.1, read as the reverse complement.
CATTGAATCTGAACAATTTGATGCGCGTGAAATAGAAATCCTTATTTTGGATGAAGCTGACCGCATGTTAGATATGGGTTTTTCAGAAACCATTAATCGCATCATTGCTGAAGCACGTTGGCGTAAACAAACCATGTTGTTTTCAGCAACATTAGAAGGTGCCGGAGTAATCCGTTGCGCTAAAGAGGTCTTAACCGATCCGGTTTATTTAGAAGCAACGCCTTCTCGTAAAGAAAAAGCCAAGACCCATCAATGGATACATATTGCTGATGATACCCATCATAAATATCAGCTACTTGCCAATATTCTCAAACAAGATGAGGTTAAACGTGCTGTTGTTTTTGCGAATAAACGTGAAACAGTACAGTTTTTGTCGGGAAAACTCTACGGCGATGAAATCCCCTGTGCATGGCTAGAAGGGAAGATGCCACAGGATAAACGCAATAATTCTGTCGCGCGCTTAAAAAACGGTAAAGTTAACGTATTAGTTGCCACAGATGTGGCTGCTCGCGGTTTAGATATTGATGATATCACTCACGTAATTAACTTTGACATGCCACGCAAAGCAGATATTTATTTGCACCGCATTGGCAGAACAGGCCGCGCAGGTAATAAAGGCACCGCAATCTCCTTGGTTGAAGCGCATGATATGCTGGTTATCACCAAGATTGAACGTTATATGGATGAGCGTTTACAACGGAGAATTATCGAAGAGCTTCGTCCTCAACATAAAGAATCACGTGTAGCGATGAAAAAACCTAAAATAAAAAGAACGGTCGCTCAGAAAAAAGCAAAGGCTAAAAAGCAAGCTAAGCGTAAAACAAAGAAGTAATATTTCAGCTATCAATCAAGATGCCTTTTCAGATCTTTAGGCACTTTGAATGGTAGTGAGGAGTAAATCAATAGTCATTATTTATGGTTATTGATTTACACCACCTCGATTCATTCACTGACCATTTCTAATGATTAAAACGAATAACGACAGCTTTATAAAATTAATTACTTAGAACAATTAGTTACTTAACCTTATACCTATTCCATATAAGTTATTGAACACTTGTACTGGTTAAAATTACCGAGCGAATTGCTGTAAATAATTAATAATCTCATTAGATTCATATAACCATGTTACTGGCTCGTTTTCTTTTTCAATACGTAAACATGGCACCGTACGTTTACCACCTTCACGAATAAGTTCTTCACGGTAATTTTCATTTTGATTAATATTACGTAAGTTGATATTTAATCCATCACGTTTTAACGAACGGCGTACTTTTACACAAAAAGGACAAGCCGGTAATTGATACAAATTTAAATGGGCTGTACTCTTGTCTATTTCAGCTTGAATTTTTTCATCTCTTTTTGGTGAACTTGGTGAAAAGATAAAATTAAAAAACAAAATAATACGACCAATAACCCAACGAATAATAAACATTTCTATATTTTCTCAACTTTAATTAAATAAAAACCAACCTATTACTACAAAATAGATTGTACTACTTTCAGTGCACTATTGTTCTACCACACCATATCATCGGGTATTTGAAAGTCAGCATAAGGGTCATCTTCATCAACATCTTCCGTGCTGACTTTATCATTTTGAACAAGTATCACACCTTCATTTAATGAGGCTAATTTACCCGCCGTTTCAGTGGTCACTATGTAGGTAACATCGTCCAAACCACACAAAGCTAATTGACCATTAATAAGGGCTCTATGCGTCACCGCATTGACAAATAATTTTTTAATAGTATTAGAGTAAGTGTAATTATATTCACTCTCACCATTAACATTTTTAATTTGATGATGTTGCAATATTTGCAAAATACGTAAATGTTGTTCTTTATCGGCAAGTTGCTGCTTTTTATCTGCATTTAAAGCTAAATCTTTTGCTAACTTTTCTTGTTTGCTTATTGTCAGCTCTTGTTTCACTTGTTCTTGCAAGCTAGCTTCATGGGCAACACCGCTACGTTGTTGTTTATTTTTTTTACGTTTATCGGTATTTGCTTGACGTGACTTTTGTTTAGTTGTTAAACCTGCTTTTAATAACTGGTCTTGTAATGACGCCATGTTTTACCCTGTCAAATTACGTAGCACTATATTAATGCCATAAAAATTGGCGATATTTTAACAGTTTTGAATAAACTATTCCAAGTCTAAATAGTTTAAAATTATAGTGACGAACGCATCGCTGCAAGTTGCTCTGGCGTATCAAGATCAACAAAAGCTTCTGGTATCTCAATAGTCTTAATCCATTGATGGTATTTGGTTAATATTGATTTGGCTCCTGTGTTCCCTTTTAGCTCACTTAATTGAGCAAAGAATTTTTTAGGGAAAATGACCGGTGGTGCCATTTGCTTTGCTTTTAAGCTGTTATGATTTGCCGCTATAATATATTCTGGGAATTGCATCCACAATTTAGCTACCTTTTCGATATGATTTGCGGTGAGCTGCCACTGATCCACTAAAATGATCATGACTGCCTCAACATCACTCGGTAATGCTTTTGCACCTGCCGCGATAGAAGTCGCCATACCTTCTTGCCAATGATCATTAACAACAATTTTTATCGGTTTATTCTTGATAACTTGGTGATGAACATCGACAGCACAACCCAAGACACAATAGGTTTTTTTTGTTAGCGACAATGCCATAACACCTTGACGTGCTAATAAACTCTGCCCGTTAATATCAACTAATTGCTTTGATTGACCAAGACGAACAGAAGCGCCCGCAGCAAGGAGGATAATAGCAAGCTTATCATTAATGATGTTTTGGTCAGTTGGCATAATTATGTGTTCATCAATATGACGTAGCAGCAACTTGACGCCACGCACGATATTGAGCCTTGGTATATTGCTTACTTAGATGCTGTTGAATTTGTGCTGTTATCGACAGCGCAATAGCTTGTGGGCTACGACCGCCTAAGTCTAAACCTACGGGTCCATAGACTTGGCCTTGCACTTCCTCAAAAGTAAGTGAATTTTCTTTTAATAATTTATCTCGTCTACCTGCGGGGCCTAACAAGCCAATATAATTTACGTTTGCAGAAAGTGCTTTCGATAAATACATAGCATCAAATTCAAGGTTATGGGTCATCACTACCACAGCATCAAACGCTCTATATTCTGTTGGCTTAGTATATTCAGCTCGAACTTTTCTTTTTCTATAACAAAGATCAAACTCATTTTGCTGTAAATAAGCAGGACGGTGATCCCACAACGTTGCCTGCCAACCTAATTGATTAACAATATTAACCACAGGAACAACATCAGGTCCTGCTCCACATATTAACACCGAAATAGGTGGTAATACGGGAATAATAAGTTGCTCATTGTTGCTAGATAATGAACCGTGAATTTCCTCATTACTGATTACTCTATCTGTTGATTCACCTGTTAATTCACTTTCAATAAACTGCCCTTGTGCTGCATTTTTATTGCTGATACTTTGTAAGTAGTAGCCTGTTTTTCTATTTGATAAAGCATCAAGGAGCATGGCAAATTCTAAGTGGTTATTTTCAGGTAACAAGGGTTGTAGTAATAACTCTATCGCGCCATCACAACCTAACCCTAATCCCCATAACAAGTTGTCATCAGAACTTAAATCATAGGTAAGTAATTTTGTTTTCTGACGAGTAAGTACATCTTTAGCATGTAAACTAATGTCAGCTTCCAAACAGCCGCCACTTAATAAACCTGTGCATTCGCCATCTTCATCAATAAGCATTAATGTGCCTACTTTTCGATAAGTAGCGCCTTTTGTCGCAACGATGGTAGCCAATACATATGATTTTCTTACTGTAAAAGTACTAGCGATTTGTAACCAATTTTCTTGCATTAATTTATCTCTTAATTGATATTTCTTAATTGGTCTTTCTTAATTGATATTGTTAAGGGTTTTTATTGATTGCGCTAATCAATGTTTGCCATGGCAATAAAGCACATTGTTTTCTGACCGGATATTTTTCAATAACAGTCAGTGATGAAAAACACTCATCAAGAGTAACATCTGCCTCGTGAACGCCATTAATCAGAGCCATAGGTATTTTTATTAAGTCCTCAATATTATCAATCGATTGATCTAATAAATACTGACACATCATTGACGCTGAGGCTCGACAGATAGCACAGCTATCCCCTAAAAAGGCTAACGCTTGAATTTTACCCGCACTAATATTCACTTCTACCGTTATTTCATCACCACAAACCGCATTATCACCGTCAGCAGAATGTGTTACTGAGATCTGTTTTTTAAACCCTATGGGGTTCTTGTGATGTGCAAGTAAATTTTGTTGATAAAGGCCTATTTCGGTATTCATTCAAATTCTCTAATGGCCAACAATTGATAAGCGTTCGTCAATGCAATAACTAAGCGGTCAATATCCTTATCGCTATTATAAATACCTAACGATGTACGTACCGTAGCATTCACTGCAAACATTTGATGTAGAGGTTGTGCACAATGATGACCCGCACGGACGGCAATATTTTCACCATCTAATAGACTTGCAACATCGTGGGCGTGAACACCTTCAAGTTGAAAGGAAATTAAAGAAGGCACAGAAGGTAAAGATTGCACACCACCTATATGACCAAGTAAGGGCTTAACAAAACTAAGTTCGCCAAGTTTATCAACTAAATAAGTACTGATATTAGTCATATGCTCAGTAATATCCAACCATGAAATATCATTTAAATAATCAATAGCTTCCACCAAGCCAACAATACCCACGACATTGTGTGAACCTGGTTCAAATTTTAACGGAGAATGTATAAATTCAGTTTTTTCAAATGTCACTCGATTAACAATACCACCACCCAATGCATCAGGAGGCATTTGCGTTAAATGATCACCTTTAGCATATAAAACGCCGCAACCTGTCGGTCCATAAAGCTTATGAGCAGAAAATGTATAAAAATCACAGCCAAGTTCAGCAAGATTAATATGTCCATGAGCGACGGCTTGTGCACCATCTACCAACACTGCAATACCCTTTTGTTGCGCTAACTGACAAACTTCAGCCACAGGATTAACAAGCCCTAGTACATTAGAGATATGAGAAATGGCAACAATAATGGTGTTTTCATCAAGTAAGGCATTTAATGCTTCAATATCAATAATACCTGCAAGCGTAAGAGGTGCTATACGAAGTTCAGCATGGTGTAACTGACATATTCTCTGCCAAGGCAATATATTTGCATGATGCTCTACGCTACTGATCACAATATTTGCATCAGGGTTCATTTTCGGAGCAACAAAGCTATTTGCGACAATATTAATGCTCTCGGTAGTGCCTGACGTAAAGACTAATTCACTCTGCTTAGGTGCATTAAGAAACTCAGCCACTTTTTCTCGAGCGTTTTCAACAAGCTCTGTTGCCTTAACGCTGAGTTGATATAGACCTTTATGACTATTAGCATGAGAATAACACTGGTAGTTATACATCGCCGTAGCAACGCGCTTAGGTGTTAGACAGGTAGCTGCACTATCTAAGTAACATAACTCAGGGTGAGCATGTGAAGAAAATATAGGGAAGTCATGTTTCCATGCACTCATCATTGCCATGATTAATAATGTTCATCGTTATTTTTAAGAACTCCAAGCTAACATGCATAAAGATTTTGGCAAATACTCAATTGTAAAATTTAATGAAAATAGACTCACCAACAAACTATGTAACTTCAATCACTTCAAACACTTCAGTAATTACAAACTGAGTCTGACAATTTTAAGAAAGATGGCTTTATCAATCGTTCGATTAACAGTAAAGGTAAAGATACTTTAATCAGCTATCCTATTTCTTAAGTTACAGTTATTGAGTTTTAGCGATTAAGTTGAGAGGTCTTTATTTTTAAGAAAATATTCTGATCATAGTTAATAATGTATCTAATGAATATATTGGTATAAATAATCGGTTGAATTAATTCATCATCACAGATAGAGTATCGATACGAGCAACAAAAAATACCTATATACCCCTTTCTTACTCAACCAAGAGATAAATAAAAGGAGTGTTGCCGTCTAAATCACCGACGATAAGCAGCCTCTTTATAGAGGTTTTTTTATGTCCGTAATTTTATTATGGTGGTATTAACAATAGGATAAGCAAGTGAGCGAAGAATTAGATCTAAATAAAATACGTGAGAAAATAACCAAACTTGACAGAAATTTATTAGAGCTTTTTGCTCAACGTCGAGCGCTTACCCTTAATGTAGCTAAAAGCAAAGCTCACCTTATTCGGCCTGTACGCGATCAACAACGTGAACAAGAGTTATTAATACGTTTAATTACGCAAGGAAAAGAACTAGGGCTAGACGCACATTATGTCACCAGTATTTTTCAAAGTATTATCGAAGATTCAGTACTTAATCAACAAGCTTATTTACAAACATTAGCGAATCCCAATATTCAAGTACCCACAGTAAGTGTCGCATTCCTTGGTGATAAAGGCTCTTATAGTTACTTAGCAAGTCACCGTTACTTTTCAAGGAGAGCTGAAACGATCATAGAATCGGGCTGCCATAGTTTCAGTGAAATAATGCAACAGGTTGAATCCGGTCACGTTGATTACGGGGTATTACCTATTGAAAATACCAGTTCTGGCAGTATTAACGAAGTATACGATGTACTTCAACATACAAATTTATCCATTGTTGGTGAAATTACTCAACCCATAGAACATTGCTTGCTGACCGCGGTAAATACACGTTTAGACAAAATAACGACGATATACGCACATGGACAACCTTTTACACAATGTAGCCATTTTTTAGATAAACAAGAAAATATCCGCATTGAATATTGTGAAAGTACAGCAGAAGCGATGGCGAAGGTTTACGAACTTCAAGATGAAACCGTCGCAGTGATTGGTAGTGAAGAAGGCGGGCATTTGTATCGCTTGCACGCACTAGAGGTTTCTATCGCCAATCAAAAAGAAAATCATAGCCGATTTATTCTTGTTGCGAGAAAACCTGTCGATGTAGCTGAACAAATCCCCGCAAAAACGACCATTACTTTATCAACAGGACAAAAAGCAGGGGCACTGGTTGAATGCTTAATTGTACTAAAAAATAAAGGCATCAATATGTGTAAGCTTGAGTCTCGACCTATACAAGGTCGCCCTTGGGAAGAAATGTTCTATATTGATGTTGAAGCTAATTTAAAAAGTATGGCATTACAAGAAGCCCTTACTGAGATAACGGGGCTGACGAACTTTATCAAAGTACTTGGCTGTTACCCTATTGAGCACATTAATCCCACCAGTGTGCCAAGTAACGCTATTCCTAATAATTAAGCCTCACCTCAAGGATGATCTCTTTTTATCCTAGGTCTTTGTAATAAAGCAAAGCTGTGTGCTTTGCTTTTATTTACTGATTTACTGATTTACTTAGTAAAGCAGAAAGAAAAAGAACCTTTATCGTTTCATTTTCATCAATCGATAATAGATTGCACTCATTGAAATAACCATCATTGCCGGTATAGCGGCATAAGCAATAGAGATGAACATTGATTGTGAAGCAATCATCGTTAACGCTAAAAAAGACAAGATTGGTAGCACTAACCAAAAAGTATGCTCACTGGTGCATAATTTAAATGCCTTACCCATAATAACTAAAACTAAGAGTGTTAACATCCCCGTTGCAACCGCAGTGACTAGACCAGAGTAATAATCTAAAACAAAATCTGTATGCGGATAAAGCGCTGCAGGTACTGGTGCTGTAAGCCCTACGCTGACTAACCAAACAAAAGATCCTGCGATTAAACAGCCAAAATTAAATGACCATAATTTTTTATTAATCTTAAACAACAGATCATTCCTTCTATTTTTTTTATTATTTTCTAATTTTATATAACAAGTTTACTTTTTAAGCAAGTTGTTTGTAAATACCACTAAAATAGTTATATTGATAACTAAATAACACTTAAAAGCATAAAAAACAGACAACACATTGCTTTAAAAATAAATTTATACTATTGAAATCCATAATAATTAACGATAAAAAACAGACTAAAACAATACTCACCACTAAAAAACATCGTGATATATAAAATATATTATTAACAACTCATGTTCATTTTAATTCTAACGCAATCAACACATTGATTTGATTTAGGTATATAATTTAAGTATATTTTTTTATGTGACTTTGGTCTTTGGATAGTACAACGTGAATAAGCTAGCTTCTCTTATAATAATTATATTACTCGCCTGTGGCGGAGCCCTTTGGTTCTTAGCTAATGGTTCATTAAATGATTACATAAAACAACAGATTCAAACTGTTGGCAGTAACCTCACTGCACAAACAGTCACTGTAGCGAATGTAGATATACGCTTAAGTGAAGGTGCGGGCACAATCAATAAGTTTACGATTACCAACCCAAGTCATTACAGCTATCCACACTTATTTTCATTAGAAACAATAACATTAGATATAAACCTTAAAAGCCTCACCGATACTCCCATTATTATTGATGCAATTATTATCGACAGTCCACAAGCATTTGTTGAGATCACTCAAAACGGCAGTTCAAATATTCAAGATGTTCTTGACGCTATCAATAAGAATATTCCTGAATCATCGGCTACAAAAGAAAGTGATTCAACAGAACCTAATATAAGAGTCAACAAACTGATCCTTGCGGGAACTCGCTTATCCCTTGATTTATCAAAATTAGGTAATAAAACACATCAACTCATACTTCCAGATATCGAGCTAACAGACATTGGCGGAAAATCAGGCCTACCTGCAAGTCAACTAGGCGCTGAAATAACCAAAAAAGCACTTGCGGCCATATGGAAACAAGCAAAAAAAACCCAAAAACAAAAACTTCAAGCTAAACTAACCGAAACATTAAAAGAAAAAGCTCTTGATAAGCTCGGTAGTTTTTTAAATAAAAAATCATAAAAAATTAACTACACTAATGATAATAACTGGGGTCTGATGATGTAACCATTGAACATAATGCGTTGTCATCTCATCAGCATCCAAAACGAGGGTTCACAGGTTATGCCTAGTTTCAAAAGTTCAATGAGTCTATTAGTCAGTATATGTTTGTTCTCCAGCTCTTTTTCTACTTGGTCAGCTGATTGGGAGATAACACCTTTTCTGGGAAAAGCATTCAGTAGCGATATCACTAATTCTGATAGTGCATCATTGTCTTTAAATGACTCGGCTAATTATGGTCTTGCCTTAGCTTGGCAAGACTCACCCAATGGGCAGGGTCAAATACTTATTAACTATACTAATCATGACTTTAACAGCACTTTAGATAATCAAAACTATGCGTTAAACATTATATATGCGCACTTTAATGGCATTGCACAATTTCGTCAGCACGGCTACGTTACCACAGTGTCTTTAGGTTTAGGTGGAGCGTATTTTGATACGGACTTTGGTGAAGAACTTTATCCTTCACTCACCGCTGCGGTTGGTACGCGTTATGAGTTTTCTGACAATCTAGCTTTTGTCACAGAACTGCGTGGTTATGCCAGTGTGGTTAAAAAGGATAATGATTTATTTTGTCGTAACAATGTTTGTGTTGCACAAATAGATGATCCCTTTTGGATTGAAACAATACTATCAGTGGGTATATCTTACCGTTTTTAATACTGCAGATAACATGAGTATCATTAGAGCTAGATCAATGCATTTGAAGCTCATATTGATATGCTATTTTTCAACAACTTTAAAAGTCTATATTCTCTATGTCTAATACTTCACAACTTATTTCAATAACCGATCAACAGGGTCGGTACATTTATGTAAATGAAAACTTTTGCATATCCACCGGTTTTAGTAAAGTTCAACTATTAACCATGAATAGAAATAGTGTCATTCATCGCGATATGCCCAATGACGTTTTGCAAGAACTCTCTACCACCCTCACTCAAGGATTTTCTTGGCAAGGGCTATTGAAAATGCAAACGAAAGATAAGCAAGCACTATGGCTAAATTCGTTTATAACACCGCAATATGAAAATGGAAAAATTGTTGGCTTTCAATCCATTAGCACATTGGCCGCTCATGTTCTTGTGAATAAAGCACAGCATATCTATCAAGCGATAAACGATAAACGTTTCTGGCCTACTTTCGAATTTACCCCCTTACATAAGTTTTCATTTCTGGTGACACTGTCGTGTTTAGCGCAGCTCTATATATTTTCAACCTTCGGATGGAAAATATCAGCAATAGCGGCCATCAGTGCATTAACACCTATTATCGTTTTTTGGAAAGATATCATACCAACAGCAATGCGCGCACAGCATATGCAAAAAATGTATGACTCCGTCTCACGTAAAATATATTTTGGTAACGGCACAGCAAGTGTTTACAACTTTAATTTTTCGATGATAAAAACAAAAATCAAAGCTATTTTAGAAAGAACATTAGATGCGGCAACCCCTATTCGTTCGATCATGGATAACGTAAAACAAGGTATGGACACCACACGTGATAATTTAAACCAGCAAAAAAATAATATCGAGCAACTCAGCGTCGCAATGCAGCAAATGCAATCATCAACCAATGAAATTGCCAATAATACTGTGACGACCGCAGATGACTTAAATGATACTTTTTCCCAATGTGAAGAAGCACAACAAGGTATTTACGATACGACTGAAAAAATTAAAAACCTCGCTAAAGAAGTAGAGGCAGCCTCGGCATCAGCACACAGTTTAACTGAGTCTGCTAATAGTGTTGGGGCATTAATGGGGGATATTCAGTCAATAGCCGACCAAACCAATTTACTGGCACTCAATGCTGCTATTGAAGCGGCACGCGCTGGTGAACAAGGAAGAGGATTTGCCGTTGTTGCCGATGAAGTTCGCAGCCTATCATCAAGAACACAAGATTCTGCTAAACAAATTCATACCCGATTATCTGCAATGCTCAACACCATAGAACAATGGGTTGAACTGATGAATCAAAATAAAAACGAAGCAGAACATTGCGTAACCACCGCTGAATCTTCCAATAAAAAAATTGAGGCTGTGGTTAATAAAGTACAAAACGTCTCAAATTTAGCGGCTCAAATAGCTACCGCGGCTGAAGAACAAAGTGCTGTTTCAAATGAAATGAATAACCATATTGAAGACATTCAACAAGTCACTGAAAAAACATGGCAACAAACTGACGTTGTTTCCGAGCAAATGATAGCGCTACAAAACAGTGTTGAAGAAATAGTGAATGTAGCAAATACCTTTATCCCTAAAAAATAACGAATCGTGTGATGGGTATAGCTTAAATCCGAGTGACTTGAATGACTTCGGTGTATTGGGTTTGAATAGATTGAGTGGCTTAAACGATTTGAATGTATTGATGGCTTAAATGATTTGAGCTAGCTTTTTAAACTCTACTTTATTAATTGGAACATCTAAAAAAGCCTCATTAATTTGACTAATTAACGAGGCTTTTTTGTTATTTCAATGGGTATAATTACCAGTTTTCAATACCTTTCATGTCTGGTAATTTGTGCGCGATACCTTTATGACAATCAATACAGGTTTTTTCACCTGATGCTAAAGCACTTGAATGCATTTTAACACTGCGATTACCTTGCTCAGAAAAGTCCATGTATTCAAAGTTATGACAATTACGACACTCTAACGAATCATTATCTTTCATTCGTTTCCATTCACGTTCAGCCAATGAACGACGATGCTCCACGAATTTCTCTCTGGTATCAATTAGTCCCGTCAACATTCCCCAAACTTCTTTACTGGCTGCAATTTTACGCACTATTTTATGCGTCCATTTTTTGGGTACATGACAATCAGGGCATGTAGCACGAACACCAGAGCGATTAGAGTAATGGATTGTTTCCTTATATTCTTCATAAACATTATCTTCCATTTCGTGACAACCAATACAAAACTCTTCAGTATTGGTTATCTCAAGGGCGGTGTTAAACCCACCCCAAAAAATAATGCCGCCTGCAAAACCAATGGCTAAAATAAACCACAGTGCAGCACTACTTGGTGAACGAAGGTATTGCCATACTTTTTTTATTTTTGATTCTTTTGTCATTTTTATCACCTTAATTACGCTTCGATAAAATTATTATTTATCTATTACTCATGACCTAACGAATCAACAGGTTTAAAGGTATTGTCAACTAACTCAGGCGCATCAGCTTGAGTTACATGACACTGTGAACAAAAATATCGTCGTGGCGAAACTTCAGATAACGTTTTTCCATCACGTGATTCGTAATGGGTTAAACTGATTTTAGTCGCACCCGTTTCTGCTGCATACTTCCAACCATGACAAGTAAGACATTTATTACTATTGGTATCAACACGGTAGCCACGGATCTGATGTGGGATCACTGGCGGTTGATGTACATAGTTTCTTTTTATCGGATTTTTATCTTTAATAACCCGTTTTAAACGGTCAGCTTTTCGTGTTTCATCAATTGTTGAAGCGCCGCGAATAGTTTCTAAACCACCAGGATTCACTGTTTGCTCAGCGAATGTTGCATAGGCTGTTACTAAGCCAAGCGTGATCATTACTATGGGTAATATTTTCATTGTTTTACCTCCACCTAATCGGTGTAAAAATTTAAACAGGCACTAAGCCGATACTTTAGACACTTTAACCGCGCATTTTTTGTAATCTGTTTGCTTAGATAAAGGGTCAGTTGCATCAAGTGTTAACTTATTAACCAATTGTTTAGCATCAAACCAAGGCATAAATACCAAGCCTTTTGGTGGTCGATTACGCCCTCTCGTTTCTACCCGTGATTTAACTTCACCGCGACGAGATTCAATCAACACGTGATCGCCTCGACGTAAACCTCTAGATTTTGCGTCATCAGGATGAATGAATAACACCGCATCTGGAAATGCTTTATGAAGTTCAGGTACACGAGAAGTCATTGAGCCTGAATGCCAATGTTCTAGTACACGCCCCGTACTTAACCATAAATTATATTCATCATCGGGTGACTCTGCCGCAGGTTCGTATGGCAAAGCAAAGATAATCGCTTTTTTGTCTTTTTTACCATAAAACTGAACTTCACTGCCTTTTTCTACATAAGGGTCGTGCCCTTCACGGTAACGCCACTTGGTTTCTATGCCGTTAACTACTGGCCAGCGTAAGCCTCGTACTTCGTGATAACGATCAAACGGTGCTAAGTCATGACCATGGCCTCGGCCAAATGTGGCATATTCTTCAAATAACCCCTTTTGAATATAAAAACCGAAATAATCACCTTCAAAGTTGGTATCACCTTTTGACTCACTCATTGGGAACTTATCTACATTGCCATTTTTGTAAAGCACGTCAAACATAGTTTTACCACGGTACTCTGGATTTTTAGCAAGGTGTTCTTCTGGCCATACTTCTTCAATTTTAAAGCGTTTAGAAAATTCAACAATTTGCCATAAATCTGAACGCGCTTCACCTGGTGCATTCACTTGTTGATGCCAAAATTGAGTACGGCGTTCAGCATTACCATAAGCACCTTCTTTTTCTACCCACATCGCCGTAGGTAAAATCAAATCTGCAGCTTGTGCCGTTACTGTTGGATATGGGTCAGAAACGACAATAAAGTTCTCAGGATTACGGTAACCTGGAATGGCTTCTTCGTTGATATTAGGCGCTGCTTGCATATTGTTATTACACATCACCCAGTACGCATTTAACTTGCCGTCTTTAAGCATACGGTTTTGCATCACCGCGTGATAACCCGGTTTTGGCGGAATAGTTCCTTCAGGTAATTTCCAAATTTTTTCAGTAATCGCTCTGTGCTTAGGGTTTTTAACCACTAAATCAGCGGGTAATCTATGTGAGAAAGTACCGACTTCACGCGCAGTACCACAAGCTGAAGGTTGACCGGTTAATGAGAACGGGCTATTACCGGGTTCAGATATTTTACCTGTTAATAAATGCACGTTGTACATCAGGTTATTCGCCCAAACACCACGCGTATGTTGGTTAAAACCCATAGTCCAAAACGACGTTACTTTAACTTTTGGATCAGCATAAAGTTTAGCTAACGTAATTAAGTTAGCTTCAGGAACCCCAGACAGTTTCGAGGTATGTTCAACGGTATAAGTACTCACAAATTTAGCAAAAGCTTCAAAGCTCATTGGCTTAGAGTCGCCACTTCCTGGATTTTTAGCCGCTTTTTCTAGTGGATGAGATGGCCGTAAACCATAACCAATATCAGTAACACCTTCACGAATATTAACGTGCTTTTTCAAGAAATCTTCATTGACCGCATCATTTTCAATAATGTAATTAGCAATAAAGTTTAATATCGCTAAATCCGTTTGCGGCGTGAAAATCATACCGTTATCAGCAAGCTCAAAACTACGATGCCTGTAGGTTGATAATACATTTACTTTTACATGAGGATTACTTAAGCGACGATCCGTTAAACGCGACCATAAAATAGGGTGCATTTCGGCCATATTAGAGCCCCAAAGTACAAAGGCATCAGCCGCTTCTAAATCGTCATAACAACCCATTGGCTCATCAATACCAAAGGTACGCATAAAACCACCAACAGCAGACGCCATACAGTGCCGCGCATTAGGATCGAGGTTGTTAGTCAAAAATCCTGCTTTCATTAACTTTGAAGCAGCATAACCTTCCCAAACTGTCCATTGACCTGAACCAAACATCCCCACGGATGTAGGGCCTTTTTTCTTTAACGCCGCTTTAAACTTCTCTGCCATTACATCAAAGGCTTTATCCCAACTTACCGGTGTAAATTCACCTTCTTTAGCATAAACACCGTCTTTCATTCGCAATAAAGGCTGAGTTAAGCGGTCTTTTCCGTACATAATTTTAGATAAAAAATAACCTTTGATACAATTGAGACCCTTGTTAACTTCTGCTTGTGGATCTCCCTGAGTCGCTACCACTTTTCCTTCTTGTGTGCCAACAAGTACACTACAGCCTGTGCCACAAAAACGACAAGGCGCTTTATCCCATTTAATGGTGGTATCCGATGATTTAGTGATCAAATTTGAAGCTGAAGTAGGCACTGCAATCCCAGCAGCGACGGCCGTTGCTGCAATGGCATTGGCTTTGATAAAATCACGTCTTGTTAATGTCATACCTTTATCCCCTGATGTTGTGGTAGCCCATAATCATTATGATGAAAAATTAATGATGACGAGATCACACCCGGTAATTTACTCATATCTGTGATGGTGTTAATCAGGCCTTTGCCTTTTTCACCTCTATTTAAATCGTTTTCTTCTATGGTAACTACCATAGATCCGTTATCTGAAACTTCATGTACTTCAGCCCCAGGAAAAGCAGCAAGTTCAACAGAAACTTGTGCTGTATTATCTGGTTGGGCAACAAAAAGCACACCGGCAATGTTGATGGGTTCTTCTTCTAATAAATTAATCAAGCTATTAACCCCTTTGTGATTTATATGTTAAGTCGTGCTAACGTTGCAATTTTTGGTTTATGCTGTGTTTAAGCTGGCTTTATTTTGGCTTTATTTTGGCTTTAGCGCTTTAGCGCCAAACATTTTTAAAATAGCCACGGCAACTAACGCAGTACAGGCAAAGCCAACAAAAAAAATAACGGGCATAGACGAGTAGCCTAAAACGTTCCAAATCATTTGTTCGAGTGCACTCATTTTATTCTCCTGAAACGCTAATAACGTTTTATGTTAATTCTGTTAGCAATTAAGATGTTAATTTAGGTGCTAATGTAGGTATCAATTGAGGCATTAGCTCAATAGCCGTTTGTGGGCAAATGGCAATACATGCTCCGCAGCCATTGCATTTATCAAGTGCTATTTGAGGTTGAGGCGTTTTTGACAGTAAGTATTTGAAACTAATCGCCTCAGACTCACAACTGTCTTGGCAACTTTGGCAAACCACATTATTCATTGCTAAACAGTGACTTTTTATCTTAATATCTAACTGCCAAGCGGTATTATTCTCTGCTCTTTGATCAACAAATAATGGTTGTTTACACACATCAATACACTTTTGACAAAAGGTACATTCACCCTGTGAAAAGTCTATTTCTGGAAAACCACCATCACCTTTAACAATAATATTTTCTTCACAGCTCGTTATACAATCGCCACATTGAGTACAGTCATCAATAAAATGTTGTTCATCAATAACCCAAGGCAGTCTAATTGCCGAAGGGGTTGATATTTTTTTGCCACGAAAAAAATTCCTACGTGCTAAATCAACCATATTTATTGTTGCCTTATACCTGTTTGATTAGGTATGTGATCTGCTTTTAAAAAATGAATGTATAAATACAAGGCATAAAGTGTGATCCCTAGTTATTCTAAGTATTCATTTTATAACGCCAGTGTTATCTGTTTTAATCAGTAAAAATTCGCCGACAGTTAATCAACTGTTTTTGCTCTATATTCAACGAAATAACTTCAATGATAATAATACCCTTACTGTATATACGTATTTTAGCTGAGCTTATTTTTGAAATATTGATTTAAATCAATTTTTACTGATAACTTTGCAGATTATTATCGCCAAAATACCAACGGGATAATTGCATAAGAATTGACAATAGTTATCATCCCAGTCATGTACTGTGGCCACTGAATGCGATGAGGTTTATGTTGGGTATTTATTATGCCCATAATAAATTTTAGGGTTTTCTCTGTATTTACGTTAAATAAGGATTAGAGATGCAGTTTACACATAAACCAGCTAAGTGATTATTTGTAACTCATTGATTAAACATTCGTTATAGGTTATTGTGTTTTTATAAAATAGAATAAAAGAAGACGGCAAAACCCTGTATTTAAATAGGTAGTTTGTCTTTCTAAATAAGCTGCTAGCCGGCATTTGTATTCATGTAAGGATATCTTTTGAAAGAAATAACAGGTGTTAACCACTTAGGGCTTAGAGTTCAAGATCTTGAACAATCACGCGCATTTTACGAAAAACTCGGTTTCGTTTTCATAGTTGGTCCGATTGGACCTGAGCCTGTCGCTATTATGATACATCCGTCAGGCGTTAATATTAATTTTATCCTCAACTCTACGTCTGGGATCACACATAATATTCTAATGGATATTCCAGAAAAGCATCCGGGCTATACTCATGTAGCTCTAACAGTTTCAAGTATTAAGTCTGTTGAAGACTTTTTAAATAATGAAAAAATAGCCATAAGTGAAGGCCCAATTACATTACCAAATGGTGCTGTTATGTTATTCGTTCGAGATCCTGATAAAAATGTAATTGAATTTCATCAAGACCCGAAGTAAAACGGCTACAAATCATTAAAGCAGGACTAAAAATAGCGGACTGTTCGCTTTATTTTTTCCTCTTAATAAGGCGGTTGAGGTTGTAGGAATTGTACAGGTTCGTTATGTTTTTGGGGATATTATGGCGCTACTTAATTCAAAAATACCGCAGTTTTTAGTGTTCTATTTCTATAGTGTTTTTGTGCTAAACGTTTTTGATGTTTTTTATTTCAATAGGGCTAATTCGGATCAAGGTATTGGTTTTATATTGACCTTAGTAATTTCTTTTATTGCCGCATTATACTTCACTTCGAAATGCTCAGTATTCACCAAAAAATCAATACTTATACATGCATTTTTATTAGTTATTGTTTGCCCTTTAATCTTCATACTTCATATAGCACTAACACTTTAAATTCATACAGAGTATTGTAAATAAAAATACAATAATAAATTTAAAAACTAAAACAGTTGGTAAGTTTTGTGCTTCAATATTATAGCCAATAATTTTTGTCCGTTTAATATTGACCTTGGGGTTTTGTAATTTTTCAACAGTGGAAAATCACAGGTAAGATTTATGTCCACAGAACCAGAAAAAGTCCTTTTCTAGTAAGATATCCCCTCAGTTTTCGGGTACAATTTTTAATGATTTTCGAGGCTATTTTTTCTAAAAGAGAAATTCTACAGGCTCGTTAGCTGCCTTAATTGAACTTGTACAATAACTTGCACAAGTTATTGTTTTTAGCTAGACTTGTCTTATTCACTGTACAACTAAGAGAAGAGGATAATATGAGAATCGTATCTTTTACTGAAGCAAGAAATGGGCTTAAATCTGTACTTGATCATGTCGTAAACGACGTTGATTATACGGTAATTACACGTAGAGATTCTGAGGATGCTGTTGTTATGTCTTTGGATTATTATAACAGCTTGATGGAAACTGTTCATTTATTAAAGTCACCTGCTAACGCAGTTCACTTAAGCCGTTCTATTGAGCAATATAAATCCTCTCAAGTGATTGAGCGAGAAGTATTAAATGACTAGGCTGTTAGCTTGGACCCATGATGCATGGGCTGATTACGTATATTGGCAAGGCCGAGATAAAAAAACGCTTAAAAGAATTAATAAATTAATTACAGATACTAAGCGTTCCCCATTTGAGGGGATCGGAAAACCTGAGCCTCTAAAAGAAAATTTATCAGGATTTTGGTCTAGGCGTGTAGATGAATCCAATCGTCTTGTATATGCCGTTAGTGATAGTCATATAACGGTTATATCATGTCGCTATCATTACTAATTATAAGCAGCATCTAACAAATAAAAATAGCTGTCGCGTAGCCGATATCTTATTCAGGTGTTGGACAAGCCCGGTGTCTGCTTTATAGGGTAAATAGCGATTTGTTTTGTGAAGGGATTGCGATCAATAACTTGATCACAAGACGCACGTACGAAGTTAACGCGAAAAATAAAGCCATTTTTCGTCAGTCATTCTTTACTGTTTCATCTATTATTTACTCTCCTTATTTTAGTCCCTTGCCTTTGCCATTATCCTTATATTATTCGCCTTTCGGCTAGGGCGTTCGTGTGACGCCTAGTCTACGCCTCATAAGATGTTCTTGTTCATCAGCTCACACTCTTTGCTAATGAAAAGTGCTAGCGGCTTCCTCCAGACCATTCCTCACGGAAAAGCCCTTGCCATTCGCTAGTAGTTAACGTTTAATAACAACATGTTAAATAAAAGGTGATCTTCCTACAGAAGACTTTCATCTCATTAGTTCATGCCCATGCTGGGCGTACACAAACAAATCAAAAGGACTAAAAAATGCAGGCTGTTCGCTTCGCTCGATTTTAGCCCTCAATTTTTAGCCCATTATTTTGGCGTTGAGGCTGTAGAATTTCTCCAAAGTGGGAAATGGCGGATGAATTTTTTGTTCAGAGAGCCTGTGAAAATTATTTTTTAGTAGGATATTGCCTCTGATTTCACGTAGCAACGCGTTTTGAGGCTTAATTTTTAATAATTTTTGAGGCTATTTTTTCTAAAAGAGAAATTCTACAGCCTCGTTAAGTTTCTATTGAGGTATCAGTTATCATTCCAAATCTACCTACCGATAATTTATATAAATTTGTCGCACTTTCAGGAGTGTTAATAGTCTTTTTTACTTTCTATACATTTTATAAAATGTCAGATTCAATAAATGACAAATTATATTTGCTTGAATTAGAAAATGTTGAACTTGAAGTTACAACTGAGTCTTATAACAATAAAATTACAAAGCTGAACAAAATTATTGAAAATACACTTGGAGATAAAGGTGGCGGTAATGCTTCTGGCAAGTCGCTATTTGTAATTACATATTCAAAAGAAGAGGTAAAAGCGCTTTATAAAGAAATAGATGAAAATGAATTTATTGTAAAAATGGCTAGAGCTAAACATAAGGCTGCAATCAAAAGAATTAGGGAGCTAACTGAAAGCCTTAAAGAAAAAATGTATTGGACTATTTTATTTTCTGCAATAGGTTTTAATTTTTCATGGTGGGGGTTTTATTTCTGGTATGTAAGAGTACAAAAACCAATAGATAATAAAGTTAGGTCAGGTGTAATCGAAACTTAATAAATAAGCGTAAATTAAGTCTTGACTTTATAACATTAATTCTAGTAACTTTGACGAATATAGAAACATAAAAGGACTTATGATATATGGCTACACTATACCTCGACATTAAAACAGCAACTTTTGGTTTTCTTGCTATTGTTGGACTTCCTGTCCTAATCACAGTTATCGCAATTTACTTCTCTAAAAAAGGATCAGATTTAACCATCCTACGGAATGCTTTTTTGATATGTTTTGCCCTCTGGTCAGTAGGAGTGCTATTTTCTTGGAAGAATTATATTAAATTTGATTCTAATACTTTAAAAGTTAAAGCAGGCTTTCATTCAACTGAAATTAAGATAACAGACAAGAAAAAATTGAAAGTTATACAAATATCAGAAACTGATAAAAAGGAATTTGGTTTAAATTATAAATCACTAGGGACTTCTTTTCCTAGATATCACATGGGCGGTTTTGTATTAAATAATGGTTTGAAGGCATTTGTATTAATAATTGGTGATGCAAGTAATCGTGTTTTAATAACTTATGAAGATCAAACAATTATTACAAATATTCCATACGAAGAAATAGTTAACACAATAAAATAGGAAATATGCATGGAAGCAAGTCAATACTTACCAGCGTCATTTTTAAAGAGAACTCCAGCTACATTAACTGTAATTACTACTTACAGATGTAATGCAGCCTGCAAAGAATGTTGTTTTGAAAGCAACCCTACTGTCAAAGGAAGATTATCATTAAAACAAATAAAAGAAAATATACAACAAGCTTATGATACATACCCTGATTTGGAACTAGTAGTTTTTACTGGAGGGGAGTGTTTTTTACTTAGAGACGATTTGTTTAAGAGTATTCAATATGCATCAAATTTGGGATTGATAACAAGGTGTGTATCTAACGGTTTTTGGGGAAAGGATAAAGAAAAATCTGACTTTATAGTGAAAAAGTTACTTTCTGCGGGTATCTCTGAAATGAACTTTAGTAGTGGAGTTGATCATCAACAATGGGTCCCTTTTGAAAGTATTGTTAATGCGTCGAAGGCCTTAGTTGATTCGGGCATTCAAACTTTGGTAACTATTGAAAAAGATACTAAGGATAGTATTTGTCTCGAAAACGCAATGAGAAACCCCATAATTGACGAACTCCAAAAAAACAACTTGTTTTCAATAATGTCTAATCAATGGATGCCTTTTTACTCAGATTTTAAATCGAGAAGTGAGAAAAACTCGGATAAATCATTTTTACAAAAAGGTTGTGAACTGACCTGGTCAAGTAAATTCAGACACCTCAGTTAAGCTACTTTTTCTAACTCATTCATTTTCAATTCAAAATCATTAGGGCTTTGATACCCTAAGTAAGAATGTAATCGGTTACTGTTGTACCACA
>JBLHNB010000033.1:0-51422 GCA_047621305.1 Alteromonadaceae bacterium | reverse complement strand
AGTAAACTATAGCCTTTTTGATATTGAACCTGATTTTTACTCATGATTGAACACCTCAATGAACGCTTATATTAAATATAGACTACTTATCGGAAAGCGTAGCTGTTTATTGTGGGTAATCAGGTATGGTTTTGAGTTTTATTCCTTGCTACATCAATACATCAATACATCAATACATCAATACAAGAATAATAGGAAATAATTGCTTAAAGCTAATATAAAAACGTCAGAGTACAAATGATCAATAACTTAATAGGATTAGTATAAGTGCTACTGAGATGATTACGGCCTGTATTCTTCCTCCTATAATCGAAAAATCACGTAACCGATGGCTAAAAATTGCAATAAAAATAATGGCCTCAAGCGATACTAGCGATTTATCACACCGTGAGGCTGATATCGCAATCAGCAATTATCAACCAACAGACATCGTAGGATGAGGTGATATTTGTAGTCTAGCTGAAAACCTTTAGCGGGCTAATTTATGACCTACCCTTATTTGTTTTTGTTCTTGTTCTATTTGTTTTATTTGTTTTATTTACCTTTTTTTTCTCTTGTTTGGGCGCTTTTGAAAACTCTTTATGGAAAGGCTGTTCTGTAACAACAGGAATGACTTGCCCTATGCTATTTTCAATATTAATTAATTGCCTTACATCGTTTTCTACTGCAAATGAAATGGCCATGCCACTTTTCCCGGCACGAGCAGTTCGACCTATACGGTGTATGTAGTTTCTTGGATCTTCAGGAAGGTTATAGTTAATGACTAAATTAATATTATCAACATCAATTCCGCGAGCTGCAACATCCGTTGCAACTAAGACTCTTAGCTTAGAATCTTTAAAGTTTTGTAACGCTTCCTCCCTAACGGCTTGTGTTTTACTACTGTGAAGGCTAGCGGCAGTTATTGATGCTTTTTCTAATGCTTTAACAATGATGTCAGCGCCATACTTTGTTTTACAAAAGATGAGCACTTTTTCATACTCAGGTTTTCCCAAAATATTAAATAATAAAGGTACTTTATTCGATTTATCAAGATGGTATACACTTTGATTAACTAAATCGATAGTAACCGTTTCAGCAGTAATTTGAACTTTTGCTGGATCCGTTAATATTGCTGTCGCTAGTACTTCTATTTCAGCAGGCATAGTTGCTGAAAACAATAGTGTTTGTCGGTTCTTTGGCAGTGTAGATATGATGCTTTGAACATCCTTAAAGAACCCCATATCAAGCATTGTATCTGCTTCATCTAATACAAATACTTCTAACGCCTTAAAATTTATATCGCCCGTTTCAATTAAATCCAATAACCTTCCAGGGGTAGCCACTAAAATATCAAGTCCAAGTGCAATAGCGTCAACTTGATTTTGTCTTCCTACACCACCGTAAACAACCTTCGTTTTAAGCCCTAAACCATCAGAGTAGTCATCAATGTTTTGCATGATTTGCGAGGCAAGCTCTCTCGTGGGCGTTAATATGAGCGAACGCGTGCTCTTAGCTTGGATATCTATTTTATTGCGACCAAAATTATTAATAATAGGCAATGAAAAGGCCGCTGTTTTTCCTGTTCCCGTTTGTGCTATACCAAGAAGATCATGCCCATTAATAAGCGCTGGGATACATTCTTTTTGGATCGGTGTGGGCTGTTTGTAGCCCTTAAGAGTAACGCGGTCAATAATTGACTCTAAAAGTGAAAATTCTTTAAATTCTGACATGCTAGCTCGGTATTCTTTAATCAATAGCCTATTATACCACTTGAATTAATGTAATGATCAATTATAAGTGAGGATAAATGTTCAAGAACAAGGCGTTTGAACGATCCTTATTGGATGTAAGTAAGTAGACAATCAGGAGCTTATTGTCGAGCAATAGTGTAGGTACTAGTAAAAAATAGGACGTTTATGGAACAACAACAAATAGCCATAATCACCGGCGGTAGTCGTGGTATTGGCGCAGCGACAAGTCTGTTATTTGCTAAACAGGGTTATGCCGTGTGCATCAACTATAAATCACAATCGGCCGCTGCTGAGCAACTTGCACAAGTCATTCGCGCACAAGGTGGTCGTTGCATTACCGTGCAGGCTAATGTTGCACTCGAGCAAGATGTTGAGCGATTATTTGCAACCGTTGCAGAGCAGTTAGGCACAGTTTCAGTATTGGTAAATAATGCCGGGATATTGAAACCACAAATGCGTTTACAAGAGATGACCGCTGCGCGTATCAACGAAGTACTAGTTAACAATGTCACCAGTTATTTTTTATGTTGTAAACAAGCTGTAAAAATAATGTCGACTAAACAAGGTGGCAACGGAGGCACCATAGTTAATGTATCTTCGGGTGCGGCGCGCTCTGGTGCACCCAATGAATATATTGATTATGCTGCATCTAAAGGGGCGGTTGATACCTTAACTAAGGGGTTGTCGTTGGAAGTAGCCGATGAAGGCATTCGGGTAAATTGTGTACGTCCGGGCTTAATTTATACCGATATGCATGCCGATGGTGGCGAGCCAGAACGTATAGAAAGACTAAAGCATAAGATCCCGATGCAACGTGGTGGTCAGCCTGATGAAGTGGCAGAAGCCATTTATTGGTTAGCCTCAGATAAATCCTCTTTTTCGACCGGCAATTTTTTAGACTTAGCGGGAGGCCTTTAACTGGCAATACGCTTACCTAACAACTAACACAACAACCAAAATAACAACAAAATTATTTAAAAAACAAAGACTTAAACAGACCTTATTAAAAATACATATTAAAAATACATATTAAAAAAGTCGAGTATGCTATTTTTAGCGTACTCGACTTTTAAAGTGTTACTCAGCGTTTTAATGCATTAAAGTTGTTGTAATACTGTCATTCTACTTTGATCCATCAATTTTAGCTTTTCAATATGATAAGGCGGTTTAGCTCCTGACTTATGTAAAATATTTTCGTCAAAGCGTAACTCTACTTGCTGTTCTCCAGCTTCTAGATAATACGCAGAACGACTATACATAATAGGCATTAACCGACCTGCTTTATCGTTACCATAAACAAAAGCACTGACTTCGTAACGCCCTTCACTCGCCACCTCAATATTTACCAAAGCACCCGAGTCTGCTACCGATAACGCAGGTGTTAGTCTAGCTGTAGGCTGTACAACCGCAAAAGCGAATTTACTATTACGTTGTATTTTTATACCGCGATCTAAAACCTTTGACTCCAAGTGAAGTTCATAAAGCTCGCCAAGTCGATGTTCTGTAAAATTTTCTGGAACGTTAACTTGATATTGGCCATTTTTATTAGTCAATTTCACTGCCTCTCTTTGTCCTGAAGGAAATTGAATAAACGCTTTTTGCTGTATACGGCTCGAAAGTTTGTGATCCTTATTGTGCATTTGTGCTTTGAAACTAACTAACTGACCCGCAGAGTAACTTTGGCTCGCTGTCGACAAATGTAATTTATAATCAGAACCTTTTTCTTTGACGTTAACAATATAGCGTTGAGAGTCTTCAAGTTTGTTGTTTACACGTAATGTAAATGTTCCTGTGCCAATATTTTCG
The DNA here is from genome assembly GCA_047621305.1 of Alteromonadaceae bacterium. Lineage (GTDB taxonomy): Bacteria > Pseudomonadota > Gammaproteobacteria > Enterobacterales > Alteromonadaceae > Colwellia_A. The sequence goes on along the minus strand of JBLHNB010000033.1, from coordinate 47,883 downwards.
GCCAGTTGAATGGCACTACTATTAGGGAATATATTAGCGGTAGCAAGCTGTTGCTGAGATACGGCTTGACTAAAGGGGTTTGATATTTTCTGATGCTGGCGGAATAATTCGATGTTTTTTGGATCGATAGCGACATCATCAGGCAGAACATCGCCTTTACTTCTTTTACTCGATAAACGGATCAGTGAACCCGGCTTAGTAACGCCTATATCAACACCTTCATTGAGTTTTCGACCTGATATCTCAAACCAATATTCATCGCTAATACTAGTAAAACCTTCCGGTTTCATTGACAACTTATGATCTACAGTGAGCGGTTGACTAAAGTGTAGCGTTTTTCTTTCAACCTTATGTTCAGGTGGATTTAGCACAACTAAATCTTGTTCAATGTCTCCTTGAGGAAACGCATTAGCAATGAGGCTAAAAAATAGTGAAGTGAAGCCGAGAAAACCGTAAGTTAATTTATTTTGAGTCATGTGGTGCTCCTTAAATATCATTTCTTAGAATTACATCTAATTTAAAACAATCTCGTCTACTTTGATGGTGACTTAATGGTTCACGCCCTTTAGTACGTTGCTTATCTTTAAACCATACGGTGCCAGCGCCACTTTGCGATGAGCAATTTAAAAAGCCATCAGAACAGGAGTCTAACCAATTTTGGGTTATTTCTAATGCAACTTGATACTGATAGCCACCGCAGTAACTATCTGAGTCCCAAATCGCTGAATCAACGTCTGAGCCAACAACGGATTTAAATGGCTTGGGTAATGCTGGTCGACCTCTAGTTCCTAATAATACATTTTGATTGTAATAAGCCATCCAACTCGTTTGTTGCTGTGTTACCGCATCTGAGTCGTAACCTAAAATCCAGCCGAGTTCCCTTTCAAAACTACTCCCTTGCTTAACCGCATCGGCTAAAGGCGTACCTAAGCTAGAAGGTGCTAAAGCGATGACTTTAGAAACAGTATTGATGATATTAGGAAAGCGAGCGTCTAAAGTCGGGTTAGATAAAATCCAACGTACTACATTACCGCCATTAGAATGTGTTAATAACACCAGTTCGGTAATATTTTTATTTTGGATGAAACTCGTTAACTGTGTAGCTAAACACCCCGATGCGTTAACATCCCACATGTACTGGTCAAAATCACAATTGATCACTGTATATTTACTTTGGTCGACCAATCCTCGCCTAACTGATTTAACAAAATCTCCGGTCCAATAATCGTTATAGGCATCCGTTTGATGACCCGTACCATGTATAAATGCTATCCCCTGTGTAGCTAACACTGGGAAAGTGAACAATATACAACTGAGTAGTATGCTTGCTGTATTTTTAAACATCGTTATTCCTCTTGGTTTAATGCTCATGTGTATTTACAGTGACTTATTGAATCAAAGCCAATATCATTTAAATGTTAATGTGATGTTAAGTCAAGCGTAAAGCGTTTATTTTTCACGCTAAAATGCTAACGTTTTCACCTTGATGTTTGAAGTATAAACTCTAATCAAGATAAGAGGTAAGACCAGCAGGTATTTTGTATAAAAAAAGTACCGTATTATTGTTTGATTTTAATTTATTAAATTTAAAATATTCTTGCAAGTATCACTAAAGAGCGATGTACCCTTCTTTAGTGATCTATTTTGACGTTCGCCACCAGAAATAAAAACGAGTTCCGACATGCAAACATGTAAACTTAAACAAGATCGAAGCCCTCAATAGGTAAGTTATAAATACCTTACCTCAATAATTTTTGATTAATGACATACCTAGCCTAGCTATAAAAATAAACGTACTTTAACTTAACGTTATTTGCATGCTATTATCGCGCTGCAATCTTAGGGTGTTTTATTTTGATGTCATACGGCACTGAAATGTTAAAACTTAAAAGGGAATGTGGTGCAGAGTTATAGCAATTTTATGAATGAAAACTCTAAGTCCACAACTGTTCCCGCAACTGTAAATAGAGCTAAATAATCACTAATAACGACCAATAACTACCTATTATTGGCAAAGTGTATTTAAGTTATCTCTATAAGTCAGGAGACCTGCCTTAGATTTATGTCATACCATTGGCATTATGAAACTGTTTAACCGTGCGGGTAACGCGAGTCATAACGATATTTAACAAAGAGTTCATCTTGTTAATTTCTTTATACCTGCCTGCCATATTAATTCAAACAGTAAGTTTTTGTATTTATTACATATATTCATTACACATAACGTCAGGCAGCAGATGTCACATACCATTTTACAAGCAAAAAATATTAGTTGGGCCGTTGAGCAGCTGCCGATTATTCAAAATATTGATTTCTCTATTTTAGCCGGAGAAACAGTCGCGATTGTTGGCCCAAACGGCGCGGGTAAAACCTCACTGTTAAAATGTTTATATGGTGAGCATCGCAATTATACCGGGAAAATATCGCTAAAAGGTAAACCACTTGAGCACATCAGTCCTCGCCAAGTTGCTAAAAAAGTAGCGGTTGTCAGCCAACATGCTGAATCAGTTTTTAATTTAACTACTCTAGATATTGTTTCTATGGGACTTATCCCACATAAGGGACTTTTTGATACCACAACCGACGCTGATCATGTCAAGATCACACAAGCATTAAACAAAGTCGATTTACTCGATAAACAGCATCAATATTTTAATACCCTTTCAGGGGGTGAACAACAACGAGTTTTGATTGCCCGCGCTATTGTGCAGTCTCCAGATTTATTGATCATGGACGAGCCCACCAATCATTTAGATATTTACTACCAACATCAAATATTGCAATTGGCTAAAAAACTTAACATCACTTTGTTGTTAACCATACATGACTTAAATTTGGCTGCGCAATATTGCGATCGTATTGTATTAATTGCCAACGGTAGATTATATGCCGATGATACCCCCGAGAAAGTTTTTAATAAAAAACTGCTCAGTAAAGTATTCAAATTAGATTGTCATATTGATAAAAATCCTTTTACCCAGTCACCGCGCATCACCTTTTCAGGCAATAGTATTAATTCACATACTGCAGAGTCGCATACTGTAGAGTTAAATAAATGACTAGATTATCAATTAAATCAACGCTATTTATTTTATTATGCCTAGTTCTCCTGACCACGGTTTTATCTATGGGCTTTGGCGTTGCTGAACTTGGCCATGATGCGGTATGGCAATGTATTAGCAGTGGCTGTGAAAAACCTATTTACGATACTATTTTGTGGCAAATACGTTTCCCCAGAGTATTACTTGGCTTTTTAGCGGGTTTTGGTTTAGCCATTGCTGGCGCGTTAATGCAAAATGTTACACGTAACCCATTAGCCGATCCATACCTTTTTGGCATTATTGCAGGGGCTGGTTTAGGTGCTACGTTATCTACTTTTTTACCTGCTAACGTACAATTTTTTTCATTACCTTTAGCTGCGTTTTTAGGGGCTCTATTCGCGGTATTTATTGTGATCATGGTGGTTATACGTAATAACTGGCGTAAAACAGAGCACTTGTTATTGGCCGGTGTTGCGGTAAGTTTTCTATTTGGTTCCCTTACCAATTTCATCATTTACATGGGTGACGCATTCTCTAGTAATCGCGTTATATTTTGGTTAATGGGTAGCCTAGCACGTGCCGATCATACCGCCTTAATGTGGATTTTCCCGGTAGTACTCATTGCCACTGTTATTGCGTTATTGCTCGGACGGCAACTCGATGCTTTATTACTGAGTGATGACAGCGCGCGCACCTTAGGTGTTAACGTTGGGAGATTACGGATCATTGTATTAATACTTTGCGCTGCACTTACTGCAGTCATTGTTTCATTTTGTGGCGGTATTGGTTTTGTTGGTTTGATGATCCCCCATATTGTTCGACACTTTGTTGGCTTAACCACGGCAAGATTACTTATAGCTACCGGATTATTTGGTGGCTGTTTCTTAGTATGGGTAGACGTATTAGCGCGTACTGCACTTGGTGGTCAAGAAATACCTATTGGCGTTATTACCTCAGCCATCGGCAGTATATTCTTTTTACTGATCATGCGAAAAATGTAACAAATACGTAAATAAAAAAATTGAAAAACAATAAAAATCATTTGAGTAACCTTATGCAACAGATACAAGTAACAGCATTAAGTACGACATACAAAAACCAGATCCAAAACAAAATTGACCAAAAAACAAAACCTCTCGGTTCGTTAGGTCAACTTGAGCATTTAGCTAGTCAACTTGCTGCCATTCAAAGCCAGCAGCAAGGCAGCTTAGTCAATAATATAACGATCAGTAATCCTACCGTAGTTGTATTTGCTGGTGATCACGGGATAAGTGAACAAGGGGTTTCTATTGCGCCAAGTGCCGTTACTCGACAAATGGTTTTGAATTTTTTAGCAGGTGGCGCTGCCATTAATTGCTTTTGTCGCAGTAATAATATCGATTTTAAAGTCGTTGATGCTGGCATTATTAAAGCAATAGATGGAGCACTAGGTGAAGCAGCAGATGGGCAGATTGAACAACACCACAAAAACCTAATAACCCAACGTTTAGGTGCAGGGACCAAGGATTTTTCCCACCAATCGGCAATGACAGCTGCACAAGTAGAACAAGGGCTATTCTATGGTGAACAAGCCATTGCTGTGCTACTAAACAATAATTGTAATGTCTTAATGTTAGGTGAAATGGGCATTGGTAATACCAGCTCAGCGGCAGCAATATTATCAGCACTTACCAAAGCGCCTGTAGAAAAATGTGTTGGCATCGGCACAGGGATTAACCCCGAACAATTAGCTTTAAAAAAACAACTTATTACACAAGCGCTTGCTCGCTTTGATTCATCGGATCCTAAAATCATATTAAAAGAAGTCGGCGGTTTTGAAATTGTTCAAATGACGGGGGCTATTATCGCTGCAGCACAAGCGGGTATTTGTATTTTAATTGATGGTTTTATCGTTAGCACTGCTGCATTACTTGCCGTAAATATGGCACCCAATGTTAGAGACTATTTAATTTTTGCTCATCAGTCAGCGGAGTCAGGACATCAATTATTGTTAGAAAAACTTACAGCCAAACCGCTGCTTAATTTAGGTTTACGATTAGGAGAAGGTACGGGGGCAGCACTCGCTTTACCTTTATTAAATGCTGCCGCTTGTTTTTACAATGATATGGCCAGTTTTGAAAGCGCAGGTGTTACGGTATAACTATGCTTCGCTTAAAAAATTTACGCCACCAACTTAATTTATTTTATTTAGCGCTGAGCTTTTTCAGCCGCATTCCAGTACCTAAATCAAGTTACTACAGTCCTGAGTTATTAAACCAATCAGGTCGTTACTTTTCTCTAGTCGGAATTTTTTTAGCGCTAATTCTCTGCCTTTTTTATACTCTACTATCACCTTATTTCAGTGCTGATGTAGTTGTAGCCCTCATTATCATCGCCAGCTTACTACTCACCGGTGCTTTTCATGAGGACGGTTTAACCGATATGGCAGACGGCATTGGTGGTGGCATGACCATCGAAAAGCGCCTATTAATAATGAAAGATAGCCGTATTGGTACTTATGGCGCAGTTACATTATGCATGGCGCTATTACTAAAATGGTTAACCTTGACTGAATTAGCACAACATTCATTATTTATCAGTGCATTAGTCATCGGATATGGCCTTTCGCGCGCCATAGCAGGTAGCTTAATATTTGACATGCTCTACGTTAGTGATAGTGACACCAGTAAAAGTAAACCATTAGCCAATAAACAAAGCACTAACGAATTGATGTTATTACTATTTTTTGGTTGTTTACCTTTATTACTACTGCCCTTTTTTTATGGCGTCGCTATTTTAATAAGCTTATTTATTTTCAGAACATTATTTAAGCGCTGGCTTAATGTCAGAATAGGTGGTTATACCGGTGATTGTTTAGGCGCTTGCCAGCAAATAAGTGAACTCATTATTTATCTCGCACTTATTGCCCTTTCAGCTCAGAACCCCACAACAATTCAACCTTTGGTGATTAACTGATGGTCTGTAACTAATGGGAACTAACATATGATCCATCTTGTATTAGGCGGTGCGCGTTCAGGTAAATCGAGCTTTGCTGAACATTGGTGCCTGTTTCAAGCTAAAGCTCAAGCACAACAATTATCACAGCCATTAACTTATGTCGCTACAGCAACGGCTTTTGATCAAGAAATGCGTGACCGTATCAAGCAACATAAAACTGACAGAGATAAAAGTTGGCAGTTAGTTGAGTGTCCATTAGCGCTTTCAGCGTTGATAACACAATGCAGTGGCCAACAGGTGATGCTCGTTGACTGTTTAACCTTATGGCTTAATAACCTTATTTATGCTTTAGGGGAGAATATTGACATGGCTGCAGCAGGTCAGCATTTACAAGTTCACTTTGATCAGTTGGTCTCAACGTTATTAAGTACGGTAAAAAGTAAAAACCTAACAATCGTATTTGTCGCCAATGAAGTGGGGCTAGGCATTATTCCTTTAGGTGCAAGTAATCGTCTCTACGTAGATTATGCCGGTTGGTTAAATCAAGCGATTGCTAAAATTGCAGATAAAGTCACCTTAGTTACCGCTGGTATTCCTTTATCATTAAAGGATTCAGTAAAAGATTCCCCTATTGACTCATTTATTGATCCACTTATTGATTCAGGCATAGGTTCAGTAATTGCGAGCAGCAAATAGATGAGTAATATTTATTTGCTCCGTCATGGCAAGGTAAATGGCCGCGCGGCTCTTTATGGAAAAACAGATATTGAGGTGTCTCTCAAAATAAAGAATGACATGCTCAATCTGTTAATGAAAAACCAAAACAAGTTTTCACATATAGTCACTTCCCCCTTAAAGCGCTGTGCTGAGCTTGCACATGAATTTGCCAAACAAGCCGACAAACCAATAGACGTTATAACAAACCTACAAGAAATGAATTTTGGGGATTACGATGGTTTAGCCTTTGATGATATTCCTTATACGGATATAAGCTCCCGTTCTAATATTAGTGATGATATTAGTGATAATATTAACGATAAAGTTAGTAAAAAGATTAACGATGAAGCGCAAACGTGGATACATTTAGAGCGCTTTTGGCACAACCCCGCCGAGTATTCACTGCCCAATGCAGAAAAGCTTAACGATTTTTATCTTAGAGTGAAAAATGCATGGCAGCAACTATTAAGCGATTATACCGATGAAAATATTTTACTGGTTACTCATGGTGGTGTGATCAGAATGATCTTAGCGCAAGTCCTTGGCTTAGATTGGAAAAATGAAAAACTGTTTAATCAATTACATATTGCTAACGCTACACTTACTCAACTGTCTAATGTTAGCTGTAACCACAAACCTTACCTAAAAGTACATGCTATCGCCCTGCCTTTGTGTGCATTAAACGCTGATGAACAATTATGATCTATAAAGGATCCCGATGAGTAATAATTATAAAAGTAAAAAACAAGCCAAAACACTCATGGTACAAGGCACTACCTCAGATGCAGGTAAAACCACATTAGTCGCCGCTTTATGTCGAATATTAGCTCGCCAACATAAAAAAGTAGCGCCTTTTAAGCCGCAAAATATGGCGCTAAATAGTGCAGTTACGCCATGTGGTGGCGAAATAGGCCGAGCACAAGCGGTGCAAGCAAGAGCCGCAAACATTGCAGCCGAAGTAGATTTTAATCCAATATTACTTAAACCTAATTCAGATACTGGCGCACAAGTGATCATTCATGGCAAAGCCATTAGCGATATGGAAGCGAGTGTCTATCACGACTATAAAAAAGTTGCGATGCAAGCAGTACTCGCCTCTCATCAGCGTTTATCAGAACGTTTTGACTATATTATGGTTGAAGGCGCAGGAAGTCCCGCAGAGATAAATTTACGTGCCGGTGATATTGCCAATATGGGCTTTGCCGAAGCGGTTGACTGCCCCGTAATAATTATTGCTGATATTGACCGCGGTGGTGTTTTTGCTCATTTAGTTGGCACCTTAGACTTACTTTCTACAAGTGAACAACAGCGTGTGGTTGGTTTTGTTATTAACCGTTTTAGAGGCGATATTTCTCTCTTACAATCTGGCTTAGACTGGTTAGAAGAAAGAACAGGTAAACCCGTACTAGGCGTACTCCCCTATTTGCATGGCTTAACCATTGCCGCTGAAGATGCCGTTGATACTCAGCAAGTTACCAGTAAACCTAAATTAAAAGTCATCGTGCCTGTATATCCACGGATGAGTAATCATAATGACTTTGATCCCCTGCGTTGGCATGAAGAGATTGATTTTGAATTTATTTACGCCAGCGACCAACAAAAAACACCGTTACCAGCCGCCGATTTGATTATTTTACCGGGTAGTAAAAGCGTTAGATCCGACTTAGCCTTTTTAAAAGCACAAGGCTGGCACCAGGATATTGCCAAACACTTACGTTACGGTGGTAAAGTTTGGGGCATTTGCGGTGGCTATCAAATGTTAGGGGAATATATTGCCGACCCATTAGGCATTGAGAGTAAAACAGGCACCAGTGAGGCATTAGGTTATTTACCTATTAGCACCACGTTAACAGCCAATAAAACATTAACCAATGTTAGCGGTAAATTATCATTAAATAACAAAACGGCTAACATTAGTGGTTATGAAATACATGCAGGTCAGAGCCAACTGACCAATACAGTACAATACACAAAACAAGCAGAGCAAGAACCCACGCAATCTATTATCACCATTGATAATGAACCTAGCGGTTTAGTCAGTTGTGATGGACAAATTGCCGGCAGTTATTTACACGGTTTATTTGACCAAACTGAGGCATTACAGCTTATTATGCAATGGTGTGGAGCAAATGTTTCAGCCGCCATTAACCACGAACAACAAGAAAACATTGCCCTTGATAAATTAGCCGATGCTTGTCAAGAACACCTAGATTTAGACCAATTACATAAAATTTTAACCACTTGGAGCGAAAGATCATGATTAGTGATGAAAAAAAACAGCAAAACCACAAAGAACGTCAGCAAAAGTTAAAAGAAAAAGTAGATGAACGCATTGCCGCTGCCACTGAAGACAAAGGGCTTTTATTAATTATTACCGGTAATGGCAAAGGTAAATCAACCTCTGGCTTTGGCATGGTAACGCGTTCAGTTGGGCATGGTTTAAAAGCCGGTATTATTCAGTTTATTAAAGGCACTTGGGAGTGCGGTGAACTAAATTTGTTAAAACAACATGGTGTTAGCCATCATGTGATGAAAACAGGTTTCACTTGGGAAACCCAAAATAAAGAAGCTGATACCACAGCGGCGCAAGTGGCTTGGCAAGAAGCAAAATTATTACTTAAAGACCCTGCCATAAATATCGTATTACTTGATGAACTTACCTATATGGTCACTTATGGTTATATTGAATTAGAAGAGGTTATTGAAGCGTTAAATAATCGTCCAGCAATGCAACACGTGGTGATCACTGGCCGTGCTTGTCATCGTAAATTAATCGAGTTAGCCGATACCGTTTCTGAAGTACAATCGATAAAACATGCTTTTGATAATGGTATCAGAGTACAAAAAGGCGTGGACTGGTAAACGATGAAATCTTTATTAATAAAAGTGCTTAAGGTAATGAAAAGGATGACGGTGACTAACGTGAGGTTTTTATTGGCTCTATCTTTATGTTCACTATCTTTTTTATCACTGGCTGTGACTAGTGATAAAGCTCGTGATAATGCTAGTAATATTACTACTGAAAATGTTGCTGAAAATGCTGGCGCTATTGAAAATACGGGGGGAGTTCAAGTAATTCAACAGCAAAGCATTGATATGCAAAGTAATGATAAAAAAGGCTACCAGCGCATTATCGCATTAGCACCTCACATAACTGAAATGCTATTTGAATTAGGCGTGGGCGATAAAATCATTGGTACCACCGCACATTCAGACTACCCCGCTGCAGCCAATAAAATTCCACGTATGGGTAATTATGCTCGTTTAAAAATTGAAAAAATATTGGCCTCAGATCCTGATTTGATCATTGCTTGGCGCACGGGCAACCCTAGTGATGATTTAGCTCGCCTAGAGCAACTCGGCTTGAATGTTGTCTATTCAGATCCACAATCATTAGCCGACGTTGCCCAAGAACTACGCTACTTTGGTCAACTAGCTAACGTGCCTGAACAAGCAGAATTGCAAGCAGCAAAGTATGAACATGATTTATTAGCAATAAAAAATACGTACCAAAATAGAACACCTATTTCGGCTTTTTATGAATTATGGTCACGGCCGCTTACCACTGTATCTAAAAACGATTGGCCCCAGCAGCACCTCAATATTTGTGGTGCAAGTAACCCTTTTGTAAATGCCAAAGGTACCTATCCACAAATAGGCCTTGAACAAGTCGTGATGGCCAAACCACAGCTGATCATTCAACCAGAATCCACAGGAGAACCTAATCCTGACGCAGTTAATTGGCAGCAGTGGCAAGAAATACCCGCAGCGAAGCATAACCAGTTTATTCAGCCCAATTCAGATAAGTTGCATCGTATGACGCCGCGATTGCTCAATGAGTTAGAACAACTTTGTATAGGCATTGATAAAACGCGGCAATATTATCATCAACAACATCAGTGAAATAAACTTGTTTAAACTTTATGAATAGATCTGATACCAATCGAACTAATTTAATGATCGCTTTGGTATCAGCAGTCTAAATAGTTTGACTTATTTCATAAACGTCATCAAACTACGCGCTCAATTATTTAGGTGCTCATAATTCATATTTTGGCTGTGTTTCAACTCAGTATGCATATGATGATAAGAGATAATCAGAGAAGTTAGTGCTGAGGTGTTTTACCTCCAAATCTAACGCTGCCCCCGCAACGGTGATGCCTCACAGAGGTTAAGCCCGGAGACCGGCCTAAATAAGTTTATTTGCAGTGCGGTGGGCGCTACGGAAACATTAAGACGTGATCCGTTTTCGTCTGTTGTTATTCCGTATCTCCCTCAAAATATTTTGAGGTTTAGATGTTATTTCGTCAATTACTATTGATATCATTAGCTTTTACTAGCTTGCTCGGCTTTAACGCATGCGCACAAGCACTACCTCAATCTAAACCAGTAGATGAGATAGAAGTAATTGAAGTCGTAAATGGTCAAGACTTTACCTCACCTAACTATCAAGTTCTTCACCGTGAAGATTTTGTTAACTCATCACAAACATTATCTGATTTGCTCCAAGGCGTTAATGGCATTCAAATTCGCCAAATTAGTGGCTTAGGTAATCCAGCTTCGATTTCAATTAGAGGCTCAACAGGTAAACAAGTACAATTTTATATCGACGGACAATTGGTTAATGATAGTCAATTTGGTGGTTTCGATTTAAACCAAATACCCACAGAACAAATTGAAAGTATAGAAATAAGCAAAAACCAAGCGGTAGGTACAGGCGCTACACCTATTGGTGGTGTGATCCGTATTAATACTTATAACCCTTTAGAAGATACCACTAAAATAACACTTGCGGCTGGTTCTTTCGATTATCAAGAACTTAATGTTATTAGTAATAATGCCTTTAATAATCATAGCTTTTCGTTTGGTGGTAATTATGTCACCAGTAAAAATGATTATAACTACCTCGTTCCACAAAGTTTTAACGATAGTTCTACGTCAATAAATGAACCCTTAAAAAATAACGAGTTCAAAAAATATACTTTGTTTATTAACGAAAATGCACAATGGGGTCAACATCAAATTCGTTTTAATATTCAATATAATAATCAAGAAAAAGCCTTGCCTAACTATCAAAATAATTCACCAGAGAATAGCTCGAAACTAGCCTCTAACAATATCCGCTATAGTTACCAGCATAATTGGCTTAGCGACTCACAATGGTTAGATAATATTGAATTTGAACTTAACTACGAAGACAAAGATGAGCTTTATGTTAATAGTCCAAATAACAGCAGAAAAAATACCGGCGACTATCACACTATAAAAAAACACTTAGGCTTTAAACCACTCATCACTTGGCAATCATTAAAGTTCACCCCCTTTTTTAGTTATAACGAGCAAGAGTTCACATCAATAAGTAAAAGAAATGGTAAACCTAATCAATGCAACGGTATTAGTAGCTGCGATATTTCTGCACAACAAAAACAATTTAACTTTGGCCTTCGAGCCGAATGGCAGCCCCTTGCTTTACCTATAAGTTCTTATTTATTGGCTACCCAACTAAAAGAAGAAAATACCAATATTGCCATTAATTATGATGACGCTGAAATATATCAAAATGATGATGCTTTTTTATCTTATGAATTGGGTTTTAATTATCAAAAGGGAAATTTTAAAACACTGGTTAATTTTAGTCACGGTATTAGAACACCTACCTTGTATGAATTATTTGGCGATAGAGGGTCATTTAAAGGTAACGACAATTTATTGCCCGAAGAAGCAGAAAATATATCGATAAGTGCACAATATCATTACCAAAAATTTAGCTTTTCTAGTTCTATTTACCAGCAAGAATTAGAAAATTCCATTGTCGCTATTTTTAATGCGAGTAATGTCGGTAGTTACCGCAATATCAACAATGCCAAACTGCTTGGTTTTGAATTTCAAGGCTCTTATCAAGTCATGGCAAACTTATCCATTATTTTACAGAGTAATTTTATCGATAGTGAAACCAAATCAGAATTTAGTGCTTTTGATCAGAAAAAATTACCTGGTATTTATCACCAGCAATATAGTACGGCTCTGCAATATCAAATTAACAACGCTTGGAAAATCAATTTGAAAACAAGTATCGATAAAGAACTTTACTTTAACCTTTCAAACAAATTTGAAAATAAACAAAATACCCTCGGCAATGGTAATCCTGCCGATCGGATAACATCAGATTTATCAATAAACTGGCAAACTAAAAAACATAAATTAGCATTAAACATCAACAACTTATTTAATGATAGCTATCAAGATCTTGCAAATAGACCCGCTCAGGGTCGTAGTATTCAATTAAAATATACCTTAGAGGAAATATAAATGTTACCAACAGTTAAAAATAAAATTTTACCACTCGGCTTATTAATAAGTGCCAGTTTACTTAGTGCTTGTGGCGGTAGTTCAAGTGAGAAAAACGTTGCGCCTGTTATTAGTGGTGATAGTAGCCCAGTAGTAGCTGAAAACACCGTTAGCGTAGGTAATTACTCTGCAAGTGATGCCAATGGGGATGCTATTACATTAAGTATTACTGGGGATGCAAGTGGTCTGTTTAGCCTCGATCAGTCAGGTAACTTAAATTTTATCCAAGCACCCGATTATGATAGCGGTGATATTGGTCCATTCAGTGTCACTATTGTCGCAACCGATGACAGTCGAGATAAATTAACAGGTCAGATAGCAATACAAGTATCCGTTGGTGATGAAAAAGATACGCCATCATTTGCACTTGTACAAACCGTAGCTCCTGATTATTCAAGTTCAGAAGTTGTTACACTTGATCCAAAAACACAGCAAGTAACTTCTGGGTATTATATTAAAGACGCATCAGGTTATACTTTAAGCAGTTATAAATCAGATATCTATCATATTGGTCAATACAAAATTGATACCATCGCTAAGTATAATGCAGATGATTTAGAGTCTGAAATATGGAATTTTTCGACTCAAGACAATCAAGACTCAATCACTCGTAACCCTTACGCTTTAATTTCCGTTGATGAAAGCAAAGCATACCTATTGCGCTATGGTTCATCAAAGGTTTGGATTGTTAATCCACAAGCAACACAACCAGAAAATTTTAGAATTGGTGAACTTGATTTATCTGCCTATGTCGCTACAAACAACAGTAAAGAAACCCCACATCCGGCAGCTGCAGTAGTTGTTGATGGAAAACTTTATATTGCCATGCAACGTTTAGCTGATTCATGGGCTGGCAATACCGCCTATGTTGCCGTTTTTGATGTCACTACCGACCAAGAAATAGAAACTAATGCAAATACTGATGATGATGTTATGGGTATTCCACTTAAGGGGATTAACCCAAGAAGTATAATAAGTACTAATGACCACGTTTATGTTACGACGAGCAATACAACGAAACACCCAGACTTAACTTTAAGTCGTATTGAAAAAATTGATGTCTCTAATTTCATGTTAACCACTGTTATATCAGCCGATCAAATCGAAGGGAATGTAAGTGCGCTGATCTCAAGTAGTGTTATTGTTTCAGCTGAAAAAGGTTATTTAGTAGCAAGTGATTTGAGCCCTGCTTGGCAAAATGAGTCAACATTATATGAATTCAACCCTAGCACAGGCACTATAATTAATAAAAATGTTCTTTATAGTGAGATTGTGAACATTAGTTCGCTTGCTTTAGATGAGGCAAACTTCTTATGGATTGGTATTCGAGACCCCGCCGAATCTGGTGTGGATGTAATGAATACTACGACTAATACCTTTGAAACGCCTCGATTAGTCACCGAGTTTAATCCAGGAAAAATAATTTTCATTGAAAAATAACAAAATCTACATTTATTCCTGTTAATGGATTAACAGGAATAAATATTTTATGCTGCTCACTAAACTCAATCAATGCCTTTAGAATTTCATGCAAAAAATCTGTCTTGACTTACTCGCCGAATATGATGAATTAAATGCTGTGCTATCAACATTAACCGAGCAACAATGGCAGCAAAAATCACTCTTCAAAAACTGGTCAATATACGATCATGTTGAGCATCTACACTTTTTTGATCTACAAGGTCTTAGCGCAATTGAGCAACCACAAGCATTTGAACTTTTTGTTACACAATTTAAAGAAAAAGCTAAAGTACAAAGCTTTGTTGAGATCGCTCGCTGCCATATTGGCCTGCAATCGCACCAGCAATTATTCGCTAAATGGTCGAATACTTACCTTGAGTTGACTCATTGCCTGCAAACATTCTCAACTGAGCAGAAACTACCATGGTTTGGCCCTCCAATGAGTGCATTATCGTTTATATCGGCACGCTTAATGGAAACATGGGCTCATGGTCAATCTATTCTAGATACCTTAAATATATCAAGAGCAGGTACAGAGCGGCTTTATTATATTGCTGAATTAGGTGTAAAGACCTTTAGTTGGTCTTTTAAAGGTAAGAGCTTACCCGTACCGACAACTAAGCCGTTTGTTGAATTAACATCTCCTAATGGTGAAATTTGGCAATGGAATGACTCACAATCAACAAGTAAGATTAGCGGCTCAGCGTTAGGATTTTGTCAGGTAGTAACGCAAACACGAAATGCTGCCGATACCAATTTAATCATTACGGGCGAAGCCGCACAACAATGGCTTGAAGTCGCTCAGTGTTTTGCCGGAAAACCATCTAAACCTCCCACGGCAGGATTTCGTCTATTAAATAAATAACACCAAGCAGGTAATGAATCAAATGGTATAAGTAACAAAAGCTATATAACTGATTAATTAACATCACCTCTTTGTCATCAAAAAACCTTATTAAAAATAGCTCTTATTACTATAAATACCTGCTAAAATTATACTTAAATATCATTCTATTTAGGTCATAAATGAAAAAGTTACTGCTGTTAATTACCTTAATATGTTTCTCAATGGCTGGTTTGACCAAAGAAGCAGCGAAAGAGCTACCGCCGTTAGATCCCAAATACATGGGACATCATAATCTAGTCTTGTTTAATAAGGGATCTGCAATTTATGCCTCACATTTAGTCTCTTATGATGAACCTAATAATGTACAGATACTTTATAAACTCAAAGTACAGGATATGGCTTTAATACAACTTGTACGAGATGCCGATTTGGTCATTATAAAGCCAGAAGCTTTTAACTTAGAACGCATGATACGCGGCGAAGAATTGCTATTAACCGCTGATGTTTATTTGGGACATTTTGAACGAGGAGGCTTGCTAACTTATAAAAGTTTACCGATTACTTTTCATAAAAAGCTCTACCACAGAGTTATGGAAAATTTAGAGCAATCAAGTAATCGACAAAAATACGATGTAGTACAATTGCCTCGAAACGAAAGAATAATTGTCCATCAAATTCAGTTTCCCCCCAGTTACGCTCAAGTCATTTATCTTTCTGATGATGTAGGTTGTATGACCAATTTTACCTCCTCAAACGCAGTACCTACACCAGAAGAGACCTATTATAAGTTAACTTATTGCGGCGCTATGAAACCGTTATATTACGAAACAGAAGATTTTAAGTAATATTTTCTGTTCACTAGCCATTATGCTTATTGGTTTTCTGATCTTGCTATGTTGATCTCAAAATATGATGGATAAAAGAATGGAATGAAAAAATTAAATTGCAGATACAAAAAAGCCCTATATAAACAGGGCTTTAAAGTAATGGTACCGGTGGGCGGACTCGAACCGCCACGTCTTTCGACAACGGCTTTTTAATACCCTATATTAGTCAATACCCTATATTAATCAATACTCTACTGGATTATGATAGATATAAATAGACAGTTATACAAGTGCTTTTTCTTGCTTATGGCCAGTAATAGACCCAAATATACGCTTATCTACCTAGATACTTCCCATCTATAATTATTTCACTATCACTAATATCTATTCTATTGGTATTGAACAGCGATCAAAAATCACGATAAGTAATTTTGTACTTTCGTTAAAACCATCAATATTTGCATCTAACCAAGCTTCTTTAGTAACACTTTGCCAACTTAACTCATAGCCTGCCTGCATTGCTAATACTTCACAAAACAATCTCAAAGCTCGACCATTCCCTTCTCTAAAAGGATGAACTATATTCATTTCACAAAAGAAATCAGCCAAATGTTCTACAAACTTATCTTTACCTAAATCTTTTAAATTATCCAGCTTATCCAACTTCGTAAATTGCTTTTCTGCTTCACGCTCGATATATGAAGTGGTGCAAAACCGCGTATCACCTTTACTAATATCAACATCTCTTACTTGCCCAGCCCAAGAGTATATATCTTGGAATAGAAAGTAGTGGATTTGCTTTAGGTATTCAAAGGTTAGGTTACTAAAGTTTGGGGTGAACTGCTCTAAGCGAAAGCTGGTAAGCTCTAGCTCTGCTTCATCAAGTTCAGGCTCTGATTGGATTTTAAGAAGGTTAACTAAGGTATCTGTATTCGGGTAACAATTAGGATCTTGATCGACCCCGTATTTATCACGCATATTGCGCTTGAAGTTCCCTTACCTTTTCTGCAACGACTTTACTTTTGATTTGCCCTGTACGCACAGTAATACCTTCAAGTCTTAAACTCTCACGGTAGTTATCTTTTTTTATACGTTCAAAATGAGCTTTCATTTGCTTTTCTGTTTGCATGGTAAATTCCTTTGAATCTTACCTAATTTTAACCAAAACTAGTAAAAAATTCAACTCTTAATTGGCATATCCAACTAATAGGGGCGTACGTTAAATGTACGATATCTAGACCAAGTAAACATCCGTGGGGCAAGCCCTTCTGCTAACGCAGAACTCACTTCGTGAGCGGGGTATTCGTTAGAATATCGCTAGCTGATGTTCACAGTGTAACTGCTCATAATTGTTACCTTGGTTTTTCACATACTTTCGGATCATAGATTCATCGCCATGCTTCCCAACAGTACTTGCAAAGTGCCCATCTGACCAAAATTCTCCACCCCATAATTTTTTTTAACATGAGGGCATTTTTTAAAAACGTCTCTTGCTGTCAAGCTTTTTATCATCGTTACCAATTTAGTAATACTATACATTGGAACTGGCTGAACTAAGAAGTGTATATGATCTTCATTTGACCCTATTTCTAAAAATTTGATCTCGTTGCGTTTCTCTATTTCTGCACAAGTTAAAGTAATAACTCGATCAACACCGGCATCAAGAACTGCCCTTCTATACTTTGCAGGGAAAACAAGATGATAAAGTAGCACTGTCACATTGTGAATTTTATGTATCAATTCGCTCATTCATCTATTTTATGCCGCAAGCGGCGGGGAATAAAACCCTAAGATATTCAAATAAGCAGCAGTTGCGTTGTACTACCTTGTACGGGTATTCGCCAATATTTCTATGCTGTTCGCAGGGAGTTCATCGATGAATTACTTGAAAGTGAACGGCCTAATTACGAGCTAGACAATGATAGCGACTCAGCAAACATTGTTGACGACATGCTAGATGACGATGAACCAGAAGCCATGGAGCTGTAGGTATTTGCAGGGGTATTTTTCTCCGATTTTA
The DNA here is from genome assembly GCA_047621305.1 of Alteromonadaceae bacterium. Classification (GTDB taxonomy): domain Bacteria; phylum Pseudomonadota; class Gammaproteobacteria; order Enterobacterales; family Alteromonadaceae; genus Colwellia_A. The sequence goes on along the minus strand of JBLHNB010000033.1, from coordinate 29,685 downwards.
TTTTTTACAACTTATGTTTGGGATTTCATTGGTAGAGATCCCTTTACGTCAAACCCAATTTTTCATGTTGCATGGTGATAGTTTCGGCCTAATCCCCGAAATCCCCTATGTTATTTGACGTTATTTAAAGGGTTTCGTTAAAATATTTGGATTTTGACTTTTAAGCAGGCCTGTATCAAGTAAATAAGTCATTAATATTCATTAAGTAATCACCAAGGTGGCATTTTGAATAATAAACCATTATCACCGTTATCATGAAGTCTAATTGCTATTTCTTCTTCACTAAATGAAATACCGGCAGGTAAGTCTGAATCAATTAGAGTGAGAATATATTGAGTCCCATGTAATTCAGGTATTGATCGAACATACTTTATAAATTCAATCTTTTTACGGTTATCAAGTGTCTCTAAGCCACCATCATGATAGATAAAGCGGACAAAACTTTGATTTTTGTAGGCAAGGTTAACTGCTAAATCATATCCCATACAGAGAATTTTTTTGTAACTACAACCATCTGATTCGCTTGTGAAATTGAGGTCTCCGTTTACAAATCCAGCATGATACACAAGATTACCCTCGCCATTTTGCTCTGTTGATATACGACCATCTTTATCAAGAACAGTTTTAACAAAACTGGTAAAGTTTTCTTTAATTGTTTTATAAATAGAGGTCTCTGAATGTATTACAGACTCTCGATTTAGCCTTATTTTTTCAATAATTTCGTTCTTTTGACTATTCAGTGACCTTGACTCGCTCTTTTTAACTTTGATTTGCTCACTGATTTCTAGTTTTCTGAGAATAGAATTGATCTCAGTATTAATCATCAGCAATCGATTTGAAACTTCCTTATATTTTTCAAATGCATTTGTACTAGTTAAAAAAGAAACACGCTGTGATTTTTGATTGTTTAGTTCCGTAAGTCTTGAAGATACATCAATTAACTGATTTTCAAAATCGTTTGTTTGCTGCTTAACAAAGCCTGTTCGCTCAACTGTAATTTTACGATTGAATTCTACTAATTGCTCGTAGGATTTTTTAATTTGATCTCCAAGCAATATACCTGCCTCTTCGAAAAGTTGCTCGGTTTTAGTTACATTAAAAGTTGATGGTTGCTTCGATTGTGCTTTGCGTAGCTTTTTTAAATTGGTGGTTAAGTAATACCTAATACGATTAAGATCTTCTATTTCCCCATCGATGTCTTCTGAAAGTTCTTCTACTGTCTTTATATCTACATCATCAAAATTAAATGAATCCAATTGATCTTGGAATATTTGTGCATCTTGACGTTTCAGCGTTAACGTATCCTGAAGAATTTCTTCTTCATCACCTTGATATAAGCCAATTTCTTTTTGTAATTCAACTAATTTTTCAGTGACTTTATCTATGCTATTTTTTAATTCATAGTTTTTTCTAAGAGTTTCGGCATCAAATCCAAGCACATGACCAATATATGGCTTCCAATATAGATGTTTTGGACCAAATTTTTTTAGTTGGAAAATATCATTGAAATCATCTTGGCTTCTTAGGGCATAGCTAATTGCCATGCGATAATCCCAAGGAGAAATTGAGATTAGGTTCAGCATACTATCTAAAATTAACTTTGCTTTAGCAAAGTTTAGTTTTTCATAATCCCACCCTTCATCAGATAAGGAGGTGAAATCTTGGTACTTATCATCATGATGTTTAATATATATTTTAGTATTCTCTGATACTGAACGCCGTATCGATACGTATTTCCCATCATTGAGCTTGATTTCAAAATAAAAAACAAACTCCTCAAATAGTTCAAAATGCTTAAACAAAAATGTTCCATTGCTTCTGCCTTTTAAAAAACCAAAGTCGATAAGATCAGCCAACTTACTTTTACCTAAATTGTGAGAGTCTTTATCTTTATCATTGTTGAGCTGAATTTCTCCAATAATGACGTTAAATCCTTCATTGAATTCTATAGGTTCAAAAACATTAGGTTTATTAGAGTAAATCTTTGAGATTTTCATGAGCCTTTGTACTCTATTAAGTCGTTTTTAGGGTGATACTCAATTAATCCAAGAAGAAAAAGGAACTCTAGCGATGGCTCCAAAAGAGAAACTGAATCCTTGTTATTTTCTAGTAAGAGCAACCTAAGGTCTGTAATTGTTTCTAGTTGATTTTTTTTCAATCGGTTGAGTAAGAATGCTGATGAAGCCATTACAGTTAAATCGGGATCTGCATTTTTGTTTGGATTAAGCAACATAGTTCTCACCGATATCACATTTGTAATACATGTAATAAACCATAGTTCTAGTTAGTATCCGATTTCTTCTACAATCATTATCTCTGTTAATTATTAGCTCTATTGTATTTTCAATTACTTGATCAAATGAGTGCGATTCTCGCTTATATGCACAAATTTTTGCATGTAACTCTTCTGCTGTCTCAGAGTATTTTTGTTGAAGTTCTTCGTTTTCTGGCATTGATAAAAAATCTTGGATCTCATAAAAATCCCCAAGTTTTTTAATGACAGCATCTGCATAGTTACTTGTTAGATTGTTGATTTTATTTTTAGGAATAAAATCAGTACGGTCGAGGTTTGGTTTTATTTTTTTCTGTTTTATATCAGGTAGAGCTTCTTTGATCGATATTATAACATCTGCCAAATCGTCTGGTTGTATATTGAAAGGAACATCGTAAGGGTTTAAATCAACAGTTTTAGCAATATTAGGAAATTTCTTGAAGTAATTCCCCATAGTCTCCATACCTATTAACCCAATATTTTCTTTGGCTAACCCTGTTTCAGCAGAAAGATAAGTTTTAATTTTTTCATTAACGCCTGCTGGTAGTTTTCTATTTGAAAATATAATGTAATTATTAATGCCATCACTATCTATTAGCCTTTTAATCTTTTCGACTTCAGATACAATCGTCGATGTTTGAGATGTGAGGCTGAAAAAGTCAGGATCATTAAACTTACTATTGTAACTGATGGTGTGCTTTGCTTGGATAACAGTCAATCCGTCCCAAGGTCGATTGGTAGATGGATACATTTGGGATAAACCTTCAAATCTAGAATCCCGACCACCATCAGGACCATCCGAAAATGTTTCAGCGCCCATACCAAAAAGTTCATAGCATAAATGAATGACTAGGTGCTCAAACTGCGTTGGAGAAAGATCAGAATAGTTATAATTCATTTTTAATTTCCGTATTATTATGAATCTATTCTCTTATCCGTGAGTGTATATTTCAAGAGAAATATATTATTAATTAATGGATATTTATGTGATTGCTACACTAAGTAAATTTTCACATATAACAATTAAATACGCATAAAAAAACCCAACTCAATTAAGAGCTGGGCTTATCTAATTATGGTACCGGTGGGCGGACTCGAACCGCCACGTCTTTCGACAACGGATTTTGAATCCGTCGTGTATACCAATTTCACCACACCGGCAAAGGCTTATAGCCTATTTTGCAATTTGCAAAGAATTCATTTCTCGTTTCAAAAACTGATTTCTTTGTAAACTATTACCGTCTAACTTTCTTACTAAACAACGATTATATCCGTCGGTATTCTTTGCAAGCCTTTGCAAGTAAAAATGAGCAACATTAACAAATAAATTCAAAAGGTTACGTAAAGACATGTTGTTTTTTGAATCCGTCGTGTATACCAATTTCACCACACCGGCGCTACACAGACTTCAAATATGTTGAAACATCTTTGAAGTGGCAGGCATTATACGAAATTAAACGCTCTTGGCAATAGTTTTTATCATTCCAGTGTTTGTATGTTGAATAATTAGCCATTTTCAGCTCATTTGTCTTTGTAGCTACTTTATTTATAATTTATGACGATCAAAAATACAATTGCAGACCCCTGATGAATTCATACAAAAAATCACCTTTAATTCATCATTTTAGTTGATAACTACATCCTTTATTCCCTAGTTAAAAAAAACAAAACAAACACTATCTTATTAGTTATAAAAACATTAATTATCTGCAACCATCTAATATTTATGGAAATTTATAAAAACCAACGACTCAAACATTTAAGCCGCACATTTAAGTTTAACAGGGGGTTTTACTCATATATTACAGTGATTAAAATAGTCACAAAAAATTTGCGCTTATACTTTCGTACATAGCTTTGCTAGACTACTCCAAATTTTTTATTGGTGTATGGTATGAACTCCCCTAGTATTGAAACATTCCCTCGCGCTGGCTTTCGACGTCGTTTCGCTTCGTGGATCTACGATGTACTTATTGCTTTTGCTGTTTATATGACTGCGGGCGCGTTGTCATTTCTATTTATGTATTGCTGCTATTATTTTGGCATGTTTGATATGCAAGGTTACCAGCACTTTTCTGACACTATTTCTAATACGCCATGGTTAAAGTGGCCTAATGAGATGTGGAAGCTGGGTTGGGTTTCGTTTTTCTTTGTTTGGTTTTGGTCTAAGAGTGGTCAAACAATTGGGATGAAAGCATGGCGTTTACGAGTTCAAAACCGTGATGGTTCATTTATATCAATATCTACCGCCATTAAAAGATTAATTCCAACCTTAATGGGCATTGGTAATATAACCGTTATTTTTGACCGTAAAAATAAACTTAGTTTACAAGATAGGGTTACAAATACTGAAGTGGTATTATTAACATTAGCGGTCAATAAAGGCCGCCTTTAAGTTATTTATTATTAACGAATAAGCATCTTATAAATACGGCCTGTCATACGTTAGCTAGGTCGTTTATTCATAAAATAAAATGCCATGCTAACAAATAATACACTGGGCATAATAGCGCCCATGAACGGATGTAATTGATAAACTAAACTCATCGACCCCATCACCTGATTGCTAAGATGAAAAAGTATCCCCGTTGCAACACCCATCATAATTCGCGCGCCCATAGATACACTTCTAAGCGGTCCAAAAATAAAAGATAAAGCAACAAACAACATCACAGCAACAGTAAAGGGTTGTACAATTTTACGCCAAAAGGCCAATAAATACCGACTCGTATCTTGGTCATTATCAGCTAAATATTCTAAGTATTCAGATAATCCGCTCAATGATAAAGACTCAGGTGTAATAACACTTAATTTATTAGGTGTTAATGACGACTGCCATACCTTTTCATCAATTTTCTCAGAGATAACACTTTCTGCATTCACGGTTGTTTCAATGACATTGAGTAAACGCCAATGATCTTCATTATAAAGTGCACTTTCTGCCGATATCCAGCTGTCTAATTTGAGTTGTTCGTTGAAGCGATATATTTGAATGTCTTTTAAGGTTCCCTTCGCTTGTACTTCAGCAATGTGCACAAAATAATCACCGTCTTTAGCCCACAGACCATTTTTAGAAGAGACGAAACTACCACCAGAAAGCGCCTGCGCTCTTATTTGTCGTGAAGCTGCTTCGCCTTGGGGTGCCAACCATTCACCAATAGCCATACTCACTAAAATCATGATTGCCGCGGTTTTCATAACTGACTTGATGATATCTAAGCGCGATAAACCTGCCGACTGCATAACAATGAGTTCACTATTACTTGCCATCATGCCAATACCAATTAAGCCACCGATTAACGTCGACATTGGGAAGAATATTTCAACATCACGTGGCACGGCATACAATACAAATAATGCAACATGAGAAATATCATAATTGCCTCGGCCAACCAAATTCAATTGTTCTACAAACTTAATAACGCTACTTAAACTGACAAATACCGCGAGCGTTATAAATGTGGTTGACGCAATAACCTTACCGATATAAATATCAAGAATACGCATTATTTCACACCCTCAGAGCGACGAAAGCCCAATAATGTCGCTAATAATCGCTTTCCTTGCGGACGATCTTTACTTAATAAGATCCCCCCTAAGATTAACGCAGATAAATGTACGGGCCATAAACCAATTAAACTTGGCATTGCGCCACTTTCAATACCTGAACGCAGTGCTGTTAACATCAAGAAGTAGCTGAGAAATAAAATCAACGCAGGTAGCATTTTAGCGAACTTTCCTTGTCGAGGATTAACCACACTTAGGGGAACGGCAATAAAAGTAACAATTAAACAAACTAAAGGAAAAGCGATACGCCAGTGAATTTCAGCGTGATTATTGGGACTATCATTGTCAAAGAGTTGATTGGTCGGTATTGCTCGTAGTTTTCGCCTTTTATGTTCAATTTTTTGATCTTCGATTTGAATATAATACTTACTGAAAGCGACTTCTCTAAATTCATTATTTTTTATGTCATTTTTATAACGTATGCCGTTGGAGAGAATTAAACGTTGTAACCCGCTATCTTCTTCTACAATTTCTCCTTTAGCTGCATATACCAAACTCGTATTTATAATGCTTTGCTGGTCATCGTGATTTTTAGGTAATTGTGCAACAAATACCTTTTCTAAAGAGCCATCGACTCGATTTTTATTATGAATAAAGACCACCGCTTTTTCATTACCGGTTTTTTGAAAACGCCCAGGCATTAACGCACTTAAACCAGAGTCTGCTGCTAATGTCTCTTTTACTTGATACTCATATTCTGCTGCTAAAGGCGTAAGATATAATGTAAAAATGCCCGTCACTAACGCAGTAATCACGCCAAGGGTTAGCGTTACGCGCACTACATACCACTCACTAATACCGCAGGCATGTAATATCGTCATCTCACTATCTGCATAAATACGTCCATAAGCGAGTAAGACACCGAGAAAAAAACTTAAAGGAAGGATCATACTAACCAGGTCAGGAACTCGCAGCGCGATAAAAATCATCACTAACTGACCAGGGATCCCACCTTCTGTTGCTTTGCCAAGTATATTCACAAATTCGTTGCTAATAAAAACAGCCATTAAGATAATGAAAACGGCAAATTCGGCTTTGGCTACTTCTTTAACTAAGTAACGAAAAATAATCATAAAGATATCCTACAAAAACTTAGTTTTTTTCTGACAATTGCTCTATTTTTAAGTAAACTGGTTGTTTTCATATATAAAATATTATTCGCTTTAGAGTGAAGTCTGGTCAATCCAGCGATTATTATAGCCTTTAGCTGAATAGATTTAAAAGTAAGCTTATCTATTAATTGTAGATTTAAGCAAGTTAAAGCACATTTTTTTACAATATAAGTGCTTTTATTGATTTATTTAGGAGATCTCATGGAGTTCAGTGTTAAAAGTGGCAGCCCAGAAAAGCAACGTAGTGCATGTATTGTTGTTGGGGTATTTGAACCACGTCGACTTTCAGCAATAGCTGAGCAACTAGACGAAATTAGTGAAGGTTACATTAGTAACTTACTTCGTCGCGGAGACCTAGAAGGTAAGTCAGGGCAGATGTTATTACTACATCAAGTGCCAAATATCCTTAGTGAACGTGTATTATTGGTCGGTTGTGGTAAAGAAAGGGAATTAGACGAACGTCAATATCGCCAAATTATAAGTAAAACCATCAGTACATTAAATGAAACAGGCTCTATGGAAGCCGTTTGTTTTCTATCTGAATTACATGTTAAAGGTCGCGATACTTATTGGAAGGTTCGTCAAGCGATTGAAGCAACGCAAGACTGTTTATACAGCTTTAATAGCCTTAAAACACGTAAAGAAGAAGCACGTCGTCCGTTGAGGAAAATTGTTTTTAACGTGCCAACTCGTCGTGAACTACCTCTGGGTGAACGCGCAATTAATCATGGTTTAGCTGTTTCTGAAGGTATTAGCACCTGTAAAAATGTCGGCAACATGCCGCCTAACATTTGTAATCCAGCTTATTTAGCCGACCAAGCAAAAATTCTCGAAAATGACTACGATAAAGTCACGACTCATATCGTTGATGAAAATGAAATGGAACAACTCGGCATGGGTTCCTATCTTGCCGTAGGCCGAGGTTCAGTCAATGAATCAATGATGAGTGTTATCAAATACAATGGCGCTGGTGATGATTCAAACCCAATTGTATTAGTAGGCAAAGGGGTAACGTTTGACAGCGGTGGTATATCAATTAAGCCAGGCGAAGCCATGGACGAAATGAAATACGATATGGGTGGTGCTGCCAGCGTATTAGGTGCTATGCATTCACTTGCTGAGCTTGATTTACCGATTAATGTTATTGGGGTATTAGCCGGTTGTGAAAATATGCCCGGTGGCAATGCTTATCGTCCTGGCGACATTTTAACAACGATGTCGGGACAAACAGTTGAAGTATTAAATACCGACGCTGAGGGCCGACTCGTATTATGTGATGCTTTAACCTATGTTGAACGTTTTGAACCCGATACCGTTATCGATGTGGCTACATTAACTGGTGCTTGTGTTGTGGCATTAGGTAAACATGCAACAGGCTTACTAAGTAACCATAATCCACTTGCGCATGAATTACTAAATGCGTCAGAGCAAAGTGGCGATAGAGCTTGGCGTATGCCTCTTTGGGACGAGTATCAAGAGCAACTTGAAAGCCCATTTGCCGACTTTACTAATTTAGGTGGGCGCGCTGCAGGAACAATTACAGCAGCATGTTTCTTGTCTCGTTTCACCAAAAAATACCATTGGGCACATTTAGACATTGCTGGTACAGCTTGGCGTAGTGGCGGAAAAGATAAAGGTTCAACAGGTCGTCCGGTAAGTATGTTGACTCAGTTTTTATTGAACCGCTCAGGTGCAGAGCAAGGCGAATAACGCCAATTAGCTAACATAGCGGTAAAATTTATAATGCAAACACAGGTGATGTTTTACTTGCTCAACGATGATGAGCAGCCTCAAACAACAACGGATAAAAGCTCACCCTTTTATCCTGTTTGCTTGCACGCTTGTCATCAAGCAGCTAAGTTTTATCGTAATAACCAAAGAGTATTTATTTATACTGAAAATCAACAAGAGGCTCATGATATTGATGAAATGTTATGGGCTTTTGAACCAGACTCTTTTGTTCCTCACAATCTTACCGGTGAAGGACCAAGAAACGGTGCTGCGGTAGAAATTAGCTGGCAAATGCCAACAAACCGTCGACCTGTTTTAATTAATTTGACCAGTACAGTGCCCAACTTTGCTAGCCAATTTTCAACCATTATCGACTTTGTACCCACTGATGAAATACTTAAACAGCAAGCACGAGAAAGATTTCGTACTTGCCGACAATGGGGGTTTGGCGTTGATAATCAAGCAGTCCCTCAAGTTACGACAAAAAGTACAACAGTCTAATCACCCTATTACATTAATAAAATCTTCTGACGGAAAATCTGATGGAAAAAACATTTACCCCCTCTGACATAGAACAATCCCTCTACAAAAGCTGGGAAGAACAAGGTTATTTTAGTCCAACTGGTGAAGGGGAAGGTTATTGTATAGCTATACCGCCACCCAATGTTACCGGCAGTTTACATATGGGTCATGCGTTTCAGCAGACCATCATGGATACATTGATCCGCTATCAGCGTATGCAAGGTAAAAATACCTTGTGGCAATCAGGTTGCGACCATGCCGGTATTGCTACGCAAATGGTAGTTGAGCGAAAAATAGCTGCTGAAGAAGACAAAACTCGCCATGACTACGGTCGTGAGGCTTTTATCGATAAAGTTTGGCAATGGAAAGAAGAATCTGGCGGCACTATCGGTAAACAAATGCGCCGTTTAGGCAACTCTATTGATTGGAGTCGCGAGCGTTTCACCATGGATGAAGGCATGTCAGAAGCGGTGCAAGAAGTCTTTGTGCGTTTATTTGAAGATGACCTTATTTACCGTGGCAAACGATTAGTTAATTGGGATCCAAAGTTTCATACGGCTATTTCCGACTTAGAAGTTGAAAATAAAGATAAGAAAGGCCATATGTGGCACTTACGCTATCCTTTAGCTGATGGTGCAAAAACAGCAGAAGGCAAAGACTACATTGTTGTTGCTACAACGCGTCCAGAAACGATGTTAGGCGATACCGGCATTGCCGTTAATCCTGAAGATGAGCGTTATCAACATCTTATTGGCAAACATGTATTATTACCCTTGGTTAATCGTTTAATTCCTATTGTGGGTGACGATCATGCTGATATGGACAAGGGCACTGGCTGTGTAAAAATCACCCCCGCCCACGATTTTAATGATAATGAAGTCGGTAAACGTCACGACCTGCCTTTAATCAATATATTAGATAAAAATGCTGCTATTTTAGCGACCGCTGAAGTTTATAGTACTAATGGCGAACCTAGCGATGCTTATGATCCAAGCTTACCAAGTGAATTTGCAGGACTTGATCGTTTTGTTGCTCGTAAAGCTATTGTCGCTAAATTTGACGAGCTAGGGCTATTAGTTGAAGTAAAAGATCATGATTTAGTAGCGCCATACGGCGATCGTTCAGGTGTTATCATTGAGCCCCTTTTGACCGACCAATGGTATGTACGTGTTGAAAGACTTGCTGGACCTGCCGTTGATGCAGTTAAAGATGGGCAAATAGAATTTGTACCCAAACAATATGAAAATCTATATTTTGCTTGGATGCGCGATATAAAAGACTGGTGTATTTCTCGCCAGCTTTGGTGGGGACACCGCATTCCAGCTTGGTATGATGAAAATGGTAATGTTTATGTGGGCCGTGATGAAGATGAAGTTCGCGCTAAACATACTCTTGCTGCTGACGTTAAATTAAAACAAGATGATGATGTATTAGATACCTGGTTTTCTTCCGCATTATGGACATTCTCAACACTGGGTTGGCCTAAAGAAACAGAAGATTTAAAAAACTTTCACCCTACTGATGTGTTAGTGACGGGTTTTGATATTATTTTCTTCTGGGTTGCTCGCATGATCATGATGACCATGCATTTCAATAAAGATGAAAGTGGCAAGCCTCAAGTCCCCTTTAAAAAGATTTACATGACAGGGCTTATTCGCGATGAAAATGGCGATAAAATGAGTAAATCTAAAGGCAACGTTATTGATCCTTTGGACATGATTGACGGTATTTCTTTAGAAGCATTATTAGCAAAGCGTACTGGCAATATGATGCAACCTAAAATGGCTGCAAAAATTGATAAATTAACCAAAAAAGAATTTCCTAACGGCATTGAAGCACATGGTACCGACGCTTTACGATTTACCTTAACGTCAGTTGCTACTACAGGTCGAGATATCAGTTGGGATATGAAACGTCTTGAAGGTTATCGTAATTTTACCAATAAATTATGGAACGCTAGTCGTTATGTATTAATGAATACTGAAGAGCATGATTGTGGTGCAGCGGGCGGTGAAATGGAATTTTCTCTCGCCGACCGTTGGATATTAGGTCAGTTTCAACAAACCGTTAAAACCGTACATGAGGCATTTGATACCTTCCGTTTCGATTTAGCATCACAAGCTTTATATGAGTTTACCTGGAATCAATTCTGCGATTGGTATTTAGAATTAACCAAACCTGTATTTGCTCCTAGCCAAAATGGGCAAGGTAATGAAGCTCAACAACGGGCAACTCGCCATACACTTGTTAATGTACTTGAAGGGCTATTACGTTTAATGCACCCGATAATGCCATACATTACCGAAACCATTTGGCAACGCGTAGTGCCACTGACTAACTTTATAAAAGAGCATGGCAGTAAACATGGTGACAGCATCATGGTACAGAGTTTCCCACAATTTGATCAAAGCCAATACGATCAACAAGCGATTGATGATTTAGAATGGGTTAAACAATTCATTGTGGCTATACGTAACATACGGGGTGAAATGGATATATCTCCAGCGAAATTACTACCGGTGTTATTGAAAAATGTTAATGCTGAAGATCAACGTCGTTTAAATGAAAACCATCAATTTTTAAGTGCTTTAGCTAAGCTGGAAAGTATTGATACTTTAGTTGCTGATGATAAGGCTCCTCTATCAGCTTCAGCCGTTGTTGGCGAATTATCCGTACTGATCCCAATGGCGGGTTTAATTGATAAAGATGCAGAAATTGCCCGTTTAAATAAGGCAATAGCTAAGTTAACTAGTGATGCCGAGCGAACACGCGGTAAACTAAGCAACGAAAAATTCGTTGGTAAAGCACCTGAAGCCGTCATAAATAAAGAAAAAGCAAAGTTAGCGGAAGCTGAATCAGCGCTTGCTAAAATGCTCGAACAAAAAGTACAAATTGAGTCGCTTTAGCAACTAAGTCATAAGACTAAGTGAAGCACTTTTTTAGTCAATAAACTTAGTAAAATGTACAAATAACTACAGATAAGTACTAAGCCAGCTATTTAGCTGGCTTTTTTATTGTAAAAAAAAATGAATACTCTGAACTAATATGATATTATGCTGTCGCGTTGAGTGTTTGCGTTTCGGGAGAGGGATCAATTATCTTAATTTTACGATTAAGTTAATTTACCTAGACGCTTTAGTATTGTGTTAGTAGAAACTTTCTTTATTAGCAGCTTAATAAAGAGCATTTACTCCGTATTTATTGTAACCATTTTGGTTATATTTTTAATTTTTGACCTGCGAGAAATGCAAGTATGTCTGATACAGTAACTGGTAAAGTAAAATTTTTTAACGAATCTAAAGGATTTGGTTTCATCGAGCAAGAAAACGGTCCTGACGTTTTTGTTCACTTCAGTGCAATCTCTGGTGACGGTTTCCGTACATTAGTAGACGGCCAAGCAGTAACTTTTACAGTTAAACAAGGCCAAAAAGGTCCTGAAGCTGAAAACGTTATCGCACAGTAATTTTATTTCTTTAGTATTAATGAAATAATTTTAGCATAACAGATTCAAAAGAAGGTGAGCAGATTTTTCTAACTCACCTTTTTTATTACCTAAAATTCAACAAATACCTCCTAGCATTCCCCCTCATTTTTAAAGACGTTTATTAATTGCCAGTGGGCATTCATTCTAATGTGCTTAAGGTTATACCCATTGAAATAATGAATCGATCATTCTAAGGCGTTATAAATATTCTATACCTGCGTTGCTTTCAATCCCAATAGCCCACTATTGCTCATTCAAGCGCCTTGTTATTAAATATTTACCCTCGCTTATAATTGTTCACGACTTTAATTCAATTGCTATTAGATAAACGCGTTCAAGTAGTGACATAAGACTAAAGCAGAAGCAGAAGCAGATAAAATCAGGCGTATTTTAATGATTAAGTACGCCTAACTACACAATTAATATTGGCTTTTGATAATAACCAACAGCATTTATTTTACTATGTCATTAATGAGTAAACTTAAAGGTTCAAGTGATTTAACATCAACGTCAAGCAATTCAGCTTTATAGTCGCCCGGCTTTATACCCGCACCACCGCTAGCAGAAACAATAGCATATACATGCACATTAGTGACATCGCTCAACTTAGCCTGTGGGGTCATTGCACGCGAATCATTAAGTACAATACTCGTAGGTAAATCACTAATATTCATTTTCACTGCCGCAAGTGGCATCCGCCCTTTTTCAGGATCTGCAGCTATCGCATATACAAACACAACTTTATCGTCGCCTAATGCCAGCTTAGCCTGTAATTCAGCACTTAACTGAATGTTCACTTCTAATTGCGGCCCTTGCGTATCATCAACCGTTGGCGCTTGACTACTCACTACACCTGACTGTCTTTGTTTTGCTTCAGTAATGGCTTCAATTAACGCTTGAGAGTTAACATTATTTCGACCCGTATCTACCACCAACTGCCAGTGTTTAATTGCTTTTTCATAATTTTCAATGATAAAGCTATGCATACCGATCAAAATATTTGTTGATGGATCTGCAGGGTCAATCGCTAAGGCTTTATCAATAAGTTCCTGTACTACCGCATCAATTTTTTGATTATTTTTATAATAATTTGCCTGTGCTTTTGCGCCAAATAGATCCGCAGTATTACCTTCAATACGTATCACTTGATCATACGCATTTAACGCTTGCTGATACTCTCCCATACTTATGTATGATTGACCTAAACTGTACCAAGCCTCTGAATTATCGGGTTCTTGCGCCGTTAATAACAATAATGACTTAGTTTGCTGCATGGCTTGTTGCTCAGCACTGATAGCCGCCTGCGCCGTCTGGAGTGGTTGACTGAGTTGTTGATAAGCACCACTTTTACTGTAAATTGCAAAGCTAAAAATAATAATAAACAAACTGAGTGTCGCTGGCCATAACATAGATATCGGTTTATCAACGATATTTTCTTTAGCTGACGCTATTTTATTAGCTTCGATATCTTGCAATAAACTTTTGTCTAGTTCTGACAGTAAATATTGGTAATTTTCATCGTCAATATTACTTTGAGCAAAGTCTTTTTCAATTTCTCTTTTATGTTCATGATACAAATGAATATTAGTATCGTCACGTTGAGTATTATCAACGATCTCAACTTTATGACTTTGTCGTAAAACAGGAAGCCAAACAATAACTAAAATGAGTAAAACAAAGGCAACAATTAATATAATAAGTTCTAACATATCTATTCTTTATCTTTTAAAATATTATCGAGTTGGTTCTTCTGTTCCGCATTTAATACCTGTTCAGTTTGGGCTACAGGTTTTCTTCGCAAAATAACAACAACGACAATCACACCAATTAACAACAACAACCCTGGGGCAAACCACAAAATATACGTAAGACTGTTAACCCTTGGCCGATATAAAACAAAGTCACCGTAACGCTTTACCATAAAATCGACAATTTCAATATCAGCTTTCCCCTGTTGCAGTAATTCGTAAACCTCTCGGCGTAAATCAGCAGCAATAGGTGAATTTGAATCTGCCAAATTTTGATTTTGACATTTAGGACAACGCAATTCTTTAGTTAATGCGTTAAAGCGTATTTTGGTCACCTCATCATTAAATTCATAGGTATCAACGGGGCTGGCATAAGCTGCTGAGTTACATAAAAGCAGTACAAATAACAACGCACCTAAAAATATTTTATTAAACATCACTGACGCCCTCTTTGCTTGCGTTCATTTTCTATTTGAAGGATAAGTGGTTCAAACTCACGACGCCATGTACGTACATCAAGGGGACCCGCAAAGCGTTTACGGATGATACCTAAATCATCAACAACAAATGTTTCCGGTGCTGCGTAAACGCCTAAGTTAACACTTAATTTACCTTGTTCATCAAACGCTGAAAATTGATATGGGTCACCTAAACGAGTTAGCCACTGTTGCGCTAACCCTCGTTCATCATCATAATTTAGACCATATAATGTAAAACGTTTACTTTTAGAAAGCTCAAGTAAATACGAGTGCTCACTCCGACAAGAAGGGCACCATGTACCCCAAACATTTACCAGTCTAATACCACTTTTTAAATCAGCCTTAGTTACCGTATGATCAGCATTTTTCACCGTCGTTAATGAAAACTCAGGAAAAGACTGTCCAATGAGCGCTGAAGGTAATTCAGTAGGATTTAATGACAAGCCACGAAATAACACGATACCTAAAGCAATAAATAAGACTAACGGGAGAAAACGAATAAGTTTATTCATGATTGCTTACTTATTGATTGAGGCATTGGCGTTTCAATCATCATTTCATTATCTTTAGCTGATGCTGCCACTTTACTTTGCGTCACCTTTTCTTTTTTACGACGATAACGCTTATCCATCACAGAACAACCGCCACCAAAAGCCATAAACAGTGTTCCTAGCCAAATCCAGCGTACAAAAGGTTTAAAATGTACCCGTATTGCCCAAGCATTATCTGATAAGGGATCACCTAGGGCGATATAAACGTCTCTAAATAAACCCGCATCCATAGCGGCTTCGGTCATACCCATGGTTTGCACTAGGTAAGTTCGTCTTTCGGGTTGTAGCAAATTAACAAAATCACCATTTTTTGATAAGGTAAATTGTCCTTGGTCCGCACTATAATTTGGCCCTTGAACTTGTTTAACACCGTCAAAACGAATATCCACGCCCGCAACATTAACACTTTCACCTACGTGCATTTTCACATTGGTTTCCGTTTCATACATAGAGACTATTGTTACACCAACAATAGTTAACGCAATACCACTATGAGCAAGGGTCATTCCCAACTGACTTAAGGTTATACGCGAAATACTACGTAACCCATTGGCTAATTTTGTTTGATTTAAGAGTTCTTTTAAAACGACAAGTTGCACCCAGCAAGCTAACGTAATACCCATTGCGACCCAGGCATTAAACTCCCCTCCATAAACAAAAGGAAAAGAGAGTCCGATAACGACACTCAGAGCCGATGGTGAAAGTAATTGCTTACGTAGTTCGCCTTTTTTAGCTTTTTTCCAGCGGATTAAAGGACCAATCCCCATCACCACAAATAATAAACTCATAATGGGCACAAAAACCGCATTAAAATAAGGAGGACCTACTGACATTTTCCCTAAACCCATCGCATCCACTAATAACGGATACAAAGTACCTAAGAGCACTGTAATACAAGCAATAACTAAAATAATATTACAAATTAATAACGCCGTTTCTCTTGAGTACAAGGCAAAGCGGCTAAAGCTAGCAACATTAGATGCCCTAACCGCAAATAATGTTAACGAGCCACCAACAGCAATGGCGAGCAGATATAAAATAAACATGCCACGGCTAGGATCAGCAGCAAATGAGTGTACTGAGGTAATAATGCCTGAACGCACGATAAACGTACCTAATAAGCTTAAACTGAAAGCGAAAATAGCAAGCAATACGGTCCAATTTCTAAAGGCACCACGTTTCTCGGTGACGGCTAACGAATGAATAAGTGCCGTACCGATTAACCACGGCATAAAAGATGCATTTTCTACAGGATCCCAGAACCACCATCCACCCCAACCTAATTCGTAGTATGCCCACCAACTACCCAGTGAAATACCTATAGTCAGAAAAATCCAAGCACCAACCGTCCAAGGTCTTGCCCAACGCGCCCAAGCAGCATCGAGTTTGCCGCACATTAGCGCAGCAACAGCAAAAGCATAAGCCACGGCAAAACCAACATAGCCCATATATAATAACGGCGGATGGATCAAAAATAAGACATCTTGTAACAGTGGGTTTAAATCACGACCTTCAAGGGGGACATTTGGCCATAAACGTTCAAAGGGATTAGACGTTAAAACGGTAAAAGCAATAAAACCAACGGTTATCATGCCTAAGACAGCAAGTACTCTAGCAATAAAAGCATCTTCAATGCCTTTACTATATTTAGCGACTGCTGCTGTCCATGCCGTTAAGGAAAAAACCCATAATAATAAAGAGCCTTCATGACCTCCCCACACCGCACTCATTTTAAAATAATAAGGCAAGTGGGTATTTGAATGACTAGCCACATATTTCACTGAAAAATCATCAGTAACAAAGCTATAGGCCAAAATTATTATACTGATGGTCGTAAATGAAAACATGCCAAAAGTTAATGGCTTAGCATAAGTAATTAGTTTTTGATGATTACTGATTATGCCGATTAAAGGCACAATACTTAGACAAATTGCAAAAGCAAAAGCAATAATAAGAGCAAAGTGCCCTAACTCAGGTATCATTTAATTCTCCACTCTTACCTTGTTGGTAAAATAAAACGTTTCAATTAATACCTCTGACGACTGCAGAGTAAATATTAAGCTCACAGTTAAATAAGTTTAATTAGCATTAACCCATATATTTGTACAATTCGTTGCGCGTTATAAACAGACAACAAAAAATTGCCGTTATTCTAGCATTAAGTACTGCCATTTCGCATCGTTATAATTTGATCAATGCTGAAGAGATTCATTATTAGTAATTCTATACTCTCTAATAACTAGCCTTTATCAGCTGATATAGCCGTGACCATTAAAAATGCATGAGTTTTAAAATGGCTAAAATTTTTAGGTACAAGGCGCTTGATTGAGCAATAGCGAGCTATTGGGATTGAAAGCAACGTAGTAGATGAAAGCTTTAGACTTATAAAAACGAGCAGTTTGAATGATCATGCGTATATAGTATGATAAGGCTCAACAATTTGTGCGATCTAAATCAATTATTGTGTAACAAAGTTAAGCTATTATATACCCGTAACAATCAAAATAAGCTTTGGCAGTACACTTTGAATAGTTACAGGTATACCTGCATATACCACAACACATCATCCATTAAATATAGGTTCCATCGTTAAATATGCCCGAAGCCCTTCCTCCCCAAGTATTGATAAGTGCCAACGGTTTAACCTGTATCCGTGAAGAGCGTATATTATTTGAATCGTTAGATTTAGCAGTGCATGCCGGTGATATTGTACAAATTGAAGGTCCAAATGGTGTCGGTAAAACCAGTTTACTGAGGATACTCGCTGGCTTGTCAATGCCCTATGATGGTCATGTAAATTTCCAAGGGAGTTCAATAACCTCAACGAGAGATGCTTTTTATCAAAACCTCCTTTATCTTGGACATTTAGCGGGCGTTAAAGGCGAAATGACCGCACAAGAGAATCTAGAATTTAATTTATCCATGCATGGACTAAATACCAACAGCGCAGAAAAAACATTACAAGAAGTCAATTTATTAGGTTTTGAAGATGCTCTTGCCTCACATTTAAGTGCAGGTCAGCATCGTCGAATAGCCCTAGCTAAATTATGGCAGAGCAACGCCCCCATCTGGATCCTTGATGAACCCTTCACGGCAATAGATAAATTAGGCGTAAAAAAATTAGAGCAACTTTTTATTGATCATGCAAAGCGTGGTGGCTGCGTCATACTCACTACCCATCAGGATCTTGGTATACCTAAAAGCCTATTAAAGAAAGTCACCTTAGCATATCGTTTTTATTGAGAATAATGATGAATAATGATCCCCTAACCTCTACTAATCAGTTAGGTCTGTTAGCCATAAAGAACAATTTGTCTTATCGTGCAGCGTTTATGCTGATACTAAAACGCGACATCACTATCGCCTTTCGACATCGCGATGACATTATCAATCCACTACTATTTTTTGTGATTGTCGTGACCTTATTTCCTTTAGGTATAGGTCCTGAATCATCAACATTGTCACGGATAGCGCCCGGTATTATCTGGGTAGCGGCATTACTTGCTACGCTGTTATCATTAGATAGGTTATTTAAATCCGATCATGATGACGGCTCTTTAGAACAAATGTTACTAAGCCCTCACCCCGTATTTATTTTAGTCCTAGCAAAAATAGTTGCCCATTGGTTATTAACCGGTTTGCCGCTCATATTTATTGCGCCACTACTAGCGGTACTTCTTCATTTAAATGAAAATAGTTATGGTGCCTTAATGTTAACCCTATTGCTTGGCACACCGATATTAAGTTTAATGGGGGCAATAGGTGTAGCGCTTACGGTCGGCATTAAAAAAGGCGGCGTATTATTAAGTTTATTAGTATTACCCTTATATATTCCCGTACTTATTTTCGCGACTAGCGCTATTGATACCGCAGCAATGAATTTACCCTTTAGCGGACAACTTGCTATAATCGCAGCACTATTTTTTGCTTCACTGACATTAGCTCCTTTTGCTGTAGCTTCAGCACTAAAGGTAAGCACTAACTAACTAACTTACAGGTGTTATATCAACAATGTGGAAATGGTTACATCCTTACGCTAAGCCCGAAGTTACCTATCACTTTACGGGTAAAATTTTACCTTGGTTCGCTTATCTAGCAGCGATATTGCTATCTATAGGTATTGTTTGGGCACTCGCTTTTGCTCCAGCCGATTATCAACAAGGCGATACCTTTCGAATTTTTTATATACACGTGCCTGCTGCTTCTCTATCAATGGGTATCTATGTTGGTATGGCAATAGCCGCTCTGTGCAGTTTAGTATGGCAATTAAGACTAGCTGATGCGTCTGCTGCCGCTATGGCACCTGTTGGTGCTGTATTCACGTCAATTGCCCTAATTACAGGAGCAGCTTGGGGTAAACCTATGTGGGGTACTTGGTGGATTTGGGACGCTCGTTTGACCTCTGAGCTTATTCTATTATTTTTATATTTAGGTGTTATTGCTTTACACAATGCTTTTGAAGACAAAACACTGGCAGGAAAAGCGGCTGCGATATTAACCCTAGTCGGTGTTATTAATATCCCCATCATTAAATATTCAGTTGAATGGTGGAATACGTTACATCAAGGAGCGACTGTCAGTAAGTTAGGTAAACCCTCAATGACTATGGATATGTTTTGGCCGTTTTTTATTTGTTTTATAGGTTTTGCTTTATTAGTGGCAACTATCATTTGTATTCGTTTTCGAACTGAAATTTTAGCACGTAACAGTATGCGCCCTTGGGTTCGAGAACTTGTTAAAGAAGTAGAGGGTTAATCATGCAATTTGACAGTATCAATGCTTTTTTACATATGGGCGGATATGCGTTTTATGTTTGGCTTTCTTATGGCGTTAGTGCTTTTTTTCTGGTGATTTTAGTCCTTTCCAGTAAAGCTAATCATCAAAAAACCATAAATAAAATCGCACAACGCCAAAAACGTGAACGTAAATTGCGCCAAGCAGCACGATTGCAAAATGAAAAAAATACTATTACATCTTCAGAGGAAGGCTCATGAATCCACGTCGTAAAAAACGTTTAACCATTGTCAGCGCAATCATTATCGGTTTAAGCCTAGTTACCGGTTTTGTACTTTACGCTTTAAGTCAAAACATCGATCTTTTTTATAAACCGTCAGAAATTTACCTCGGTAAAGAAGACACAGGTATTAAACCGATTAATGGTCAACGACTACGTATTGGTGGTTTGGTTGTTCCTGGTAGTGTGCACAGAGACGAGAGTAGTTTAAAAGTTAATTTTAAGTTATCCGACATGAAAATGCCGATCACCTTTAATGAATCAGATCCGATGATCACAGTAAGGTATGACGGTATTCTACCCGACTTATTTCGTGAGGGACAAGGTATAGTCGCCAATGGCATGCTTGTTGATGGCGAGTTTATTGAAGCAAGTGAAGTTTTAGCAAAACATGATGAAAATTACATGCCAAAAGAATTGGCTGATGCCGCAGCTGGCAAACATCAAAAACCAAGTTATAGTGACAAGCAGCTAGAAGGTACCAAAACACCTTAGGCTAGATTAGATTGATGTTTATTTTACCGCACTAAAAAACAGCTTTAGTGCGTTATAGAGAGCTAGTATTTATGGAGGAGTACTTAGAAACATGAAGCATTATTATTAAATAGTAATGCTTCGACTATTTTAGCAAGATATTAGAAAAGTTCTATCAGGTTTTAACTGATATATTAAGCGATAGAATCTACTGGTAAGATCCTATCACCCATTTTATTTAGAATATCAACTTCACCATTACACACAGCAATAATCGATTTATGTTCTTTATATGACTCAGGAATGATCACACGTCCATTGGTATTTTCATCAAAATCGAGTATCTCATGTACTAATTCGAGAGAGCCTTCTCTATAGTAAATAACTGTAACGGTACGGCGCTGTATGTTATCCATAGTCTTTCCTCGTTTTATTTATTTTTAATACTAAAAATACCACAAACAATGACAAGTTCTAAAATCAGCTATAAAAGAGAGATAAGCTAAGATGCTTATTTTTGTTAACGTGATTTTTAGAAGCGCATCATACCTGTTATTTATCTAAGAAAAAACCTAAAACAGGCGTTATTTTGTACATATAGATGATGATTTGTAAATCAAATATGACAACGATGTCATTGTAGGACCGATATCAGTAACTCTATTTAATATAACAATGACTTATGATATTTACTATTTTTTTAACAAAAAAAACCCTGAGTATAGACTCAGGGTCGATCAAATAAGATCGTTTAACGCACCCTCAACAAGTGAGAACGGATATCCTGACGGATAAATATTTACATTCACTTAATTAATAAAGCTATACGTTTATTTCCAGCTCTTCATTTTATGCCCTTTAACAGCATAAAATAGTATGAATGCATAAATAGGCACGACCATCCAGTAAGCAGATTGACCATCAATAGACTCTGACAACATACCATAGATAAGTGGCAACAAAGCCCCGCCCGATATTCCCATAATAAGTAATGCAGACCCTTTAGAAGTGAACTTACCTAATCCTTCTAATGCCAAAGGCCATACAGCTGGCCAAACTAATGCATTGGATAGACCTAATAACGCGATAAACGTAATAGTATCAGGCAAAGTAGGAATACCAGCCCAGCCCCATAACAACTCAGAAACTGCATAACTACCAGTATCACTAAAAACGATGAATATTGAGAAAATCAACCCTGATATGGCTGAGGCAATTAACGCTTTCTCTTGATTAATAAAACGAGGAATTAGCAAAATACCTAAGGTATAACCAATTAGCATAAATGCCATAGTATATGATGTTAGTGATGTAGCATTTGCAACACCTAGATTGGACGCAAATAAACCAATAGTATCACCAGCAATAACTTCAGTACCTACATAAACAAAAATAGTTAACGCACCTAAGATTAAACTTGGGAAATGCATGATAGATGTTTTACTTTTACCATTCCCGCTGTCCAAATCGGCTTCGTGATCATTAACATTTGCTAATTCAGGTAAAGATGATTTTTTCAATAACGCAGCTAAGATGAGAAAAACGATTGCCATACCAATATAAGGGTTCACTAAACCATCAGATAAACGCGTGATCATTTCTGCTTTTTCTGGTTCAACCATAGCACCAACACTTACGGCAGTAATTCCCGTCAGATCACCTAAAACTACAGCAGTAAAAGCAATCGGTGCAATTACGCCTGCGCCTTTATTCATCAGTCCCATAAACATAATACGAACCGCGGCGCTTTCACTTGGGCCAACTTTCACTACATAAGGATTAGCGGCAGTTTGTAGTAAGGTTATTCCAGTACCAATTATAAATTGTGCAAACAAAAACAATGTAAATTCTTGACTACCTGCAGCTGGTATATAAGTTAAAAAACCGACAACTAAAACAAGTAAGCCAACAGCCATACCATTTTTATAACCAATTCTTTCTAATATATAAGCTGAAGGTAATGCCATTACCGTAAAAGCAAAATAAAAGGTTACTGCAACTAATAAAGCTTCGGTATCTGTCAGTTGGCAAACTATTTGTAAATAAGGAACTAATGCTCCATTTTGCCAAGTAACAAAACCAAAAATAAAAAATAGCGCACCTATAATTGCAAGTGGCCCCAAATTACTTTGGCTATTTGTCATATCATTTGTCATAACTGTTGTACTCATAATGCTTCCTATTAATGGCCCAATTTAGTGTAAACTCAACACAACCAAAACTTGCTTTTGTTCAACTAATTAGAGTGTTTTATTATAATTTTATTTTTTGATAAACTTTTTGTCCTGCAATCCATGTAGACTGTACTTTGAGCTGTTCATTAAGCACCACAAAGTCTGCCTGATAACCGACAGCTAATCCACCACGAATATCTGACTGATTAATATAATTTGCGGGATATTGGCTTGCCATTCTAATGGCTTCATCCAAAGGTAGATTAACGCCTAGATGCGCATTTTCCACCGCCGTTGACATTTCAAGAGCCGCTCCAGCTAGCTCTCCTGTAGTAGAGGTTAATCTGCCATCTTTTAAATACACAGTGCGGTCAAAAAATGAAAATTCAGTTTCATCAGTGCCTATCGTTGACATCGCATCAGATACTAAAAATATAGTGCCTTTAGGTTTTGTTTTTAATGCTAACTTAATCGTTGCATAATCAACATGATGACCATCAATAATGATACCGCATGACGCCTGATCGTTAAGTAATGCACAGCCTGTTACTCCGGGCTCTCGACCTTGTATCGGTGACATCGCATTAAATAGGTGTGTAAAGCCATCAGCCCCTGCATCCATAGCTGCTTGTGCAGTTTGATAATCAGCATTAGTATGACCCAAACATACTTTAATTCCCAAAGAGACCATACGCTCTATGTCCGACATATTGACAACTTCAGGCGCTAAAGTAACTAAAATTTGACCTATATCTTTACGTTCCAGTACTTGCCACTCTTCATTTGAAATAGGACGAATATACGCTGCTGGATGTGTACCTTTTTTAACGAAAGAAAGATGTGGTCCTTCAAAATGAATACCTAAGATACCGGGAACATTCTCAGCAATCGCTTGTGCCATAGCATCAGCTGCAGCAACCATTACTTCAACCTTGTCGGTGATCAGTGTTGGCAACATACCGGTCGTGCCAAACTGAGAATGAGCGGCGATGATGGTTTTTAAACCCTCTAATGTGGGAGAGACATTAAATAGCTTTCCACCACCACCATTAACTTGTAAATCTATATAACCTGGAACAACTAAGCCCTCAGCAAAAACATCACAACGTGAAGTATCAGAGTCAATGGCAACAATTTTACCATCAGCAATAGTTAATACTTGATCATCACTGTAGTTCTGCCCATCAAATAGTCGTTGGGCGTGAAGGCGAAGTTCTTTCATTATAAAGTCCGTGTGACCTTTTTAAGGCCTTTAGGTTCATCAGGATTAAAACCACGAGTCACCGCAACTTCTGCAACATCAAGATAAAAACGCTGTAAAACAACCAGTGGTGCTAAACGAGGATGAACAGTTAAGTCAGTTTGACGTAAATGTACTAAATCGGCGCCACGGTCCTTCATTTCTTGAATTTGCTCTTGATGTGATACTGCACTTTCATCATTAACTTCACAGTTCAAAATAGCTAAGCCTTGTTCAACAAGTGTCACTGGACCATGTAAAAACTCAGCA
Source organism: Alteromonadaceae bacterium (assembly GCA_047621305.1). Taxonomy (GTDB): domain Bacteria; phylum Pseudomonadota; class Gammaproteobacteria; order Enterobacterales; family Alteromonadaceae; genus Colwellia_A. The sequence continues at coordinate 5,047 of JBLHNB010000033.1, read as the reverse complement.
CTACTAAACGCTTCAGCATGAATACTGCTTACTTCTTTAAGTTTCAGCGCCATTTCTTTGGTAATTGCGTAACCTAAGCCACGACCTAAAATCACCATATTTTTAACGCCTTCGATTGATTTCGACGTTAACTGTGGCTCTGAATCAATAATCGTTTGTAGCGCCGCAGGTAAAGTATCTAATGCTGTTATAAGCGCTTGGTTTTCTGTCCAATAAGCCGTTAATTGTAATAATGCCGATAATGTTGCTAAGTAACTCTTGGTCGCCGCAACTGAAATTTCCGCACCGGCTCTAAGGGGTAATACTTCATCAACAATATCTTTTAACGGTGACGTTTCATCGTTAACCAGTGCGATACAAAATGCGCCTGCTGCTTTGGCCATTTTGGCTTGTGCTAAGATGTCAGGGCTGCGTCCTGATTGTGAAATAACGATCACTAACGCTTGTTCAAGTTTGAGTTGCTTACCATAAACACTAGACACTGAAGGTGCTGCTGCAAACGTTGGCACACCCGCTTCAATTTCAATAAGATATTTGCCAAAGACACCGGCATGATCCGATGAACCACGACCAATAATCATCACCATTCTAGGGTTAAGATCGCGTAAGCGAGCACCAATAGATTCAGCTAAGCTTTTATTTTCTATTAACTGATTTTTAATCACAACAGGTGCTTGTTTTGCCTCTTGTTCCATAATTGTTTGTGTCATGTTTTAACCTTTATTTATCATCTTAAAATTTTAAATTACACTAATGTCAGTTGCTGTTGCGCAAAAAGTACGGAACCGACTTCTGGTGGATTGAATGGTTCTTGGAGTTGATCTTGTATTTCTTTGGCTAACCAAGGTTTAAGCCTTGGGGTTAAACCACCGATCATCGACATACGCGGGGGATTTTTTCGCCACAATTGGCGTGCGACATTATTGATGTATTCTGAGCCTTCAACAACAATCGATGTGGCTAGTTCATCACCTTGTTCAGCACAATCAAAGACTAAATTAGCCATACCTGCATAAAAAGCAGCAGGCTTACCAGCGATAGCCTCAACTAATTCCACACCACTAGTCGCCCCCAGTAAACTCAGTACTTTTTCATTCATTGATGAGCTAGGGATGAGACCATCTAATGAGAGTAAAACTTGTTTGGCCGCTTGAAGACCAAACCATGCACCACTGCCTTTATCGCCATGCGGAAAACCATGAGCACCGACAATAAACGGGTGACCGTCGACATATGAAAATCCACAAGAGCCTGTTCCCGTAATCATCACAGCACCGTCTTCACCTTGATGTGCACCTAAACAAGCAATAAGTAAGTCCGTTGTTAAAAACATACGTTTAAATGGATGTTGCCAATTAGACATTTTCTCAAATAAAACAGGTAAGTTAACCCCTGCTAATCCGACCCCTGCAATAACTTCAGATAAGGTTATATCTTCAAGCCCTGCATCTTTTAAAGCTAAAAGAGCTGATTCAGTTATCGAGTTAATGGCTTGTTCGTAACCATGACCGGGGTTTGCTGGCCCGGAAATACCAGTACCTAAAATTTGATTATCTTCTGACGTGATAATGGCTTTACATTTACTACCACCACCATCGATACCTAAAAAGTATTTTTTATTCTTGTCACTGCTACTCAGCATGCCGACCTCATGTTTTCTTTAATTCAATTTGCGATCAGCTTGCAATCCTCAAATCTTACTTGTTTTTATCTTAACCACAAATGACAGCGTTGTCATTTGTTTTTTTAAGAAAACAATTTTTTTTTGGTAAATTTGGTTTTGCTTATTTATAACGCACTGGTTGCACTACAAAAAGTTAATAGTACCAGAGTAAATAATATTATTTACTCTGCCTAATCTTAGTGATTCGCCCCGTTCTTTGTCCGTCATAGCTGCGACTTCGGATCGAAACATCACCCAAAACTTTGTTAGGTTCTTTATAGGTTACCCACTGACCACTATTATCTTGGTATTCAATAACAATACCGGGAAAAGCAATATTGGCATGTAATAGTCCATTCTTGATAACCCCGCCAACAGTAGGTAAACGATAACCGATATCAAATTTCTCAAGCTTTCTTAGCTCTTTTTGACCTAAGGCATTTGCAAATAGCTGCCAACTCAGATCACGTTTTTCTCGCAAATCAGCGCTAAAAGCATTTGTCTCTTTACCATACTTAGCTCCTTGATAATTATAAGGTACTGCCCAATCAGCCAAATGCCATGACCTTTCAGCTAATGCATATAAACGTGGAAATACTTTATATTCAGCCATATTGTCGTTGCGGGTATTTTCACTCCACAATTGCCCTTGAATACCTAAAAATTTACGATTAGCATCAAGTGGCGTTTTTGTATCATCTGTTGTATAAGCATTATCTTCTCTGTCTAACCAAAACTCAGCATGCACAGGTAAATTGTCAGGCATAAATTGGAATACTTTTTCAGTATTGGTGTGGCGCGACGCCCAATAATAACCAGGTTCTTTAGGGTCAGCTTCATACGGGAAGTCAAAATATAAAACATCTGGGCTCGAAATAACAACTTGCCAGTCACGATTGGCTAATTGGTGTACTTTGTTTTGACCATTCCAAAATAAAGCATCCCAAGCATTTGATTGCACAATAGCAGGCATATTTTCTTTACGGGTATGTTCTAAACCATCACTCCAACCTGCCGTTTCTATGTTTAAATCAGATAAAATACCCGCAACACGTTCAATAAAGTACGCGCCAAGTTCGCTCATTTCTTTCACGCCTTTATCGTTATTAGCGATAAATTCTTTACATGCTTGGGATTCTATCCATGCGCCTGCTGTTTCATCAGCACCAATGTGGTAACGGGTTAGAGGTTGCCCAGCATCGGCATGAATTTGTTTCACTTGAGTCATCACTTCAGTAACAAAAGCGTAAGATGATTCTAAGCAAACATTAATGGTGTTGTCGTTGTAATACTGAACCGAGGAATACACAGTTGGATCGTCTTTATCATACAAATTAAATTGCTGTGCTTTGTCACCTTGCTCTGCAATAGAGTACTTTTTACTGCGCGCAGCCATGGCTTTTATTGCCGCTCGAGAATGACCCGGCATATCTAGTGATGGGATAACCTGAATATGTCTCGCCGTTGCCGCTTTTAAAATTTCTTGATAATCTGCGACTGTATAAAAACCATTGACCTCGGAGGTATTATCAACTCCAGCACCAAGTTGTGAAACTAAACATTGCCCATCATTCATATCAAAACAACGTTTAGAACCTAGCTCGGTTAGTTCTGGCAGGCTAGGAATTTCAAGTCGCCAGCCTTCGTCATCACCCAAGTGTAAATGTAATTTATTGAGTTTATAGGCTGCCATTTGCTCAAGCATATTTAAAATAAAGGTTTTGCTATGAAAATTACGCGCAACGTCGATTAATAAACCGCGAAAGGCAAAATGGGGTTCATCAATGGCGGTTAATAAAGGTAACTTACTTGAGCCTAACGTGACTAAACTTGCTAACGATTGTAAACCATTAAACACGCCATTAGCATCGACGCCTTGTACTGATATTGCAGCACTAGTGATTGTTAATTGATAACTGCCAATAGGCTTATCATTATTTTTAACAACGCTTAAGTTGAGTGCAATTCCTTGCTCACTACTTTTTAGACCAAAGTCGGCTAAGCGTTTTAATGCAACGGCAACCAGACTGGGCTCAACATTACCAAAATTAACCTTAAGTCCCGCAGCTACATCTAATTCAGTATTGTTTTGATCATAAGTAACAGATTTAGGCGTCGGAATAATAACGTTTTTCACATCCAGTGTTTTAGTGCCTAATTTTTGATTACGCGTAAATAACAGTTCACTGTTAAGCCACTGGGTTGAGTCCGCCGCAGTACGCTTAAATTGTTTTTCATAATCAGTAAAAGGCACAACATAAGGTAGCGTTTCTAAACCTGTTGCCGCATCAATTTGCGGACGTGTGCTTTCAATAACTTTTGCCTCACTATTATTTGCACTAACGATGTAGTTAGGCATGGCGTCCCATTCAGACAGTGACCAAAACACTGAACGGAAAACTAACGTTTTAGTTTCACCTTGTTTAAAACCTTTATAGTGCTCATTTAGTGACAACTTATGTAAGTCGCCATTGACATGCTCAATAGCAAATTCTTTACTATCAAAAGATTGTGCAGGTAAAATTTGGCTAAAGTGAATATTCCAGTCTTTTGCTTGGATGTCTTTTTTAGCAGTAAAACTCAGTTTTACTTCAAAACACAAACCATTCTCTATGTTTTTATCACATTTTTGTGATGGAATATTAGTCACAACTTGATATTTAATATCCAAATTAGCGGCGATGTTATCGACATCAGCCTGAACAGCTTGATGCAGAATGACTTGCTGCATCGTTTTTTCAGTAGTTGATTGCACATTTTGTTGAGCTTGTTCACAAGCCAATAAAACGGAGCTAGCTCCGATTAACATCACTAAAAGTTTCTTATTCATTATTATATTACTCAATAGACTTTGTAATTTCAGACTTTGTAATTTTCGATTTTTAATATTATTTTTTACTTCAATTCAACGAATAAACTCATTTAAATTTATAAAAAAACTAGGTACACCCGTTGATATCTATGTACAAAACACAACCTTGACAGCGCTGTCAATACATCAATTTAGTATGACACAGATCAAATAATTATGGCTAGTTTTTGATACGATTATTGTATAAATTTTATATAGCACAATTAAGCGTATGATTTAATAAGTTATATTTTCATAACTAACCCTATACTGCAGGTTGATTAATCATAAAAAAAAACCGCAGCCTGAAACCCTAAAAATAGGGTTTCTCTCTTTACCAAAGAGATCATATGGCTTACCACCCACCTTAAACTCTGTTTCATTAGGAGGCATAGAATACCAATTGAAATAATGAATCGACATTCTAAGACGGTCTAAATATCCAATATCTGCGTTGCTTTCAATCCCAATAGCACGCTATTACTCACTCAAGCGCCTTGCTCTTGAACATTTACTCTCGCTTATAATAGATC
>JBLHNB010000032.1:0-51614 GCA_047621305.1 Alteromonadaceae bacterium | reverse complement strand
GGCGGTCTACATATCCAATACCTGCGTTGCTTTCAATCCCAATAGCACGCTATTACTCATTCAAGCGCCTTGCTATTGAACATTTACCCTCGCTTATAATAGATCACTACTTTAATTCAATTGGTATTATAAAGTGTATAAAGATAGGCGTGAGTTTATAAAAATAAGTAGTGAGTGTATAAAATAAGTATGGTTATATTGTTCAGCTTACGTTCACTTTACCTGTCGTTTAATAGCATCAAGCATGTAATTGAGGACTTTATAAATGACAATTTCTTTGTATCCATCATCTAACAACCTATCTGTTTCTTCATATAAAAGAAAGCAAGTTAGCGCATCACGTCGAAGTATGCTCTTAACGGGCTTATTATCCCTATATTTATTAACAACGGCTGCTCACGCATTAAGTGATACATCGAGTAATGAAGAACTAGGTATACCCGCAGCAAGTGTCTCACACGGAGGCTTTAAAAAAGCGTTTGATGATGTCACGAAAACAACCATTATTGAGCAAAATCATCTTGCTGTACTTTCAGACCAAATCATAGGGAAAGCAACAGGAAAAAGCAGGGCCGCAACAAATAATATTAATGAAAAAGCCTTACAAGTGAATAAATCGTTTAGCAAAAGCCGCAGCTTTGATCATGACTTTGGTATTTATAGCGTCTTAACTTTTCTTGAAGATGATTTAGATGGTGATGGTTACTACCAAACATTTAGTGTTAGCTTTGACGCTGATGTTTATAGCAGTACCAGTAATTATGACAGTGAAGTATACGCTGAGTTATATTTAAGCAAAGACGGCGTTAATTGGCTGCATTATTACAGTACGGATAATTTCATTATTCACGCAAATACTGATGAAGATGAATATGAAGTGATCACTACGTTACTTGATGGTTATAAGGCTGGACACTATGATGTATTAATTGATTTGTACGAAGTAGGGTACGACGACATTGTTGCTACTTATCGCTCGGATGATAACGACGTATTACCCGCATTAGCGCTGGAAAGCAGTGATTTTGACCGTCCTTATGTTGAAGAAGTACATATTTATCATAACAGTGGTGGGAGTACCTCTGTATTTACGTCACTATTTATAGTCCTTATAGCGGGTATAAGGCTATTAAAACGAGCTGATTAAAATACGGTGGCTACCTGCATTAGTTAAATATATTTTTAACTAATGCAGGTAAGTCCTCAATTAAACTTGTTTTTGATAAAACGTAGTCTGCACCTCTACTTTTTGCCATCTTCAAAATAGAATCTAAACTACCACTGCCAAATTTTTCTGATGAAATTGCTAATACTGGCGTATCACTGTTTAATTTTACATATTTTATAAGCTCAAAACCATCAACGTCAGGCATAAAAATATCAGTAATAACTAAGTCAGGTTTAATGCTCAAAAAATTATCTTTAGCTTTATTGCTATCGAGAAAGGAGTGAATATCAATATCTAAAGAAGACTCTTTTTCAAGTATGCTAACCACTATATTTAAGCTCATTTTTGCATCATCAACAATCATTACTTTTAACATAGTTATTCTTCATGCGTTATATTTTTAATATCAGCATAGTAGATAATGAATGAAATGTGTGTGTTTATAGCCATTGAAATAGGAAAAACGCAAGGTTGATATTTTATGAACATCGACCTAAAGCAAAAATCCCGCAATTAAGCGGGATTTAGTCTCTAAATATCTGATGTAGCTTATTAGCTTTTTAAGTCGTCAAAGAACTTTTTAACACCATCAAAAAATCCGGTTTCTTTAGGGCTATGTTTAGCCTGACTGTTATCCATTTTTTGTTCAAGTTGACGTAAAAGATCAGCTTGGTCACCAGATAAACTTACCGGCGTTTCAAGGACCACTTTACACATTAAATCACCCGTAGCATGGCTACGAACAGACTTAACGCCTTTACCACGTAAACGGAACATTTTACCTGTTTGTGTTTCTTTAGGTATTTTTAACTTTACTCTACCTTCAAGGGTAGGTACTTCAATTTCGCCACCTAGTGCAGCCGTAGTAAAGCTAATAGGTACTTCACAATAAAGGTTGTTTTCTTCACGAACAAATATTTTGTGATCACGTACATTGGCTTGTACATAAAGATCGCCTGCTGGAGCACCATGTTCGCCAGCTTCACCTTCACCCGTCAAACGAATTCTGTCGCCGGTATCAACACCCGGTGGAATTTTAACTGAAAGGGTTTTAGTCTTTTCAACACGGCCTTGACCACGACATGAAGGGCAAGGGCTAGCAATAACTTTGCCTTTACCACTACAGGTAGGACACGTTTGCTGAACAGCAAACAAACCTTGGCGCATTTGCACTTGACCATGACCATGACAGGTTACACATGTTTTTGCTGTAGTACCTTTTTTAGCACCAGAGCCATCACATGGGTCACAACTAACGAAGGTAGGTACTTTAATTTCTAAGGTTTTACCTCTAACGGCTTCTTCAAGTGTTAAATCAAGATTGTAACGAAGGTCTGAACCTTGTTGTTGACGTTGTTGACGACCACCACGACCGCCGCCAAAAATGTCACCAAAAATATCACCAAAGTCTTGACCAAAGCCACCACCGCGATGACCACCACCGCCATTGCCACCTTGTTCAAATGCGGCATGACCGTATTGGTCGTATGCGGCACGTTTCTGGTCATCAGTTAATATTTCGTAGGCTTCTTTAACTTCTTTAAATTGTTCTTCTTTATCTTTATCACCGGCATTACGGTCAGGATGTAGTTTCATCGCTAAACGTTTATAGGCTTTTTTGATATCACGCTCAGCTGCATCTTTTGATACACCTAGCACTTCATAATAATCGCGTTTTGACATAGTGACTTCTTTTAACTGGTATTTAAATTTGATTTAAAATGACATTAAAAATAGCCTGCTTATTTTTAATGGCATTTCATAAGGTTTTAACGTAAGAAGCGCTGACGTTTAGGCCAGCGCTTAATTTACGTAAGTAAAATGGGACGTAAGTTAACTAAAACTATTTGTCTTCTTTAACTTCTTCAAACTCAGCATCAACCACATCATCGCCAGCTGGCGCTGCGCCATCTGAATCAGGAGCTCCACCTTCAGGTGCGCTTTGTGCTTGAGCTTTTGCTTGAGCAATTTCCATTAACTTAGCTGAAGCTTCGATAACGGCTTGTGACTTAGCATCAATCGCTTCTTTATCATCACCTTTAAGAACGTCTTCAAGTTCTGTAAGTGCAGCTTCAATTTTTTCTTTCTCTTCGCTAGGTAAATCATCGCCGGCTTCTTCAATTTGCTTGCGAGTTGCGTGAACCATACCGTCAGCTTGATTACGTGTTTTAACTAATTCTTCAAACTTAGCATCTTCATCAGCGTTAGCTTCTGCGTCACGTACCATTTGCTCTACTTCTTCATCAGATAAGCCAGAAGAAGCTTTAATCGTAATCTTCTGTTCTTTACCTGTGTTCTTATCTTTAGCAGTAACATGTAAAATACCATCAGCATCAATATCGAAAGTAACTTCGATTTGTGGCGTACCACGTGGTGCTGCGTCAATACCTTCAAGGTTAAATTGACCTAAAGATTTGTTTGCAGATGCTTGCTTACGCTCACCTTGCACAACATGAACAGTAACAGCAGCTTGGTTATCGTCAGCTGTTGAGAATGTTTGAGATTGTTTCGTTGGGATAGTGGTGTTTTTATCGATAACTTTCGTCATCACGCCGCCCATTGTTTCAATACCTAATGATAATGGCGTAACGTCTAATAAAAGCACGTCAGTTACATCACCAGAAAGAACACCCGCTTGTATAGCAGCACCGGCTGCAACAGCTTCATCAGGGTTAACATCTTTACGAGGTTCTTTACCGAAGAATTCTGTTACTGCTTTTTGTACCATTGGCATACGTGACTGACCACCAACCAAGATAACATCATTGATGTCACTTACTGATAAGTCTGCGTCTTTAAGCGCTTGTGCAAGTGGTATTAACGTGGCTTTAACCATGTCTTCAACTAAAGACTCTAATTTAGCACGCGTTACTTTGATGTTCATGTGCTTAGGGCCGCTGCCATCAGCTGTGATGTAAGGTAAGTTTACATCAGTTTGTTGCGCTGAAGAAAGCTCACATTTCGCTTTTTCTGCTGCTTCTTTCAAACGTTGCATAGCAAGTGGATCAGTGGTTAAATCCATGCCTTGGTCTTTCTTAAATTCAGCTACTAAGTAGTTGATTAAACGGTTGTCGAAATCTTCACCACCTAAATGGGTATCGCCGTTAGTCGCTAATACTTCAAACGTGTGCTCGCCTTCAACTTCATCAATTTCAATAATTGAGATATCAAAAGTACCACCACCTAAGTCGTAAACAGCAATAACTTTATCGCCTTCTTGCTTATCCATGCCGTAAGCAAGGGCAGCAGCAGTTGGCTCATTGATAATACGTTTAACTTCAAGACCAGCAATACGACCAGCATCTTTAGTTGCTTGACGTTGTGAATCGTTAAAGTAAGCAGGAACTGTGATTACTGCTTCTGTTACCGCTTCACCTAAAAAGTCTTCTGCTGTTTTTTTCATTTTCTTTAAAACTTCAGCTGAAACTTGTGGTGGCGCAACGTTTTTATCACGTGTTGTAACCCAAGCATCACCGTTGTCAGCTTTAACAATACCAAATGGCATTATTTTAATATCACGCTGAACTTCTTCGTCTTCAAAGCGACGACCGATTAAACGCTTAATGGCGTATAATGTATTTTTTGGGTTTGTTACAGATTGACGCTTAGCAGGTTGACCTACTAATGTTTCGCCTTCTTCAGTGTAAGCGATGATTGAAGGTGTTGTACGATCGCCTTCTGCGTTTTCAATAACACGTGCTTTGCCGCCATCTAGAACAGCAACACATGAGTTTGTTGTCCCTAGGTCAATACCAATTATTTTGCCCATCTTGAGGATCTCCGAGTACTTATATGTTAAAAATAAAGATTAAATCTTTCGATGAACAGTTAGTGGGGGCAGGAAAAAGTCTTTTCAACTATTATTTGTGAAAAAAGTAAAAAAATGTGTATTTTTTACTTTTTATTAAAAAAAACCTTGTAAAGTCCCTTAAACCGCGAAGTTGGCTAAAGATTCACTCGACAATATAGCGTTTTTAAATTTGACATGTTTTTTAATCATTCGCTAATGACTAAATGACTAAATGACTAAATGACTAAATGACTAAAATAAACAAAAAAAAATGCCAATCAATAAATGACTGGCATTTTTATAAGTATAGCGGGTATTAAAGTTAAGCGGTTGTATCAACAACAGGAGCCGCTTTAGAAACCATTACCATTGCAGGGCGAAGTAAACGACCATTTAGCTCATAGCCTTTCTGCATAACAGCAATAACAGTGTTTGGTGCAACCCCCTCAACTTCTTGCATAGACATCGCTTGATGAAATTCAGGATTAAAAGGTTGGTCTTGAGGATCTACACCTTTAACGCCAAACTTTTCTAAAGAAGCAATTAACCCTTGCAACGTTAATTCAACACCCTCAACAAAACTTTTATTGCTTTCATCTTCTTTGTCAACGTTTTGTAATGCGCGCTCTAAATTATCAACAGAGACTAACATTTCACCTGAAAATTTCTCTAAAGCAAACTTACGCGCTTTTTCAACATCTTGCGCTGAACGTCGGCGTACGTTATCAACTTCTGCTTTTGCTCTGACCACTGAATCTTTCTGATCAGCAACCGTTGCCTGTGCAGCAGCTAAGCTTAATTCAAGTTCATTCATTTTTTCTAGCTCTTCGCTAATGTTCTCAGCAGCAGCATCAAACTGAACTTCCACTTGCTCTTCAGCTTGTTTAATAATTTCTTCAGCAGCCAATTCTTCTGCTGTTTTGTTTTCTGTTGACTCATTAGTCATAAAGTAACTCCAAGATAAAACGTACTATAATGTAGTAGATAAAAATTCAATGAAGCTAATTATGGGGACTTGTTGCCATGATTCAAGAAAAATATTAAATCAATTTATAAAATGTGAACTTTACAATGGCAATAATACCAGCGAAAATCATGGTAACACTAAGAAATAACAGTAAATACAGATATGGGTCAAAACTATAAAACCATCGGATTAATTGGTAAACCACACCACGAAGGTGCAAAAGCAACCATCGAACTATTATATTCCTACTTTATGGAAAATAATTATCATGTTGTTGTTGAGTCTTCTGTCGCACAATCAATTGACATTAAAAACGTGACTATTTGCACTTTAACGGAAATTGGCGAAATAGCTGATCTTGCCATCGTTGTTGGTGGTGATGGTTATATGCTTGGTGCTGCCCGTGTGCTTGCTTGTTATAAAATTGGTGTTATTGGTGTTAATCGTGGCAATTTAGGGTTTCTAACGGATTTGCCTCCTGATGATATTATTCCGCCATTAGAAGCTATTTTACGGGGGGATTCTCGCTCAGAACAACGTTTTATTATTGAAGCCGAAGTGTATCGCCACGGTAAACTTAAAAGCTCAAACAGTGCCGTAAATGAAGCTGTTTTGCATGCGGGTAAAGTGGCTAATATGATTGAATTTGAAGTTTATATTGATGGCAGTTTTATGTTTAGCCAACGATCTGATGGCTTAATTGTTTCAACACCAACAGGTTCAACCGCTTACTCAATGTCTGCTGGCGGCCCTATATTAACGCCCAATCTTAACGCACTGTCACTTGTTCCTATGTTCCCACATACGCTAACCAGTCGACCTATTGTAGTAGACGGTAATAGTGAAATAAAATTAATATTGGCAAACGATAACTGTGAAAATTTACAAGTAGGTTGTGACGGCCATGTTATTTTAGCGGTAATGCCTGGTGATGAAGTTATTATTAAAAAGAGTGAAAATACCTTACGACTTATACATCCATTAGATCACGATTACTTTAATGTATTAAGAAGTAAATTAAGCTGGGGTAATAAGCTTTATTAAAATTTTCCGATTAATATTTATACCTAATTTATTAAGTTACTTTCCACTCAGTAAAAGTTAAATTAAATTCAATAGGTATGCTAACAAATTGCAGCACTTCATAAAAATGCTATCCACCTAAAATGAATAGCATTTTATTTTTAGTCCCTAATTAATTATTTTTAATTACAGTTACCCATTAATTTCCATACTTCCCATTGACCAGAGTTATCGATAGGATCCTCATTTTTTGTATACCATTTTGCTTGATAGATATTGCCATTTTTTGAAGCTTGGTCGTCCCCCCAATAAACGGTTGACGCATTCCAAGCAATGACATTACATACATCATCATTCTTTAGCGTTATTGTTTGGCTGGTAGTATTTGATTGCCCTTGCTCATCATTTACAGTTAGCTGAACTTGATAACTTCCAGCAACGCCATAGTTATGATTTGGATGCTGTTCCTCTGAAGAATTACTATCGCCAAAATTCCATGAATAGCTCACAACACCGTGATCATCAGTAGATAAATCGGTGAATTTCACCTGAAATAAGTTCAGAGCATAAGCAAACTTCGCAACAGGAGCTTTATTATTGTCAACTTGCCCGACGATAATGAGCATCGACTTTTCGGTACTAGTACCCTGATCATCGGTGACTTTAATCGTTATAAGGTACTCGCCAGCAAGACTATAAGTATGACTTTGTATTTCTCCTGATGCCATACTTCCATCACCAAATTGCCATTGAGTCGTCTCGATTTCGCCATTATCTGTTGAAGAGCTAACTAGATTAACCGTTAAATTTTCAACGATGTAAGTAAAATCGGCTACTGGTGCCGGGTTACCTAAAATAACACTCACCTGTTGATGACTGCTTGAGGTATTGCCGTCAACATCGGTAACTTTTAAAGTAACGATATAAGTACCGTCTTGCTCATATAGCCTTATTGCGGTTTTACCAAAAAAACTGCCATCTGAGTTGTCGCCAAAGTCCCAATCGTAATCGATAATTTCTTTGTCACTGGTTGATTCGCTGGTAAAGTTAACTAACCAGCCGGTATTTACATAGCTAAACTTAGCTTGAATTTTATCATAAGGGTCACTAGGGCATGTCGTTTTTTTAGACCAAACATTTGAGAATACCTCAGGGTCTGCACCATGGCTCCACCATGTAGATTGGTAAATAGTATCATTATGTTTAACCTCGACACCTATCTCATAATTTGCCAGTGGATCCCAGAGGGCAATATCACAACTATCGGAGGAATTTACCACCGTAATTACTTTAGCTGTACTATTCGTCTCGCCTGCGTTATTTATTACGGTTAACGATACATTATAACTACCAGATTGTGCATAGGTATGGGTTGGATGTTCCATTGAAGAAGTACGACCATCACCAAAGGCCCAATAGTTACTTACGATACCTAACTCGAGTGAGGTTTTGTTGGTAAAGTTAACCGATAAAAAATCACTGGCATAATCAAATTCAGCATAAATTGGTGGTGGCTCTATAATGACACAAAATTGACCCGTTCTTCCCCCTACATTATTAATGCCTACCTCGCTAAGTGCGTCAATTATATCATCGACACAGTAACCCAAATCTTTTGCTGCCCTATATACATCAGCACCCGCTGAGTCAAAAGTAGCATTAGCATTCCAATATAAGCGATTAGCCTTAACCATGACTTCAAAAGCTTTTTTAATATTCCAATCGTCCTTAGTAGCAAGTAAATAAAAGGCTTTATTGTAAATACCTGAGCTATGATGCACATCCATGCCGTCACGATATTGACTTACGTGGTCTATTGAAACGCCATCCTGTATAGGGTTGTTCATGTAGCGACGGGCTCCACTATTTTTTTTAATTCTGTCGCCAATTAACCAATTATAATCTCCTTCAGCATAATAAATCGCCGCAGCTGCCGCGATATCAGAAAATGATTCATTCAGCCCGCCCGATTGATTACGATAAACTAAATCAGAATTTTGTTGCGTAAAACCGTGACTTACTTCATGAGCCACAACATCGAGTGCTACCATATTATGATACGCTGTAGCGCCATCACCAAAAGTCATCTGTTGACCGTCCCAAAAGGCACCTTCATATGCACGACCATAATGAACACGTAATTTCAATTTTTGACTAATTGGTGCCGTGTTAAACCAGTCTTCGTACATTTCAAAACTGATTTGCCCAAACGCGTGAGCATCATTCAATGCTGAATAACTACCATTTACTTCTCGGCTATTATTTTCGTAGCACGAAAACTTATGAACACGTCCTCCTGTGGTTTGATGATTCATATCGTATGTAACCACACTGGCACTATCTAATTGACAAATACCGTTTGATTCCGTTACTTCAAATGCTGGGTAGCGTTTACCCTGACCAAATTGATAACGTCCAGTGCGCAAATTTCCACCTGGCCCTGTCGCTTCAACATGATTAAGCCCATCCCAATGATCAAGTACAGTTCCCGTATGTGCATCAACAATAACATGTGGTTTACTGGGTGTTACTCCATCATGCATATATGAAATTAGCCATACCAAGTGTGCTTTTTCATCAGCCGTTAACCAGACATATAATTTACTAGAATGTTGTGATACTTGTTGTGAGTCCACACTTAAAGCATTAAGACCTAGTGCAGATCTTTTTGCTACTTCTACGCTAACATTAGGCACAGTTGATTTAATATCTTTTGAGATATTCGCTATATAATGGCCCGACAGCTCACTATATTGCCCTTGGTCGTTTGCTGTAGCGACCACAGATTCACCAAAAATAGGGATTCCTTGAAAAAACTGTTGATACTTTACTCGTTGTTTACCAGAAATATTCTCACTGCTATAGGTGGAGGTATACTGGTTCTCTCCCTGTTGAGTCAGAAGTTGTTGACTGTCAACAATTGCCGAAATTCCATGTTGTTCAGTTAAATTTATCCTTTGGGCAGCAAGTGCACCTGAAGAATGGACTAATGCAGCGAATAAAGTAACTACTGCAAGTTTGTTGTTTTTAACCATTGAATATTTTCCATATATGTTATTAACTTCCAAATTGAGGCGGCTAAACTCGGGTACAAGCTTGTATATTTATGTACGCAGTAATGCATCAGCAGTCTGAATTGTCCTAGCCTTAAAAACGTTGCACAAAATACAAGTAAGAGGCTGTTCAAAATATAATCAAAGGAACTACTTAGACCAAAAATAAAACGAAAAAAATGTAACTAAAATGAAACTTAATTGTAAACAAAATGATGCAAAAGATACTGGTAATAGAAATATATCAAGAAGGAAGCTGTAGTATGTCACTTGAGTTGAACTTGCCAAACGCATGTAAGAACAAGCTCAAAACTTAAGCCTTCATCAATAAATTTATATAAAATTCATTATGTTAGGTTTTTATGGTAAATAGTTGTTGCATAGAGTTGTTATACTGTATAAATTAACAGTTAAGTATTTATATAGTACATTTTCAGTACACTTATTGAGTCTAAAATTATGCTTTTACACCTGAACATTCAAAACTTTGCCATTGTGCGTAACCTTGATATTGATTGGCAACAGGGTATGACCACTATTACCGGAGAAACAGGGGCGGGTAAATCAATTGCCATTGATGCTCTGGGTTTGTGTTTAGGTGAAAGAGCAACAACTCATGTTGTTAGGCCCAAGTGTAAAAAAGCAGAACTTGCTGCCACTTTTGATGTACAAAACAATAAGGCTGCACAGCAATGGCTAAAACAACATGACTTAAATATTGATAATGAATGCATCCTACGCCGTGTTATATCAGCAGAAGGAAGATCAAAAGCGTATATTAACGGTAGTCAGGTGCCACTTATTCAATTAAAAGAAGTGGGGCAGTTATTAATTAATATCCACGGTCAGCATGATCATCAACTTATCGTCAAAGCAACTGAACAGCGAAAAATACTTGATGCATACGCTGACCATCAACATTTTCTTGATAATGTAAAATATTATCACCACCAGTTTAAACAGCTTAATAACGAATTAACACAATTACAAAGTAATAAATTGCAAAGAGAGGCACAACAACAGTTACTTCAATATCAAGTTACTGAGCTTGATGAATTCTCATTGCAGCAAGATGAATTTGAAGCACTTGAGCTTGATTATAAACGTTACAGTAACGCCCAAGATTTATTAAATGAAACCTTACAAACACTACAAATTTTAAAAGAAGACGAAGGCTTTAACGTTATAGATTCACTAAAACGATGCTGTGATAGTTTATCTAGCTTAAAAAATATTGATAAAGATTTAACTAACATTTACACCACATTGACTGAGTCATTAGTACAAATAGAAGATGCAAGTGATGAATTACATCACTATTACGACCGCTTAGATTTAGACCCGCAAAGCTATGCAGCTATTGAAGATCGATATTCTCAAGCAATCAAACTGGCAAAGAAACATCAAGTAAGACCAGAAAATCTTGTTGAATTTCATGCACAATTGTCATCTGAATTGACCGGCATCAGTTCAGATGAAAGTAGGTTGCTTTGCGTTATCGATGAAATAGAACAAGCTAAACAAGCCTATGTACAAGCAGCACACGTTCTTTCAAAATCAAGACAAAAAGCAGCAAAGACATTAGGCAAGTTGATCAGTATCAGCATGCAAGAACTTAATATGCCTAACGGTAAATTTGCCGCACAATTAATACAAGTTAATAGTGAGGTAATATCAGTACATGGCACTGATGATGTTAATTTTTTGGTTAGCATTAACCCAGGGCAGCCTTTAGAGGCAATGAATAAAGTGGCTTCAGGTGGTGAACTTTCTCGTATAAGTTTAGCTATGCAGGTTATCCTTGCGGATAAAGTTGTGACGCCTACGCTTATATTTGATGAAGTTGACGTTGGCATTAGCGGTCCTACGGCTGCTATGGTAGGTTCAAAACTGCAGACTCTGGCTAAAAATACGCAAGTTATTTGTGTTACCCATCTACCACAAGTAGCCTGCAAGGGACATCAGCAGCTAATTGTTGCTAAATTAACTGATGGTGAATGCACAGAAACAACTGTTACGGAACTTTCTAGCCAAGGACGCATCCAAGAAATTGCACGTTTATTAGCTGGCGATAGAATTACAGATAATAGTTTGGCAAATGCTCAAGAATTATTAGCGAGTTAAATGTTAATCTAGTAAGTTTATTAAAACCATAAAGGTGACAAAACAAAAATAATTTTGTATATAAAGCCTAGCTTGGGTATTATCACCGCTCACACTTTACAGGAAGATATTTTTACATGTTGTTTCGCATAATTACCATAGTTCTAGCACTATCATTTTCTGCATGCTCAAGTTGGGTTTTTCGACTAGATATCCCGCAGGGAAATTATCTAGAACAGAAAGATATTGATAAATTACAAATAGCGATGAGTAAAGAGCAAGTAAAGTTTATTTTAGGTAGCCCCGTTGTACTTGATGCCTTTGACAATGATACTTGGAATTATGTTTATCGATTAAAATCGGGTCGTAGTTCAGATTTAGATACAAAAAAACATTTTAAAGTGACATTTGAAAACAATCTGATTGTTTCAGCGTCAGGTGATTTTGAATTACCAGAATCCTTTTATACTCATATGGTTAATTAACTAGAAATCATTATTTATCTCGGCTGCAAGCTACCGAGGTTTAAAACCAGTGGTGCTGAATTATGTTCCTAACGATATAATTCATCTCGCTGGTTTTTTCTCTATTTTTAGTCCTTCTTTTATTAAAATTGTTAATCACTTTGATCGCGTCAACAAAGAAATGTTGAGTCTCACTTTACCACTCAAGTATTTTTCTTAATGATTGTCTTTATGCCTGCTTAAATTATTATCGATACAAGCTGTATGGGTTAAAACTTTTCATGTCTACGGCGCTCTCAATCCTCATCGCTAGCGATGAGGATTGAGAGCGCCTTGCCCTATAATATTTTTCCTGCGTACAACAAGCTCACAAACTTAATGGTATAAATATATTTATTTTTTGTTGTCTACACGGATTGATGCTTTAATGATTTGAACGGCTTCTGTGGTTACACCACTTCTGCTGCCTAACGATTCAATTTTAGTTAAGCTATCTGCTAAATCTGAGACTACTTTACCAAAAACAGTATGTTTACCATCTAAAAATGGTGTAGCTATAAAGGTGATGAAAAATTGACTGCCGTCAGTACCTGGACCTGAATTTGCCATGCTTAACATGCCAGGTTCGCTATGACTTATCTTTGCATCAAACTCGCCATCATATGTATAACCAGGGTTGCCAGTACCATTGCCTAGAGGGTCACCACCCTGTGCCATAAAACCTGGAATAACACGATGAAACGTTAAATTGTCATAGTAACCCAGCTTAGTTAAGTAAATTGTACTAGAAACATGCATAGGTGCTGAATCGGTTAATAACTTGATGGTGAGATCACCTTGGTTTGTTTGCAGCTCCCAAAAATAGTCTTTTCCTTGTGTAAAACTTAGCAATGGCGGTTTGCTTAACGTAGTTTTCCATGCGGGATCTGTTTTATCCAATGCTTGTTTTGCAATTAAACTGTCTATTTTTTTTATTGCGGGATCACTTCCAGAACAAGCGCTCAGCGCGATTATTAAAATAAGGCTAGTAATGATTGTTTTTTTATTATTCATATAAAATGTCTTATGGTTTTATTTAAATTTGTCAAACGTATTTAATTGAGCAAATATTATCAGCTATCAAGTACCAGGTAATAGTGATTTTTAAAGAGCTAAGCGAAGTTTTTTCGTTTTGAGTGTTTATCACCTAAAAATAAAAGAGTGGCTAACAGGTTAATACCTATTTCAATAAGTTAATCAATCGTTAACGATGGCAGGTTTCGAGCCTAGGCAGGAAGACGAAGAACGGTTGTTATTCATAGATGATGATTTAACAGGTACTTACCATAGTAACTTTTGGAGTACTTGAATATTGTCAAGGTTACTTAGGCTTACAGAGGCTTACTGACTGTGAATATCACATTTCATAACATATAAATCAACCTAAGCTAGCAAGTAGATACGTCAATGGAACAACAAATCACCCTGTTTTTAGAAGAAATTGATATGCTATTCATAACGTCGGAAGCATTTGATTTAGTCGCAATATTTTTTATATTTAACTTATCTTTGGTATTAATTGAAATTGTTGTTGATCTGTTGAGTTCTAAAAAAAGGCTATGGCAGGATACTGGTGCTAATATTATAATCTTCTTATTAGGTCAGTTAATGGAAAAATTACTTTATAGTGCTATAAGTCTTGGCGCGCTATTCTATGCGGCTTCTTTTGTACCTTATGAAATTCCAAATACGTGGTGGAGTTGGGGCTTGGGATTATTAGCTGCAGACTTAAGTTATTATTGGATGCATAGAACTGAGCATAAACATCGGATTTTGTGGGCAAGTCATAGCGTGCATCACTCTTCCAAAGAGTACAATCTATCAATAGCTTTAAGACTTAGTATCGTCGAAGGTCTATTTGAATGGATATTTTTACTGCCGATGATATTCATCGGCTTTAACCCACTTCAAACTATTATTTGCCTAATATTTATCGTGGAATATCAAACATGGATCCACACAAAAAGTATAAACAAGCTTGGCTGGTTAGATAAAGTTTTCAATACTCCGTCGGTGCATCGTGTACATCATGGCTCCAATCGACAATATTTAGACAAAAATTTTGCTGGTATTTTACTTATTTGGGACAAATTATTTGGTACCTTCCAGAAAGAAGAAGAAGATGTCACATTTGGTTTAACTATAAATATTAATACATACAATCCATTAAAAATTAACTTTATTGAGTATAAAAACATTTGGCTTGATGTAAAAAAACGCGATGGCTTGATGGCTAAATTAAGTACTGTTTTTGGTGGTTTAGTGTGGAAACCTAAAAAATAAATAATAATATATTCTTATGTTATTTCCACGTACTAAGCAGATTAACTAAGTTAAAGCATAGTATCTACTGTTTCAAATTTTGATTAAACAACAACCTGTAACCATCTATGTAACCATCTATGTAACCATCTATGTAACTTTCGATAAATATGCTTATACCAATTACTGACTTCTTTAATTCAATGGTATTACTTCAAGTTTGCTGTCAGTTCTGTTTAACTTTGGCAAGTAAGTGATTGTACCTAAACATCAAACACTTATTTTCCAAAGTTAAGGTTGTTTATAAAATCATTATTGATAAATACTCGTGACGATAAAAGTAATAAATTAGTGATATTAACTTTTATGATCTTAAGGTAAATGTCACTAACACTATGCCATGATCTGTGCTTTCGCCGTCACGTTCGAATATAGGATTAATTAAATGGCGATCGTAAGTATCATAGGCGCTGACTTGATAAAGACTGTCGTGATAACTGGCATCAAATTCAGATGACAATAAAATGTAATCAAGTACAGAGCCGCCACCGCCAAAGTAATGTGTTGGAGTACGCGCTGCTTTTAACTCTTTATTTAGCTCTTTATTTATTTCTAGATGAGAGCCATCAGTGTCATTAACGCCATTTTCTTCATTGGTTTCATTATTTTCATTAGCTAATGCCATTTGAAATAAATCCCAGGAGTCCTTTAAACAATACTTAGCAAGATAGGCATCACAGTCAATACGTGAGACAAAGCGCAAGGTGTTTGTGAGTAAATGACTCAAAACGCCGTCATTTAAGCTGTTATTAAAGTCCCCCATTAATACCATAGGATGACCAGTAACTTCACGTCGTTCAAGCATGCTAATCATTAATAACGTCGCTTCACTACCACGCTGAATGGTTGAGCCCCAGCCACCAGCTACTTGGGCTTTTAGACTTTCAATAATTGTTTTTTCAGGCGAAAGATGTTTATCATCAAGTTCAATCATTGAGCGTTTAGATTTAAAGTGCACAACATAACAATCACAGTTACCTATATGAGGTATTTCAACCGTAGCTCTTAATACTTTTCTACTGAAAGAAAAATCTTTAGTTAAACCTAATGTTTGGGCTAGTGCAGCGTTTGGTTTTACCGCTGTGGTGTCAACAATAGGATAACGAGATGCGATGGCTACAACAGGCTTTTTATAAATAAAATCATCAATTATTTGCGGTTGGTCAACCACCGAAAAATATTCATAGCCCTGCGTTGCAACGAGTTCTTTTAACGATTCAGTACTAAAAACTTCTTGAAAACCAATAATATCAGGCTGATATTCACGTAAATACTGGGCAACCCAACGTTGTTTTTTTTGCCATTGTTCAGCACTATAAATACGTTCAAATTCATAAAAAGCATTAGGTGGTTCAAGATAGTTAAACAAGTTAAAAGTAGCAATCTTAAGTTGTGTATGCGCTATAGAACGACACCCCTCTATATTTGATACCGTTACAGCAGGGAGTATCTGATTTATTTCTTTATTTTCTTTATAGTTGATGGTTTGAACTCGGCTAGACGATGACGGGGAATTATAGCGCATCTAGAAACTCAGTTCAGGGCTACTTAATAAAGTTAGCATATTGAAGTCGGTCATTAGGGTATATTTAATACTAATTAAAATAATGAATCGATCATTGTAAGGCGGTCTAAATATCCAATATCTGCGTTGCTTTCAATCCCAATAGCACGTTATTACTCACTCAAGTGCCTTGCTCTTGAACATTTACTTTCGCTTATAATAGAACACTACTTTAATTCAATTGGTATAAGCTAAATTATTTACGCGTATTATTTTCATAAGAAAAACTAGGTGAATAAAATCCAGCAAGGCTGTTGTTATTTAAACCATTATGAATTTTAAATAGCTAAAATATCATCCTTAACTATAATTTATTTAGTATAAGAAAGTCAGGTGATTAAAATTACTTTTAATCACCTGACTTTAATGAATTTATATTTGTTAGAAACTTTATTTATTAAACGTTATCAAGTTAGTTTGTACTGTTTATATTTTTTCCGTTTCTATCAGTCAAAAAGCTACTATGCATTCACTATTATCAATGATTAGAAACAATTTATTTTATTTAAAGTTCTGATCTTCGGTTACCGAGATTAACAAAGGTCATTCAATTTATTCAGGGCAGTTATATGAGCTACTTGGTTTGAAAAAAATAGTATTAGTAGTCATCGCTTTTTGTATACATTTCTCTTTAGTTAAATTTGGCGCTCTGTTTACGATCCCATTTGGCTTTGCTAGCTTGATTTGGCCAGTATCAGGTGTAATGCTTGGTTTATATCTATTATATGGGCGTACGATATTAATAGGCTCATTGTTATCCTCGTTGTTAACCATTTACCAACAAAATATAACACACTCTCTTCCAACCTATTTAATAGGTATTTTAGCTACGGTGAGTGTCTTACAGTTTGTAATAAGTAAACACTTAGTTTTACGTTATTTAGCTCTCCCTCTTAAAACTCATATTCCCAGTGAAATTATCAAGTTTTTATTATTAACTGGCCCATTATCGGCATTTATTACTAGTTCGATACTTGCCATAACGTTATGGATATCGCTAGATATCCATGATGAAGTACTCTATTACATCTGGGCATCAAAATGGATTGGCGACTTCATAAGTATTATATTTTTGACACCAGTCATTTTATTTATTGGTGAAAATATTTATGTAAAAAAAGCGAAACATTCAACAGCTGCTATTTTAACCAGTCTTGTGGTCTTAAGTGTGATCAGTTTCATATTTATTTTATCAAGTCACAATAAACATATGGAAAAAGAGCAGCAATTTATTAATACCACTCAGTTATTTGTAGCACATATTAATGTTATTCAAACTAGCATAAAACATCATTTAACGGCTTTAGACGGGCTATTTCAATCAAACGAAAATGTTACACGGTCAGGGTTTAAATCCTTTACCAATACAATCGATAAATTAAACATTAACGTAAGAGCATTAGCTTGGGTGCCATTGATTACGGATAAAAACAGAAAATCATTTGAATTAGCACTATTAGAAGATGGCTTTACTCCTCATTACATCAAAAAATTAACCGACCAAGGCTTTCAACCATCGCCTAAGCAAAGTTATTATCTTCCTATTACCTTTGTTGAACCTTTAGTAGAAAATAAATCGGCAGTAGGCTTAGATGTATCGACTCATCCTTCCGTTAGAGAAAGTGTAAACAAAGCAATTAACCTTAAAGTTCATGTTGTTACTCCTTTATTGTCCTTAGTACAGCAACAAAATAAATTTACCGGCGTTGTTGTCTACTATCCAATTTATAAAAAAAATACGCAAACACTCACAATGTCATTAAAAGGTTTAGTTGAAGCCGTTTTTGAATTAGACCTTTTACTTGCGGACGTATATAAAAAAATTTCCGCAAGTCATTTTACTTATCAATTAAGTTATGGCAAAGGTAATGTTTTTACCCATCCAGCTTACGAGAAAGACAGGTTATTTAATCACAATGTTGAGGTAGATATATTCGATAAAAAAGGTCAACTCTCATTTTCAAGTACTGAAAAGTTTGAGCAAGGCATTATAGACTGGACAAGTCTTATCATTATGCTAGTAGTTTGTACCATAGGTATTATTTGTGTCATGTTTGTATTTTTTATTGTTACTTTTAATTACTCTCTTAGAAAAAAAGTGAAAGAAAAGACGGCTAAATTAATCAAAAGTAATGATGAACTGGTTAAAGCAAACACCGCTAAAAATTTATTCTTAGCCAATATTAGTCATGAATATAGAACACCTTTAAACGCCATTATTGGTTTCACCGAAATAGCTCAATGTGAAACAAAAGATGAAACGGCCATCGATTATTTATCTAAAATCAACCACTCGTCAAATATATTGCTTGATATTGTTAACGATGTTTTAGATTTATCTAAAATTCAAGCAGGTGAATTAAATCTTGAAAGTAACGCTTTTAACCCCGCAATAGAAACGTCATTGGTGATTGAAATGCTCAAGGTAAAAGCCACTGAAAAGTCGATTTCAATTAACAACGAATTTTCTAATAATTTTGACTTATGGGTAGCAGGAGATGAATTTAGATTTAAACAAATACTGATAAATTTACTGAATAATGCTGTTAAATTTACGCTACAAGGAGTGATCACTGTCAGTGGTGACTGTCAAAATACGGAAGATAATACCCGGATATTAACGTTATCTGTTAAAGATACCGGTATAGGTATTATTGAAGACCAACAACAGCATATATTTAATGCTTTTGTTCAAGCAGAAAGCGCCATTACAAGAAAGTATGGAGGCACAGGGTTAGGCTTATCCATTGTTAAACAATTATGTACCCTCATGGGGGGAGATATAAAATTAACCAGCGAAGAAGGAAAAGGTAGCATATTTACGGTAACGTTAGAATTACCTCAAGCTATACAACCTATTGAAAAAAATAAAAAGACTAAAAGTGAATTACAAAAATCAAATTACGAGGGGGTAAATGTTTTAGTTGTTGAAGATAATAAAATAAATCAGATTATTGCGCAAAAACAATTAACAAGCTTAGGTGCAAGGTGTGACCTAGCGGATGATGGTCAGCAAGCTTTGATCTATTTAGAACAACATAAACCCATGTTGATCTTAATGGATCTACAAATGCCAAACATGGACGGGTTTACCGCATCACGTTTGATCAAACAAAACAGTAAACTTAAAGATATTCCTATCATCATCTTAAGTGCCAGCGTCGGTAAAGAAGACAAAGAAAAAGCACGAGAATTAGGAATTGAAGATTTCATTCATAAACCATTCCAAAAAGCTGATTTGCAATATGTACTACATAAGTACTGTAAAAATAACGGTGAAACAATCGTTCTTTAACAGGTCTGACTAGGGTGTTCTTATGAAACGAAAAATAAGCAAACATAATGATGTTAATAATGTCATTGCGAAGGTAAAATTGCGCCAATCGTGTCAGCAGTCATTTTATGTTGTCTAGCAAAAGGTTCTTGGAAGGTAAGTGAACGTTTATGGATTATTTTGAACAATTAGGTGTAAGTCGCGTATCGACTACCATAGAAATTAAAAAAGCTTATCGAAAACTTGCTAATAAATATCATCCCGATAGAAATGACAGTAATGAAGCCAAAGAAACATTTCAATTAATTCAACAGGCTTATGATGTTATTTCAGATCCTAAAAAGCGGTCGTTATATTTAAAAAGCAACTATACGGTAATAACCGATCCGCGAGAAATTGCAGATTCTTTTTGGCAAAGTGCTTTTAACTAGTCTTTAAGTACTCTTTAAATAGATTTCGATTAAACTCTGAATGAGATATTTAATCAGATTTTTCGTTAAACTCATCATTAGGTTATCCGTTAGGAAAATATAAATGCAAGCTGAAAAAAAATTACCAGATTATTTAACCGACGACTTTTCTATGTATTTAGAGAATATGTCTTCATTAGCAGATCCAGAAAACCCTGATTTATTATCAAATTATTTATCAAACTTATTTGAACAATTAAAACAAATGCCTTTATTGTTTAATGGCATGGTTGATCAATTAGCTATGGCGATATCAACTAAGGTAAGAATTGATAGCAAAAACTTAGCAGAAATTGACTTTACCAATGAACCCTCGTGGCAAGAGATAAAGCCTTTTGTCGGCGTACATGCGGATGCTAGAGCCTGTATTACTGAAATAATGGCTCACGCAGAACAAGATCTAAAAACTGCTGTTTTGCTGATTCATTTTTATAACGGCTACGACGCAACACCTTTAAAAGCAGATGTAGATGATCAAGTCGAAGATGATGATTTTAATGACTATGATGAGAACTACTAAGCTTTATGAACGCTAAGCTTTATGAAAATTTAGCTTGTATGAAAGTTGAATGCGAGACTTTCATAAATCTAATTAATGAATAAAAATATATACGTTTTAAGGAATCACCGTGACAAAAAATGCATTAATTCTTGCTACCGATATTATTGAACAAGCACAACATAGCGGTAGACGCGCTGGCACCTCATTAGAAAAAATAGCTTCAGAGCAGGGCGATGAGACGATGCTTGCGGTGTTAACAGAAATGGACATTTTAACCGTAGCCAAAATTGTTAGAGAGCACGACGCAACTATTCCTTCTATTGCCACTTGGTTAATGGATGCTGATTCAATTAAACAGCTTTTAAATGTTGAACCTTCGTATTGGCAAAATATAGATGAAGACCACGTATTTTGTGCACAAACAGAAGCGCATAGCTTATTAACACAAATATTTCTTTCTTCTGATGATGAAGAAAAACAATTAGAAGTATTAAAAGCGATTGTTGAAGACGATTTTGGCCTTTTATATTTATCTTTACCATTTGTCGGTCACGATTTTTCGGAATTAGAAGAAGATGAAGAGCAAACATCAGGCAGCATTGAAGAATTATTAATGAAAATAAAAACGTTAAGCGAAGAAGCTTATCGTGAAGTTATGACGGTTAGTACAAATGGCACCTTGGAGAATATTGAAAACTCACTAAAACAAAATGCTAATAAGCAACGAGTTACATCAGTTGAGATGGATACAGACGATATGTTTGCGCCACTTTAGCTCGGAAAAGTCGAAAAACAGCTTAAATACAGTATTTATCTCGCTGATATAAATACTGTTATTTTAAACGTATATATAAATCATATATAAAGAAATTTGTAAAAGTTAATTGTAAACGTTAATTGATTGGGATCCATCAATGAAAATAGCAGCGTTAAGAAATCATCCGTTTTTACTTTTAGTATTAAAAGACGGAGAAAATGAAGGCTATTTCACGCCAGAATTTATGCATAAAACCAAACAAAAATTATCCGATATGTCTTTGCGGATAGCCTCTGATAATTTATCAATAATTTATGCCGATCAAATTAAAAAAGGCTGTGAAATTGTACTCGGTATGAGTAATTTAGGTTTATTAGATCTTTGTGATAACGATACAGAGAAAGCAAAAAACATTATTAAAAATGAAGGTATTGTTTATTGCTTTAGGGCCGGTTGGGCAAAATATGCTCAATTAAAGAAAATATCTGCATCATACTTCGAAGATATCTCTATCAGCAGCTATGCATTAGCAATCAATGATACCTCTGATATAAGGCTAATGCATAAAGCGTTAGTTGATGGCGGCTACCAAAGTGCCATGCTGTTACAAGTATATAAAAGCATTGCGGCAAACTATTGTGCAAGCACCTTACTTATCGATAATGATGAAGATGTATTAAAGTTTGAATTGCAAAAATTTCTTAATACCGCGATTACACTCTTACTTATCGATTCTGATAAGAAAATATTCACTAATACCTTATACCAAGAGTTAAATACGTACCTAACAAGTACAGATAAAGACTTAGTGCTTGTTAAAATAGAAATTTGTATCGCAAGTTTTACGGAACAACTATCCATATTAATTAAAGATTACCTGCAAGAAATAGACTTACTAAATTTCATTGAATTAAAGGGGATCATTAATCAGCAAGAAAATATCTCTATTTATATTCAAGAAATTTTAGAACTACCCATCACCGTTGCCAATGAGTTGAATGATGATTTTGATGGCGGTTACGATTTTCATGCTGATGATGAAGATGATCTTGCCTATTTAAGACCCGAAGGTTCATAATTCAGAATTTATAGCAGGCTGTACTCGCTCAGATCTACGTTGCCTTAGATATGAGCGATTATTTGAGTTTTATCGCTTGCTATTTATATTATTTATCTAAACTATTTATCTAAGCCACCCATACATAAGTATTTAATTTCTAAGTAATCATCTAAACCGTATTTTGAGCCTTCACGGCCATTACCTGATTGCTTTAAACCACCAAAAGGAGCTGCAGGATTAGAAATACTCCCTTCATTAATGCCTATTATGCCAAACTCTAAACCCTCAGCAATACGCCAAACAGTGCCAATATCACGAGAGTAAAAATAAGCGGCAAGGCCATATTCTGTATCGTTAGCCATATCGAGAACGGCTTTTTCAGTATCAAAGGCAATAATTGCTGCAACGGGTCCAAAAATTTCATTCGTAGCAATCGGCATGTCATTAGTCACATTTGTTAAAATAGTGGGATGATAAAAGTTAGCACCTAAAGTTTGTTTCTCTTGGCCTAGCGCTATTTTAGCACCCGCAGCAATTGAATCAGCGACTAACTTTTTAACGTCTTGTACTGCTTTTTCTGAGATCATCGGGCCGATATCAACGCCCGCTGTTAAACCATTACCCACGGTTAATGCCTTAACGGCAACAGTAAACTTTTCAATAAATGCGCTTAATACACCTCTTTGAACAAAAATACGATTTGTACAGACACAAGTTTGACCGGCATTACGATATTTAGACGTCAGAGCGCCTTGCACTGCAGCGTCTATATCAGCATCATCAAAAACGATAAAAGGTGCATTACCACCTAGTTCCATAGATACTTTTTTCACTGTCGAAGCACATTGTGCTATCAATACTTTACCGACAGCTGTAGAGCCTGTAAAAGTGAATTTTGAAACATCACGATGTTGAGTTAATACTTTACCCATACCGCTAGCATCTTGGCCGACAACCACGTTGAAAACACCGGCAGGAATGCCAGCACGTTCTGCTAATTCAGCCATAGCTAATGCAGACAGTGGCGTTAATTCAGAAGGTCTAACAACAAAAGTACAGCCCGCAGCTAAGGCTGAACCGGCTTTTCGAGCGATCATCGCATTTGGAAAGTTCCAAGGCGTTATTGATGCAACAACACCCACAGGCTGCTTAATGACAATCAGCTTTTTGTCGCCCGATGGTGCAGGGATCACATCGCCATATACCCGTTTTCCCTCTTCTGCAAACCATTCTATGAAGCTTGCACCGTAGGCAATTTCACCTTTGGCTTCAGTTAAAGGTTTACCTTGTTCACGTGTTAAAATATGCGCAAGATCCTCTTGGTTTTCGATTATCAAGTTAAACCAATTCCGCAAAAGCATTGCACGCTCATGGGCTGATTTTGCTGACCACAGGGGTAAAGCCGATTTAGCTGATTTAACAGCAAGTTCCGTTTCGGCAATCCCTGCATTACTTACATGGGCAATTAGCTCCCCATTCGCAGGGTTAGTCACCGAAAGAGTTGATTCACTGTTATGCCAGCGACCATTGATATAGGAAGATTTTTTAATTAACTTTTTATCTTGAATGTCTTGCAAAGTGATCTCCAGTGCAAAAATTGAATAATTCAGTTAAATACAAAACAGTAAAGTTTTTATTTGATATAGGTAAAAACGGCGTGAATTTGTCAATTAACTTTAAGCCTCTGCAGAATATTATGAGCGATTATTAGCTATTATAGCAATTGAAATAATTAATCGACCATTCTAAGGCGTATAAATATCGAATACCTGCGTTGCTCACACGGATGTGAGTACTTAGGTTTTGTCTGGAACTAAAAACCTGTACTTTCAATTCCAATAGTCCACGATTACTCATTCAAGCAGCTTGTTATTAAATGTTTACCCTCGCTTATAATTGTCGACTACTTTAATTCAATTGGTATTATTTATTAAAATATATCGCTGCGATAAATAATGCAATCCTTCGACTTTTAGTATGTAAAAATAAGAGATACATTAGTAGTAATTAGTAACTATTTGCTGTGTATTTAAATACACAGCAACATAAATAAGCGGATAGCCTTTTATTATCTGCACCGTTGATATTACCCCATGCAATATCAGTTATGGCTAAGTGAAATGTTGTCAAAGTGAGGGTTTGACGAAATTGCTTGCATCGACTTTAAAGACAGTAAATCGATCAATATAGACTCGTCAGTATGTTTCGCTTTAAACACCAGAAATTCACCGCTATTTTTGATTATGGTGGTAGTAATTGGTGTGCCGATGAGTTTGCTATCGCCTTTTATTGTTAATAAAATTTCAATTTTATACATACAAGCGATTTCAATATAATCATGCAAATTACAATCAAGGATAGGTTTTGTCATTTTTTGCCTTATAAGTACTTTCTAGCTGCAGAATATAGTGGCCTTGGCGCTCAATAACAGCCCTTATTTCAGGATTAGCAATTTCATTGTGACAAAATTGGCATGAATTGAGTTCCAGTTCGTCAGGTGTTATACCTAGCTTGGCTAAATGATCTTGAGCAAATTTTTTTACTTTTTTTTTGTGTAGATCATCAACAAATACATCGAAATGTAAATATGAACCCGTTGTTGTCCGTACATGGGTATCGTAAACATGAACATTCATTTTATTCTCCAATCGTTATTTCCAATAGTTATTAGCGGCAGAAATGGTTTGAAACTCTATCGCTACTATATGTCCTGCTTGCATTAATAAAGCGGGGTTTGTCCCATATTCCGGGCGTAATTTTTGGCGAATCTCCCCATTTGGTTGTATAGCGGCAATAGTTTTTCTTGCTACTTTTATTGCCAACTCTCTGCCTTCTGCGGGGGTTTTAGTTATTAAACTAGGTAATATGCTGTTAAATATAGTCATTAAATACTCTTTGATTTTTTTCTTGCCTCTACATTTTATGAGAGAGGCAATAGTTTGAGATCAATAATCGTTAAGTTGCTTAGGAGTAACTGAATATTGTAAGCTCAAGTTCCCTGATAATGTATCGAAAACTTCGTTGACTCTTAATACGGGATGGCCATCTGATAAATCAACATTCATTCTTGCCGTAAGGCTATTGAACTTAAAGTCAGTGATGCCATTTATTCTTTGAACGGGCACTATGATGCGTAGTAAATTTCCTTGTGCAAAAGCATGAAAGTCGGGTGAGTCTAAATACATCGACATTGGTGCTGTAGGTGGTAAATTCGATTTATCGAGTGATGTCGGTACAGAAATCCCCGCCGCGGATTTATCGTCGTTAACTAAAGCAACCCAATGAGTGTGGTAGATAATCCCATCGTCTTGATAATTGCCATTATTATTCTCATCCCATAGTGGCGTATCATCAAAATCTGGATGAGTGGTTACTGCTAGTGCAAGAGTCGCTTCAGCTATATTCTTAAATCCCACATTTTTTGGTTCAATGGTCGTTGGAAATACATAACCCACTACAGGAGCGCCATCAACTTGTCCTCGTTTATTTACGGTTTTTGTTGCTGCATTACCCTCTGTATGCACTGAAAATATTAAACTATCTATTTCTTCCAAATAATCAACGGCAGCACCATTAATCATAAAGCTTGAGTTATCTGCTTGGGTCGTCAGCGAAGGCCAGTTTGAGCTGACAACCATTGCTTTATTCACAACTGTTAATTCAGTAGGAAATTGGTCGTATATTCGCTCAACCTTTAATAATGGCCCATTACCACTTGCATCAACTTCTAAATAGGCTGTTAATGCCTTTGAAGTAAAGTTAGTTTTTCTCTTTACTGCATTTACGGGAACAATAACGTGTAACTTGTCACCTTTTTCTAAAATGGTATATCCGGGTGAGTCTAAATACATTGCCATGGGAGAGGTTGGCGTTAATACATCTGAGTTACTTGCTTGTACAACAGCTAATCCTGCAGTTGCCAGTTTATTTTCTTCAAGTAAAACCCAATGCGAATGGTAAACAATACCGTCATCATCATACTGCTGATTATTATCCTCATCCCAGAGCGGTGTATCGTCAAAGTCAGGGTGACTGGTTACAGCCAATGCGACGGTACCTGCAACATTCGTGTAGCCAATATCAGCAGGTAAAAGGTCGGTAATAAATATATAACCGAGAACAGGGGCACCATCAACTTTACCTGCGGGTGTAGGCGTAATTGATGCAGCATCAGCATTGGTTTCAATGGTAAATAAGTAAGAATCAAGTACAGGCTCGTATTTTACTTGAGCGGAATGAATCTCGAAAGACTCACTTATATAGGCTTCACCTGGCAATTCAGGAGTAGGTTCAATCACTTGGGCAACAGGTATTGGTGTTACTTTTGAAGGACTATTATTACAAGCCGTAAGTATTGTAATAAAAAGTCCTGTAACTATTGAATGTCTTATTCTATTTTTCATCGTATGTCTCATCGGTTATTTTGGATTGATTATTGTAATTCGAAGTAAAAATGTTTCGAGTCGAAACGATATTATCTCGATATTTTAGAGTTGTCAAATTTGTTTTTAGTCGATACTATGTTTGGATGAAAACAAATCGTATATATAACTCGGTAGAGAGACTCGCAGAATTACTGAAAGTTGGATCGCGCCAAGCTGGTGCTGCTCATGGATTACAGCCTGTTCAGTTAGAAGTGCTGAACTACCTTTCTTCATGTAATAAATATTCAGATACACCTATGGCCGTCACCGAATATTTGGGGCAAACAAAAGGGACTGTTTCGCAAACGATTAAAACATTAGAGAAAAAAGAGTTAGTAAAAAAAATTACTGATGAGAAGGATAAACGTATTTCGCATGTTGTTGTTACACAACTTGGCAGCGAAATACTTAAAGAGCACTTACCAACACATATGTTTGTTAATGCTTGTTCTACATTATCAGATCCTGAACAAGAGCAAATTCTTTCTGCGTTAACTCATCTTTTAACATCAGTGATAAAATCTAATAATATGAAGACATTTGGTGCTTGTTATAGCTGTCGTTATAATATTAAGCATGACGACGGTAGTTATTATTGTGATCTGGTAAAAGAGCCCTTGAGAGATACTGATGTACTATTAATTTGTCGAGAACATAAAGATCTATAAACGAATGAGCTTACAAACACTGCAATCATTTGCCGCTAACCTTTTAATTACCGTTACCTGATTAATAAATTAGTCAGATGGGTATAAGAGATAATATACTTCTTTATACATGATTATTTCGTGTTGCTTTAATTTTTTAAATGGTACAAAAGGGTTTATGTAATGCGAAATATTTTATGTTTTGGTGATTCGAATACTTGGGGGTATGTACCCGGTACAGGAGAACGTTTTGATGAAGAAATTCGCTGGACTGCGCTAACGCAAGTTATGCTAAACCATGAGTTTACACTCTATGAGGCGGGTTTAAGTGGACGGACTATAAGTAGTGATGAGCCGAGTCGAGATTTTCGTAATGGCGCTAAGCTAATAAACCTCTATTTGGAAAGCTGTCGGCCGCTAGACTTGGTTATCATTATGCTCGGAACAAATGATCTTAAAGCCAGTTTGGCTCTTTCTATTGAGGACATAAAAGCAGCAGCAAAAGCACTTTGTCTACAAGTATTAGATTTTGACTATGCACCCTATGATACACCAGAAATAATGCTGGTAGCTCCACCGCCTTTTACTGACTCAGCTGACATCGATGCAGAATTCACCGAAAACATCGCCACATCCAAACAATTGGCACCAACTTATTATCATCTCGCCCAAGAATTAAAACTGTCGTTTTTAGATGCTGGCAGAGTGATTAAATCATCGATGATTGATGGTATTCATTGGGATGAAAAAGGGCACAGAGACTTTGCTACTCATTTGGCAGCTACGCTTAAACAAAGAAAATGAAAAGGCTTAAGGATATCTTTATAAGAAAAGAGTATCTTGGAAAATATCACTCATCAATGTGTGACCTTCGGCTAATTAATACTCCCGCTCTTAGCGAAGTCAATTTGAGCCTAAGCGAAAAACCTTTGCGCGGCTTAGTTTATTGCCTTTTGAAGCCTGTTAAATTTTTTAGACATTAGATGCTAGGTGAGTTAGTCGCTGATAGGTATTGCGATATAGCTGATATCTAAAAGTTTCACTTAGTGATCCATTGCTAGGATAATTGTTAAATTATAAAATCGTCAGCTTTATGTTAAGAGTGACGGGGAACCTTATCTCACCATAGTGAGTAAAGTAAGGTAGGTTTATCCCTATAGTAAGTCTAATACCAATTGATATAATGAATCGATCATTCTAAGGCGGTATAAATATCCATACCTGCGTTGCTTTCAATCCCAATAGCACGCTATTACTCATTCAAGCGCCTTGCTATTGAACATTTATCCTCGCTTATAATAGATCACTACTTTAATTCAATTGGTATAAGTGCGATTTGTAATGAAATAGCTCATCACACAACTAATTGAATTTACTCACTTTGCACGCGGCGTACTGCATTTTTCCAGCCATCATATAAGTCATCACGAGTTGACTTATCAAATGTAGGTTCAAAGCGTTTTTCTCGTTGCCACATAGTTTCCAACTCTTCAAGAGAGTTATATATGCCAGCCTTAAGTCCCGCAAGATAAGCAACACCTAAAGCAGTTGTTTCAGTAATTTGTGGACGATCAACCGTCGCGCCTAAAATATCAGCAAGAAATTGCATGACCCAACTATTTGCTACCATGCCGCCATCAACGCGCAGTGCAATAGGTCTTTCACCATCATTTTCCATCGCTTTCTGTAAATCTTTAGTTTGATAGCACACTGATTGTAAGCCAGCGGTAACAATTTCTTTAATACCTGTATCTCGCGTTAAACCAAATATAGCTCCACGAGCATTTGGATCCCAGTAGGGAGCACCTAAGCCTGTAAATGCAGGTACTAAGTACACACCATGATCAACCGGCGTTTGTCGTGCTAAAGGTTCAGTATCACCAGCGTCATCAATGAGTTTAAGACCGTCTCGTAACCATTGAACGGTAGCCCCTGCAATAAATATACTGCCCTCTAAAGCGAAGGTTACTTTGCCATTTAGTCGATAAGCTACGGTCGATAGCAGCCTACTTTCTGATTTCAAGGCTATATCACCTGTATTGACAATCATAAAACAACCGGTGCCGTAGGTGCTTTTTGCCATACCTTCTCGAAAGCAGGTTTGTCCAAATAATGCAGCCTGTTGATCACCCGCCATACCCAGTATAGGAATTTCTATCCCCATGGTGTCTTTATCTGTGATCCCAAAGTTATCAGAAGAGTCCATAACCTCTGGTAATAAAGCACGAGGAATATTGAAAATGGTTAATAATTCTTCATCCCACTCTTGTGTATGTATGTTAAATAACATGGTACGTGATGCATTGGTTGCATCAGTGCGGTGTTCTTTTCCACCCGTTAATTTCCATAATATAAAACTATCGACTGTGCCAAATGCTAACTCTCCGTTTTCAGCACGTGTTCGAGCACCTTCAACGTTATCTAAAATCCAACGTATTTTTGTAGCAGAAAAGTAAGGGTCAATTAATAATCCTGTTTTCTCACTGATTAATGATTCTAAGTTATCGTCTTTAAGTTCCTGACAATATTCGCTGGTACGACGGTCTTGCCAAACAATGGCTCGATATAGTGGCTGGCCTGTTTTACGATCCCATACCAGTGTAGTTTCACGTTGGTTGGTGATACCAATAGCTCTGATCACATCATTACTGGTATCTATTTTGGTTATGACTTCTTGAAAGGTACGCTCTACCGTTTGCCATATATC
This sequence comes from Alteromonadaceae bacterium, assembly GCA_047621305.1. Taxonomy (GTDB): domain Bacteria; phylum Pseudomonadota; class Gammaproteobacteria; order Enterobacterales; family Alteromonadaceae; genus Colwellia_A. Next base: position 21,280 of record JBLHNB010000032.1, on the reverse strand, counting down.
TGCTGGTTCATGTTCGATCCAACCATCATTTGGAAAGTGCTGTGGAAATTCTTCTTGGGCAGAATGCACACTTACGCCTTTACGGTTAAATAGAATAGCCCGAGAGCTGGTCGTGCCTTGATCAATTGATAAAATATAGTCAGTCATGCAAAATCCAAGTACGTTGTTAAATTTTCATTAAAGTTCACTTATGTTCACTTTAAAGCCTTTATATAATAATTACAATATCACAAAAAATATTATTGGTTAATTTGTTTGCTTATGTCGATGTAGCTGGCAAAATAGCAGCTTCTAATTAATAAAGTATAAGTTTAATGACACAACAGCAACGCCAAGCGTTAATTTTAGAGATGATTAAAAAAAGTGGTTTTGTCAGCATTGACGAACTAGTTGAACATTTTAAAGTGACACCACAAACGGTTCGCCGTGATCTTAATCAATTAGCTAAAGTGCAAAAAATCTCTCGTCATCACGGTGGTGCTGGTATTGAGTCGAGTACCGTTAATACAGATTATCAAACGCGAAAAATCATGGATCTTCAGGCCAAGGAAAAAATAGCCGCTGAATTGGTATGTATGATCCCCAATGGCGCATCACTTTTTATTAATATAGGTACGACAACTGAAACTATCGCTCGTGCTTTATTGGATCATAAAGGTCTTCAAATTGTGACGAATAATTTAAACGTTGCTTCTATTTTAGGTGCTAAGGAAGATTTCTCTGTTGTTATTGCTGGTGGAGAAGTTAGGCATAGAGATGGAGGAGTGATTGGTGAAACGACAGAAGATTTTATTAAAAACTTTCGTATGGACTTTGGTATTATTGGTATCAGTGGTATTGATATCGAAGGTTCTCTTTTAGATTTTGATTATCGCGAAGTTAGAGTAGCGCAAGCTATTATTGCCAACTCACGGCAAGTGATTTTGGCTGCTGACCATTCAAAATTTGGCCGTAATGCTATGGTACGTTTAGGTAATATTAATCAAGCGGACCATTTTTTTACGGATGCAATGCCTCCTGAAGAGATACAAAAAATTCTTTTAGATCATAAGGTCGCTTTGCATTTAGTTTAATTTAATTTAGTGTGGTTTAGTGTAGTTTAGTTTTAAATTCTTGATTATTACTAACACCTAGCAGTACATTTTAATATATTCCCCCTTATTTTTACTTATAAATTTTTGTCAATTTGACATTTTTTCATTCTAAATACTTATACCAATCCCATTAAGTTATTGCTCACTTGTACGGGTTAAAATTTTTCAGGTCTACGTTACTCTCAAGCTAAATTGTTTTTAGTTACGTGCTAACTACATATTACTATAATATAAATATATGTTCGTTTGTGTTCGTTTTGTGTTGATTTACTTTCACTTTAAATGTATCGTTCATAAAAACAACATTTAAAAGTCAAGTCAATATAAGCGGCAAGAGAGTTAGGGTCGAAATGAACTCCACCCTTGTGGCAATGAAAGGGACAATATGAAAGATCAAAGCGTTATTTATGATTTACTCGTTATTGGCGGGGGCATAAACGGTACAGGCATCGCAGCTGATGCAGCAGGTAGGGGTCTAAATGTTTTACTTTGTGAAATGAATGATCTCGCTTCGTCGACCTCATCAAACAGCAGTAAACTTATTCACGGAGGATTACGTTACCTTGAGTATTATGAGTTTCGCTTAGTTCGAGAAGCGCTTGCTGAACGTGAAATATTATTGAAAAATGCGCCTCATATTATATGGCCTTTACGTTTTCGTTTACCTCATCGTCGCCATTTACGCCCTTCATGGATGATAAGAATTGGTTTGTTTATGTATGACAACCTCGCTAAACGAGCAACATTGAAAGGCTCTCAGGGCATTAAGTTTGGTAAAAATAGTCCTATGGTTAACAAAATAACCAAGGGTTTTGAATATTCAGATGCCTGGGTTGATGATGCCCGCATGGTGGTGCTTAATGCATTGGCTGCTAGAGATAAAGGCGCAAGTATTTTGACGCGTACTCGTTGCTCTAATGCAAAGAGAGTCGGCAATACTTGGGAGGTAACTCTCCATGATAATTTAACGGGGCAACAAAAGGTTGTTAAAACTAAAGCTTTAGTAAATGCTGCGGGTCCGTGGGTAACGAGTATTTTTGATGAAGCATTAAAAATTCCATCTCCCAAGAAAATACGTTTGATTAAAGGTAGTCATATTATCGTACCGCGTATTCATAATGAGTCGCAGGCATATATTCTACAAAATGAAGATAAGCGTATTGTCTTTGTTATTCCTTATGAAGATGATTTTTCTTTGATTGGTACTACGGATGTCGAGCATATTGGGGATCCGGCTACTGCTTGCATTTCACAAGAAGAAACCGATTATTTAATTTCAGTAGTCAATGCTCATTTTAAGCATCAAATATCAGCCAAAGATATTGTCGCAACCTATTCAGGCGTGCGACCGTTACTTGATGACGAATCAGATTCAGCTGCTGCAGTAACACGTGATTACACTTTTGAAGTAGACGCACCCCAGGGCAAGGCTCCTTTATTATCAGTGTTCGGTGGCAAAATTACCACTTATCGTAAATTGTCTGAAGCTGCAGTAAATGGAATTATTAGCCATTTTCCTGAAGCCGGTAAATGTTGGACTGAAGATGCGGCATTACCTGGAGGTGATTTTGACAATCAACACAATTTACAAACTAGCCTACAACGTGAATATAGTTGGTTGCCACGCAAAGTAGTAAACCGTTATGTTCGCTCTTACGGCACGTTAAGTCATCTGATTTGTGGTGGTATTAAGTCGCTTGAGGGGATGGGACAGCACTTTGGCGCGGGTCTTTATCAGCGAGAAGTTGAGTATTTAATTGAACAAGAATGGGCCATTGACCTTGAAGATATTATTTGGCGCAGAAGTAAGCTTAGCTTGCAGTTAACGCCAGCAGAAAAAAACGAATTGGAACGTTTTATTGTGATATTTAATGCGGGAAAAAAAGTAACATCAACAATTAAATTACAGAAAAAACAAGCCTAGTTGTTCTAGCTTTCCCTTATAAACATATCGCTCACCTTAGCTAGATGCCGTTGGCTAAGGTGAGTCTACATGAATCTAATGACCATAATAACAAGGTTAATGTGCTAATTATCTTATTATTAAATGTAATTCCACAGGTTAAGATAAAATATTTATAGCTTTTGAAATACTTCCATATATACCCATAATCATTCAAACTGCTCGTTTTTATAAGTCTATCCCCGTACTCATTGAATATGCAGGTTTTGATCAGTCTAAAAACCTCATCTACTGCGTTGCTTTCAATTCCAATAGCTCGCTATTGCTCAATCAAGCGCCTTGTACCTAAAAATTTTAGCCATTTTTAAATTAATGCATTTTGAATGGTCACGAGTATACGCTTTATTCATTTCAGCAAAATAATACTTCAAGATCTTGTTGTTATTTATTAAATAAAGAGCACGTTTTGATTATAATCAAACAGACAACAATCAAAAATTGTCATACTATAACCAGCAAGAAAGAAAGTGGGTTAATTGAGTGATTTTATGTCGTTAGTGTTGGAAAATCTTTCGTACGAACTAAATGGTTTAACACGTATTCACAATGTGAACTTAACACTAGAGTCGGGCATCTTTAATGTGTTACTCGGTAAAAAAGGTGCAGTGAACGCAGGGAAAACCACTTTGATGCGACTGATTGCCGGATTAGAAACACCTTCTTCGGGACGTATTTTGATGAACGGTGTTGATCTGATTAATGTTCCTGTGCAAAAGCGTAATGTGTCAATGGTGCATCACCAATTTATTAATTATACACATTTGACGGTTAGAGAGAATATTGCTTCGCCATTACGCGTTCTTGGTCTACAAAAAACTGAAATTGATTACAGAGTCAACGAAATTGCTACCTCATTACATCTTGAATCTTACCTTGACCGATACCCATTAGAACTCTCGGGGGGGCAACAACAACGAACGGCTATGGCCCGTGCTTTAGTTAAAGATGCTGATATTCTATTACTCGATGAGCCATTAATTAATCTTGACTATAAATTACGTGAAGAACTACGCGCAGAAATAAGAGATTTATTAGTAGAGCGTAATTGTATTGCTATTTATGCGACAACAAATCCTAAAATTGCCATGGTATTAGGCGGGAAATCGATTTTAATGCAAGATGGACGAGTGATCCAAGAGGGGCTTGCTGTTGATGTTTATAATCAACCGGCCAATATTGAGTCGGCTAAACTTTCTAGCGACCCAGAAATTAATTTAATTGATGCTTGTATAGAAGATAATGAAATTATCTTTGCACAATTCTTACGCTTTCCGCTTAACACACTACTCGATGATTTAATTACAGGTAATTATCGCTTCGGTATACGACCGAGTCATATAAACATGGCACCTGTTGATGATAGCGATTTAGAGTTGTCGATGAGAGTTGATTTAGCTGAAATTAGTGGTTCTGAAACAATGCTTAGAATATCAAATAGCCATTTTAATTTAGTTATGCATCTTGCTGGTATTCATAAGTATCATACTGATACACAAATAAAAATTTACATTCCTATTCATAAGTTTTTTGTATTTGACATGAAGGGTTTATTAATTAAATTACCTACATTACCTTATTAATATTTGTATAGCTTTGGTTAGCGAATACCAGCTTCCTTTAATCGCTTGTATAATGTATTACGGCTAATAGCTAAAGCTTTTGCTGTTTTTGAAATGTTGCCATTATATTCATTATACACTTGCAGTAATTCTGTTTTTTCTGCAGAGACATTATTTAGGGATGTTAATTGTTCAATAGTATCCTCATTTTTAATCCTTGTATTATCTGGTTTTTTTGCTAATTCTTTATGTATGTCTACATTGATATTTATTTTATTTTGTTCAATGTCTTCAAAAAAATCATCGGGTAAATGTTGTGTTTGAATAGGGGTATTATCAGCCATTGCCTGAGCAATTTTAATAACACTGACCAATTGGCGTATATTTCCAGGCCAAGGGTGTTGATAAAACAATTCAATAATTTCAGGTGATAACTTTTCAGTATTGCCATTACTACTATAAAGAGCATTGATTTGATGAAAAAGCTGCTTTTTGTCGGTGCGTTCACGCAGAGATGGTAATTCTATGTTGAGCCCACTAACACGATAATATAAATCTTGACGAAATAGCCCAGACTCAATGTCTTGCTTTAAACTACGGTTGGTCGCTGAGATAAGTTTTATGTCAACGTGATAACTTTCGGTTGATCCTAAAGGTGTCACTTTTCTTTCTTGAAGAACACGTAATAGTCTACTTTGCACGGCGAGTGGCATTTCTCCTATTTCATCAAGAAATAAAGTCCCTTTATGTGCTTTACGAATAAAACCAATAGCGCCTTTCGTTGATGCTCCAGTAAAAGCGCCTTTTTCATAACCAAAAAGTTCTGATTCAACTAAATCACTAGGAATTGCTGCGCAATTAACCGCAATAAGTTGGTGGTTTTTACGTTGACTACACTGGTGTAGTCCTTTAACAAAAACCTCTTTACCTACACCCGTTTCACCATAAATTAGGATCGGAATATCTTTATCTATAATACGTTCAGCTTGCTCAATGCAGCGAGAAATTTTCTCATCACCAAAACCAAACTTTTCTAATGGAATAATATCAGCATTATAAGTTGATGGTTTATTTATTCTAAAATCAACAGTTTGGATGTCATTTTTAACAGGCGCTTTAATAAAACCATGCATATTATATTTGTCCAACACTTTAAAGGAAAAAGGGAGGTTAGAGAGTTTTGTTTTTATTCTTTGTAATGGAATATCAATAATATCAACAATGTTTGCTAAAGCGAGATCGTAGCATAGCAATACTTCAGCGCGCTTATTTGCTGAAATAATGGTGCCTTCATCGTTGAAAACGATAATACCCGTCCATTGACTATCCAAATTATCGATATTAGTGTTAAAAGTAAGTAAAAAGTACTCGTCGCCAAATGTACTCATAATTAATCGATTTTCAATACATTGTGACATTAATTTTACCATGCCTAATGTATGAGATTGCGGTAAATAGGCATCGCTAGAAATATCAAGTACGCCAAGTAACGTTCGATTCACATCATAAATAGGGGCTGCAGAGCCAATCATAAAACGATTGGCTTTGAGGAAATGATCATCTCGCTGAACCTGCACCGCACCACCACAAGCTAGGGCAGTACCAATAGCATTAGTACCATTTTTTACCTCGCTCCAATCCGTACCTTTTTCAAAGATTGATTTATGTGACGAAGCTAAAAAACGCTTATCTCCCCAGCTATTTAATACATGCCCCTGATTGTCGGTAAGCATAATTAAACATTGAGTATTCGATAGTATATTTTCATAATAAGGCAAGACTTCAGTGCTGGTTGTCTGTATCAGCTTACGATATTCCTCATCCAATGCATTTCGATCATTTTGGTCTAAACGGTGTAATTCAGGTTTGCTTGATTGTTCTAAACCATAACGCTGACAACGCTGCCAAGAATTTTTAATTATCTCATCATTATTGCTCACCCGTTATTCCTCGTAATATCAATGCTAATATTTGTAAATTATTGTGCTTCATTTAATTTTTTTCATCAGACATACCGTTTTAAATAATGAACAGTTAACTTTCATTTTAAGAGCAAAAATAGGAAAAATCTCGATAGCCCAATTGAAATTGTTTGTTTTTTGAATTTTTGAACAATTATGGCCACTGAATCTAAACCATTTTTCGTTCAATTTATAGACCTTTCTTTTTTTAGTTAATAGTTATTATGTTTTTGATTAATTAATTGTTATGAATTGTTTTTGTTTATATTTTTATTTATTGATTTAAAACAGTGAATTACATTTTTATTGTTAAGTTTTTATATTACGTAGTTAACGTATTAAGTTAATCGTTATTACTTATAAACTTAATACGTTAGCTATTGAGTGTTCAATGCTGAGTGTTCAAAAGGTAGTGTTCAAAAGGTAGTGTTCAAAAACTATTTATTGTTCATTTGTATAATTATTTGAACACAATTGAACATATTTTGTATTTTTAAATGTTAATGTATAAAATTGCGTATTTAGTTTTTTTCTTTTAATAACAGTTGGTTATGTTTTGTTTTTGTTTCGTATAGTTTTTTGTTAAATATTGGTCTAATTGGTGCATATACACAACTACACAAAAGTTTTGTTCATTAATTTGTCCAATGTTTTATGCAAATTAAAAATATGAATAGGAAGATAAAATAATATGTCACTTGTTTTAAAAAACTTAGGTTACGAGGTTGAGGGAGAGAGATACCTAACCGACGTAAACCTTAAATTAGAACCGGGTTCTTTTAATGTACTATTAGGTCGCACACTTGCTGGAAAAACTTCTCTCATGCGACTCATTGCAGGATTAGATAGACCCACTGCGGGAAGCATTTATATGGATGATATAGATGTAACCAATATTGCTGTTCAGAAACGAAATATCTCCATGGTTTATCAGCAATTCATTAATTACCCAAATTTAACCGTACGCGAAAACATCGCTTCACCATTAATAATTGCAAAAACTAAAGCTTCAGAAATCACCAGACGCGTTAATGAAACGGCTGCAATTTTACAAATAGAACCTTTCCTAGACAAATATCCGCTTGAGTTATCAGGGGGACAACAGCAAAGAACGTCTATGGCTCGTGCATTAGTGAAAGATGCAAGCATCATTTTATTCGATGAACCTTTAGTTAACCTCGATTACAAATTGCGAGAAGAGCTACGTTCAGAATTAAGAGATTTATTTAAAGAGCGTAATGCTATTGCCGTTTACGCAACAACAGAACCTAATGAAGCAATGGCGTTGGGGGGTGTTACTACGTTATTACATGAAGGGCAGGTAATACAAACAGGTCTATCAACTAAGGTCTATCGTAACCCTATTAATATTGAGGCAGCAAAGCTTTTCAGTGAACCTGCAATTAACCTGATACCGGGTCGGCTTAGTGAAAATGAAGTGACTTTTGATGAGTCTGTTCATTTTCCACTTGATGATGATTTAAGTAAGCTCCCACCAGGAAATTATGTCTTTGGTGTTCTACCAAGTCATATTGGCTTAGTACCTAATCATGATGACGATTTAGAAATTACCATGCGTATGGAACTCGCTGAAATTAGTGGTTCTGAAACCTATATGCATGTTATCAATGACCATTTTAATTTGGTTTTACAATTGTCTGGTGTTATTAGTTACCATATTGGTGATGCGATCAAAGTATATTTGCCCACTCATAAACTCTTTGTTTTTGATCAAGCCGGTAATACTATTCAAACACCATCTCAACGTATCCGAGGTAATTAATTTATGGCTGAAATACATTTAAAATCATTGGCACATAGTTACAGTAAAAATCCGAATAAACCTTCTGATTATGCCATTAGAGAAATGGACCATATCTGGGAACATGGTGGCGCTTATGCATTACTGGGTCCTTCAGGTTGTGGTAAAAGTACCTTGCTAAACATTATGTCAGGACTTTTGTCACCGACTAATGGTCAGGTATTATTTGACGGTATCGAAGTAAATAACATACCACCTGAAGATCGTAATATTGCGCAAGTTTTTCAATTCCCTGTTATTTATGACTCAATGACGGTGTTTGATAATTTAGCTTTTCCATTGCGCAATATGAAAACCCCAGAAGTAAAGGTACAAAGCAGAGTTCATGAAATTGCTGAAGCACTTGAGCTAACTGCACTCTTAAAGAAAAAAGCAAGTAATCTTTCTGCCGATGAAAAACAGAAAATTTCAATGGGACGTGGTCTTGTTCGCAGCGATGTTTCAGCTATTTTGTTTGATGAACCGCTAACGGTAATTGACCCACAGCTGAAGTGGAAATTGCGCCGGAAATTGAAGCAAATTCATGAGCAGTTCAACATTACTATGGTCTACGTTACTCATGACCAATTAGAAGCGTCTACATTTGCTGAAAAAATAGCGGTTATGTACGGCGGACAAATAGTACAGTTTGGTACGCCACGTGAACTATTTGAACGACCCAATCATTCTTTTGTTGGCTATTTTATTGGTAGTCCAGGTATGAATTTAGTCGAAGTTAAGCGTTCTACCAATGGCGTGAAGTTTGGTAATACGCATATTAACTTAGAACCAGAAATGGTTGATTTATTAGCTAAAATGCCAAGTGATAATATAAAAGTTGGCATTCGTCCTGAATTTATTCATGTTTGGGATGAACCTAATACCGATGCATTTTGTTGTGATCTTATGCATGTTGAAGATTTAGGGACTTATAAAATACTTCAGCTAAAACTCGATGGCATAGCATTAAAAGTACGCATAGATGAAGACCAGAAAATCCCTAAAAATAAAGCATATATTAGTTTTCCCGAACAATGGTTACTCGTTTATGTCGATGAATTTTTAGTTGATGTCTCTGCCGAAAAACAAGGAATCGAATAATGAATAAGATCCCCAATAATAAGGCATGGTTTCTTGTCTTACCGGTTTTTTTACTGGTGGCATTCTCTGCAATAGTGCCGATCATGACCGTAGTAAATTACTCAGTACAAGATATTTTTGATCAAAATACGGCTTATTTTGTTGGCGCAGAATGGTATCGAGAAATGCTACGTAGTCCGCGTTTACTTGACTCGTTACTCAGACAATTTAGTTATTCATTTTCTGTGCTCTTAATTGAGATCCCACTCGGTATTGCGGTTGCTTTAATGATGCCTGCGAAGGGCCGAATGGCATCAGTGAGTTTAATTCTTGTTGCTATACCGTTATTAATCCCATGGAATGTTGTGGGAACCATTTGGCAAACATTTAGTCGTGCAGATATTGGTTTATTTGGTTGGTCGTTAAACGCTATAGGTATTGATTATAACTATGCATCTAATGCAGGCGATGCTTGGTTTACCGTATTGTTAATGGATGTGTGGCATTGGACATCATTAATTGCATTACTTTGTTATTCGGGCTTACGAGCGATACCAGAAGCTTTTTACCAAGCAGCACGAATAGATCGCGCATCAAGCTGGGCAGTCTTTCGTTTCATTCAATTACCGCGCTTGAAAAGTGTTTTAGTGATTGGTGTGTTATTACGCTTCATGGATAGTTTTATGATTTATACCGAACCGTTTGTTTTAACAGGCGGTGGTCCCGGTAACTCCACGACTTTCTTAAGCCAAGCACTAACAAAAATGGCGATAGGCCAATTTGATATCGGGCCAGCTGCTGCTTTCTCACTAATTTATTACTTAATTGTTTTATTAGTGTGTTATCTATTTTTCACTATCATCAACCTTCAAGACAAAGCGAAGTAAGGAATACCCCATGCAAATGAATAAACGTAAAACGCTAGGCATGACCGCTTACTTATTATTTATATTAGTGCCAATTTACTGGTTACTTAATATGTCCTTTAAGCGTAATGATGAAATCTTGGGTACACTAACGTTGTGGCCTAATGACTTTACCTTTGACAATTATATTACGATTTTCAGCGATCCAAGTTGGTACATGGGTTATGTAAACTCGATGATATATGTATCGATGAATATGGTGATTACTTTAATCGTTGCCTTACCTGCCGCTTATGCTTTTAGTCGCTATAAATTTGTTGGTGACAAACACCTATTCTTTTGGTTATTAACAAATAGAATGGCACCACCGGCTGTTTTCTTATTACCTTTCTTTCAACTTTACTCATCGGTAGGCTTGTTTGATACCCATATCGCTGTAGCACTTGCGCATTGTTTATTTACAGTGCCACTAGCAGTATGGATTTTAGAAGGCTTTATTTCTGGTGTTCCGCGTGAAGTTGACGAAACCGCTTTTATTGATGGTTATAGCTTTCCACGCTTTTTTATAAGAATTTTTCTTCCGATGATCCGTTCGGGGATTGGTGTAACGGCTTTCTTTTGTTTTATGTTTTCTTGGGTCGAATTACTGCTTGCAAAAACGTTAACCTCTGTAGAAGCAAAACCGATTGCCGCTATTATGACTCGTACTGTTGGTGCTGCTGGAATTGACTGGGGCTTATTGTCAGCTGCAGGCATATTAACGATTGTTCCTGGCATATTAGTTATTTGGTTTGTACGAAATCATGTTGCCAAGGGTTTTGCCTTGGGACGTGTGTAAAACACTTTAGGAGATATATTATGAATTGGATGGCGTGGACTGACCTAACAGCAACATTTTTTAGTGTTATCGGAGTCATACTTTTGTGTATGACAGTATATGAAATCAAGGTGCCATGTATCGATCGTAAAGGGTTTTTACCGATCAGTACCACTCGCGGAGATCGTCTTTTTATTGGCCTTCTTTCCAGTGCTTATATTCATTTAGCCTTTCTAGCGGTTACTGAATTAAGTTTAATGATTGCATTGGCATTGTCTGTTATATGGCTAGCGGTATTACTGCGCTGGGGATAAGTAGGTAGTAGTAAATGAATACTAGCAATATTTTAAAGTGAAATACTTGTTAGGTAAAAATTAAAGGTATGGGATCTGTTAGACATAAGTCCGGTACGTTTGAGGCTTGAACAAATAGATTTATTAGGGGGATTTTAAAAAGCTATTTGTCAGGTAAATCGGTTGGTTAATACCAGCAAAAAAGTACTGAAAGCATGAACAAGTTAGCAGCTGGAACATGCTTCCAGTGATTTATCACAATCTAAAATAAAAATGAGAAAAATCATGAGAAATTATAAATTAAAGAAGATTGTATTACTAGGTACTGCTATTTCATTAGCTAGTTGGGCATTGCCTTCACTAGCAGAACAATCTATTGAAACAGCAGAGAAATGGCTAAATAAGGAATTTTCAACGTCTACCCTGACTAAAAAAGAGCAGCTTGAAGAACTCAAGTGGTTTATGGAAGCCGCTAAACCCTTTAAAGGGATGACTATAAATGTAGCCTCTGAAACTATAGCAACACACACTTATGAATCACAAGTGTTAGCTAAAGCATTTACCGAAATTACCGGGATCACAGTTGTTCACGACTTGATTCAAGAGGGGGATGTTGTTGAAAAACTGCAAACTCAAATGCAAACAGGTCGTAATATTTATGATGCCTATATTAACGATTCTGATTTAATTGGTACGCATTTTCGATACGGTAAAGTTGTCGCTATTTCAGATATGATAGAAAATGAAGCAGCAGATTACACCTTACCAACACTAGATCTTGAAGATTTTATTGGTTTAGATTTTACTACAGGTCCAGATGGAAAATTATACCAATTACCGGATCAACAATTTGCTAATTTATATTGGTTCCGTGCTGATTGGTTTGCACGCGAAGATCTGAAAAAAGCCTTTGAAGCCAGTTATGGTTACGCATTAGGCGTACCAGAAAACTGGTCAGCTTATGAAGATATTGCCGATTTCTTTACTAATCAAGTTAAGGAAATTGATGGTGAACGTGTTTATGGACATATGGATTATGGTAAAAAAGATCCTTCTCTAGGCTGGCGTTTCACTGATGCTTGGTTCTCAATGGCCGGAGCTGGCGATAAAGGGTTACCTAATGGCTTACCTGTTGATGAATGGGGAATTCGCGTTGATGGCTGTCGTCCAGTAGGTTCTAGTGTTTCTCGCGGTGGGGCAACCAATGGTCCAGCTGCTGTGTATGCGACAACTAAATACGTTGATTGGTTACATGCCTATGCACCACCAGAAGCCGCAGGTTTAACTTTCGGCGAAGCAGGTCCAATACCAGCGCAAGGCAACGTTGCTCAGCAAATTTTTTGGTATACCGCTTTCACTGCAAGTATGACGGATAAAGGTCTACCTGTTGTTAACGATGATGGTACACCTAAATGGCGTATGGCACCTTCTCCTAAAGGTCCTTATTGGGAAGAGGGAATGAAACTTGGTTACCAAGACACAGGTTCTTGGACCTTTTTGAAATCTACACCTGAAAAACGTCGTTTAGCCGCATGGTTATATGCACAATTTACTGTTTCTAAAACAGTATCATTGAAAAAAACCTTAGTAGGTTTAACCCCTATTCGTGAGTCTGACTTGAATTCTCAAGCCATGACTGATGCAGCACCAAAACTTGGTGGATTAGTTGAGTTTTACCGTAGTCCAGCGCGTAAACAGTGGACACCAACGGGAACTAATGTACCTGATTACCCTAAATTATCTCAACTTTGGTGGCAGAATATTGCTGAAGCAGCAAGTGGCGAGAAAACACCACAGCAAGCACTTGATAGCTTAGCTGCGGCACAAGACAAAGTCATGCAACGTTTAGAGCGTGCCAATGTTCAGGGGGAATGTGGACCTAAACTCAATAAAAAACGTGACCCTAGTTATTGGTTGAACAAACCAGGTGCACCAAAAGCCAAACTTAGCAATGAAAAACCTCAAGGCAAAACCATTGCCTATGACGACTTATTAAAAAGCTGGCGTGCAGAATAACTTAGCTTTAATTCTTTGAATAAATAGTTATCCGGCCCTGATAAAACTCTTAGGGCATGGATAATGCTATCAAAAATTCATATAAAAATATTGTAATTAGGATTTAACAACATGAAAACATTAAATAATTTAAAAAGCCTTACAAAGTTAAGCAGTGCAATTATCTTAGCTATTGCCGTTCCTCAAGCTGCAAATGCAGGGGTGGTACTTAACAGTGATTTAGGCTGGGAAACAAGTATTAATGGTTCAATTCCTGTTTTTGTCATTAGCTCAGACCATGATGATTCTGAAACAGCCTTTCGTGTAGCGTCAGGCTTTAACCCTGCTAACTTGAACTTCAATGTCGTTGCTCCGACCATGAACGGTTTAACGGTATCAGGTCACTTTCAAATGGATACGCATTTAAATGGTTCGAATGGCGTACAAAATGGCGGTGCTTTCGAAAGCCGTATTGCAAAAATTCAAATCTCGGGCGATTTTGGTACGATAACCGCAGGTAAAGACTTTGGTGTTTTTAATAGTTCAGCTATTGGTGATAAAGCAAGTCAAGGTGGTGTCGGTTGGTTAGGTGGCGGTGCTGATACGGGTAATGCAACGGGCGGCCGAATTGGTACAGGTTATGTGTATGCCAACTTTAATCCACAAGTAAAATACACGTCAAAAAATTACAATGGTTTAGCATTTAAAGTTGCCTTGATTAACCCTGAAGAGCCACAAGATTCTGCTATTGAAACAGACTCTCCGCGTTTTGAAGCACAAATCAATTATAGTACTGAATTCGACAATGGCAGCATATCGTTATGGACAGGATTTTTACAACAAAATGTTTCTGTCGCAGGTGCTACATCATTTGACTACGATTTAGAAGGTCTTGATGTTGGCACTAAAGTTAATTTAGGTGATTTCAGTCTCGCTTTATCTTATACCGATACGACGGGTATTGGTGCGGATGGTTTATACGGTGGCACGATTAACGATGCTAATGTTGACGCTACCCAATGGTATGTTGAAGCCTTTTATACCTTTGATAAAACAACCGTTGGTTATAGTTATGGTGAAGGTCAGCAAGATAGTCGAGATGCTGATGACATGAAAGGACTTGGCGCAGTAGCGGAAGTTGATAATGAACTGTCAATGCTATTTGTTCATCATCAAGTTACTCCTCAATTACGCTTAGTGGGTGAATTACAAGAATATAAGTCTGACGTACAAGCTGACTACTCTGCTGTTATCCTTGGTTTTCAATACGACTTTTAACTGTGTAGTTGATCTTATTAACCTTACTTTTAGGGGTTAACTTTGGTGGTTGACCATCAATATAAAGTTTTTTTGTTTTTTATGTTGATGGTCATATTTTTCAAGTGAACGGTAGGTTTATCCTCTAACTGAGTGTTTTGCACTCCCAGGCTACATTCTCAGGCTGCACTCTCCGACTGCTATTTTATGTTTAGCCTGTACTGCTTTACTGCACAGGCTTTTTTATCGAATACTTGATGAGAAAAAAACTGTCTCGACCACTATGATCCATCACCTCAGGTTAAGTAATTTATTTTTAAAGGATTTAAAAATTCCATTTTAATTAGAGATGTTTATATGAAATTCTTACGAAATTTAACCATTCGATATAAATTGTTAGCTATTACACTGATACCACTTTTATTGGCGTTAGTTTTTATTTTTAATAACTTGTATAAAAATTATCAAGTGTTCGCTGATATGCAGCAAGCTCAGTCTTTAGGCACACTAAATCAAGTAGCAAGCGAACTTATTCACGAGTTACAAAAAGAGAGTGGCTTTTCAGCTGGGTATTTAAGTTCAAAAGGTCAAAAATTCTCCACAGATTTAGCGGATCAGCTAATGAAAACAGAGCAGCAACGCTCTTTATACCAACAAATATTGACTTCATTTACTAGCACAGATTATAGTGAAAAACTTATCAGTTTACTTTCTGTGATAGAGGTACAGCTCAATGCCCTAAGCGATATTCGGTTGGGTGTTAATAAACAGAGGTTACACCAGGATGAAATGAATGATTATTACACAGGTCTTAATCGGTCATTACTTACAATAAATCGCTTAATTTCAACATTAATGCATGATCAACAGATCAGTCGGCAAATGAATGCTCATTTGTATTTATTACAAAATAAAGAATTAGCAGGCATTGAACGCGCTTTATTGAGCCAAGCGTTCGCAGCTAAAAAAATCCCAATAAAAATGTATAACCAATTTGTTAATTTGTTAGCCCAGCAAGATGTTTATCTTGCACTTTTTCTTGATTTAGCAACTAAAGAGCAAGCCAAACTTTTTGCAGACACGCTGACAGGAGATGCTGTTAAAGAAGTGGCACGCATACATAAAACGGTTCTAAAAAATAAAAAAAGTTTACGTATTAATCCTAACTATTGGTTTGCGAATACTTCAACACGGATAGAAAAATTAAAAACAGTAGAAAGCACGATCACTCAACAATTGACTGAGTCGATAATTAGCGCAAAAGAGTTAGCGTATTTTAACTTACTGTTCCTTATGGCTGTTGCCGTAATCGCCTTAGTCATCAGTTTTACCATCAGTATTTATTTGTTGCGACAAATAGGAGGTCAAATTCGCTCACTTTCCAATGCAATGACCGAGGTGCAAGAGCATTCAGATCTAAACGCTCATGCAGAGGTTAAAAGTCAAGATGAACTCGGTATGCTGGCGGGTAACTTTAATAAAATGGTAGTTCACTTAAGTGCGTTAACAACTAACGTGAGAAACGCTAGTCAGCAATTAAGTCAGACCGTTGCTGAAATTCATCAGGTCATACTAACGGTTGATAAAGAAGTCAGTGCGGGTTTAAATCAAACTGAAATGGTCGTTGTAGCTGTTAATGAATTAGACGCTACAGTACAAGAAGTCGCCGCTAATTGTTTAGGCACTGCTGATAAATCTAAATCAGCTCATGATGCTGCGATTACCGCTGAATTATTGGTAAAGGAAGCCAATACTTCGATTGACCAACTTTGTGAACAAATCAATCAATCAAAAATGATTATTAAACGGGTCGCGGATGACAGCACTGAAATTGGCAGTATTCTCGATGTAATAAATGGTGTGGCGAAACAAACTAATCTATTGGCATTGAATGCGGCAATAGAAGCAGCAAGAGCTGGAGAGCAAGGTCGAGGATTTGCTGTTGTAGCCGATGAAGTGCGTTCTTTAGCACTTAAAACCTCAGAATCAACTTCTCGTATTCAAGCGATGATTGAACAATTACAAAGCAGGAGTCAAGAAGGGGTTAAGGCGATGCTCAGTAGTGAAGACTACGCAAATACCACGGTTAATGGTTTCAGCGGTTTATTCGAACAATTAAAGAATATTACTTTTAAGTCTTCTGAATTAAGTGATATGAATTTACAAAATGCGGCGGCAACAAAGGAACAATCAGCGACGGTAGACGAAGTGAATCGCAATATAGAATACATTCAACGAAGTTATCATAGTACAAATAAAAAGGCCTCTCAATTAAAGCAAACGGCTAAAGACCTAGATTCTGTAGCAAAACGGCTAATGGATGATGTCACTCGTTTTGTCATTTAAATAACTTATCATTTAGATACTTATCATTGAGAAAACTTTCATTTAGATAAATTTCATTTTTATTAGCTTAATATTTTTATAACATACGGATTATTAATGAACAATTTAACCCATTTAGTACCAGCAGGTGTTGTTAGTGGCGAGCATTTAACTACATTGTATCGTGTTGCTCGTGAGCAAAATTATGCTATTCCAGCCGTTAATGTTATCAGTACTAACTCGATTAACGCCGCACTTGAAGCAGCTTATCAATGTAAGTCACCAATTATTATTCAGTTGTCGCATAGTGGTGCGGCATTTTTTCTAGGAAAAGGCGTACCATTAAAAGGTCATGAACCCTCTATTTGTGGCGCTATAGCGGCTGCTCATTATGTCCATCAGGCAGCAAAATATTATGGAGTGCCTGTTGTTCTTCATACCGATCATGCGGCTAAAAAATTATTACCTTGGATTGACGGTTTATTAGAAGCAGGCCAAGCGTATTTTAATTTACATGGTAAACCGTTATTTAGTTCGCATATGTTAGATTTATCTGAAGAAAGTTTAACTGAAAATATTGAGACATGTCAGCAGTACCTAATACGTATGTCAGCACTTGATATGGGCATAGAAATTGAGCTTGGTTGCACCGGCGGCGAAGAAGATGGAGTAGATAATAGCAACCTTGATGCCTCATTACTTTATACCCAACCTGAAGATGTTGCTTATGCCTACGCGCAATTAAGCACAGTGAGTGAGTCATTCACTATCGCGGCATCATTTGGTAATGTGCATGGCGTGTATAAGCCTGGTAATGTTAAGTTAACACCAGAAATATTGAAAAACTCACAAGCGTTTGTTACCCAAAAATATGGGTTAGGGCATAACGCTTTGAACTTTGTTTTTCACGGTGGTTCGGGCTCTGCACCTACTGAAATTACTGAAGCGATTGGCTACGGTGTGATAAAAATGAATATTGATACTGATACGCAGTGGGCAAGTTGGGAGGGTGTTTCTCATTATTATCAAGAAAATAAAGCTTACCTGCATAGTCAAATTGGCAATCCAATGGGTGATGATAGTCCAAACAAAAAATACTACGACCCCCGTGTGTGGTTACGTAAAATAGAACAGTCGATGACTGAACGTTTAGTACTTTCATTTAAAGAACTCAATTGCCTTGATAGGTATAAGGAAGACGTATGAAACGATTAATTCCCTGTTTAGAGAACGACAATGTCGAGATTGAACTCATCTTATTGATCAAAACAATTGTCACCGCCTGTAAAGAAATTTCATTCAGAGTAGGGCAAGGCGCATTGTCGAATGTACTTGGCTCTACGCTCGATGAAAATATTCAAGGCGAAACGCAAAAAAAATTAGACGTCATCAGTAATGAGTTACTTAAAGACATGCTATTAGAAAGTGGCAAAGTAAGAACCATAGCGTCTGAAGAAGAAGACTCTGTCGTTGCAGCGACTGCAGGTGCGCCTTATATTGTCGCCTTTGACCCACTTGATGGCTCTTCTAATATTGATATTAATGGTCAGATAGGCACAATTTTTACTATTTATCGTGCAAAAGATGATGTACCTGCCGGCAGTGAGTTACAATTTTCACAAAAAGGGACAGAGCAAGTTTGTGCGGGCTATGTTTTATATGGTCCATCGACGATGCTAGCGCTAACAACAGGTGGTCCATCACGTTTATACACGTTAGATAAAACACAGGGGTGTTATTTACTGACCACTGAACAAATGGATATTCCAACTGAAACACAAGAATTTTCGGTAAACATGTCGAACTTCAACCAATGGTCATCACCATTCACTCGTTATATTAATGAGCTGCTGTTGGGTAATGAAGGCACACGAGCTAAACAATTTAACATGCGATGGAATGGCGCAATGGTGGGCGATGTACACCGTGTTTTGTCTCGAGGCGGAATTTTTTGTTATCCCAATGATATTAAAAATCCTGAGCAGCCCGCTAAATTACGTTTGTTGTATGAAGCAAACCCCTTAGCCATGTTAGTTGAAAATGCCAACGGTAAAGCATTTACCGAGCGAGCACGTATTTTAGATATTACTCCGTCTCATATCCATCAACGTATTGCCGTCATTATGGGTTCAGCTCAAGAAGTGGATCAATGTTTAGGGTATTTAAAGCATGAGTAAAAATAGCGACAAACCCAATAAAAATCTTAAGGTTCGTTAATCTTTATATATAAAGATTAACGGTAAATGTTATATAAAACTTTTGATTAACAGCTGATAATCTCTATATTATGTGCTAAAAGGTAATCATTTAGCGCATTACACATTTAAGTATTAGGATACAACTTGCATGTTACCAAGCACCCCTGAGTGGAAGTCACTCGTCAATCATTATAACAAAAATATTCATGTGCAAATGCGTGATCTCTTTACGCAAGATACTGAGCGTTTTACGCACTTTTCACTTTCTGCCGCGGGGATAATGCTAGATTATTCTAAGAACCGCATTACTGATGAAACCATGCATTTATTAATGAATTTGGCACAATCATCGGGTTTATTAAGTAAGCGTGACAAGATGTTTAATGGCTCAGCGATTAATACCACTGAAAATCGTCCGGTATTACATACTGCGCTGCGTAATTTTTCGGACAAACCTGTTTATGTTGATGGTGTCGATGTGATGCCACAAATACAAAAGACGCTCGCTAAATTGGCCAATTTTGTCAATGATATATCATCAGGTAAAAAAGTAGGATATACAGGGAAAGCGTTTACGGATGTGGTCAGTATTGGTATTGGCGGGTCTTTTCTTGGGCCTAAAATAATGTCAGAGGCACTAAAATCTTACCAACAAACGCAGTTGAAAGTACACTTTATTGCCAACGTCGACGGTTGCCATATTCACGATGTGCTGTCTAAAGTAAATCCTGAAACAACACTGTTTATCACGTCATCGAAAACATTAACGACCCAAGAAACTTTGCGTAATACGCTAACCGCACGTGATTGGTTTGTGGCAACAGCATCAGAGAAAGAGGTTAAATACCACTTCGCTTGTGTTTCGTCTAATGTAGAAGCCGCGCAAAAACTCGGCATTGAGAAAGATAATATTTTCCCAATGTGGGATTGGGTAGGAGGGCGTTACTCGGTGTGGTCTGCTATTGGTTTGCCTTTGGCATTAGCGATAGGCTTTGATCATTATCGTGATTTTTTACAAGGCGCGTTTGAAATGGATGAACATTTCACCCATGCGCCACTAGAAAGAAACTTACCTGTTATTCTTGCTGTATTAGGTATTTGGTACCGAAACTTTTATGGCGCGCAATCACAAGTATTACTACCTTATTACCATTATTTACGTGGTTTACCCGCTTATATTCAACAGCTGGACATGGAAAGTAATGGTAAATCAATTTCACTTGATAATAAGTCGATGTCTTATGATACCGGCCCGATAATTTGGGGAAGTGAAGGTACCAATGGCCAACATTCATTTCATCAACTCATCCATCAAAGCAAAACACCTATTCCTGTTGATTTTTTGATGCCGTTATTTCCCTATCATGATATGGGGAATCATCATGACATGCTTGCTGCCAATTGTTTTGGTCAAAGTCAGGCATTAATGGCC
The DNA here is from genome assembly GCA_047621305.1 of Alteromonadaceae bacterium. GTDB lineage: Bacteria > Pseudomonadota > Gammaproteobacteria > Enterobacterales > Alteromonadaceae > Colwellia_A. The sequence continues at coordinate 639 of JBLHNB010000032.1, read as the reverse complement.
GGGCAAAGTCTTCAAGAAGTTAAAGCGGCGATGAAAAAGGCCAACTGTGATGTATCAGAGATTAAAAAGCTGTCTACTCATAAGGTAATGGAAGGCAATAAACCCAGTAATACCCTTTTATTTGAGAAGTTGACGCCTAAGGTACTTGGCAGTTTAATTGCCATGTATGAGCATAAAGTATTTGTTCAAGGTGTCATTTGGAATGTAAATTCTTTTGACCAATGGGGCGTTGAATTAGGTAAGTCGCTGGGTAATAAAGTATTATCAAAAATAACAGATCCTACTGAGGTTTTAGATATGGATGGTTCCACAAATGAATTAATTAAGTTATACAGAAACCGCTAGTCTCTATAGTTAATGAATAACTTGATATTTACATTTATTAGAATCAATATTATTGTCATCCTTTTTATAATCGAATCTGCCATTTGATTTAGTCTGTTGTCTATTTTTTATAAAAATGAAGTCGGCAATTTTGTTATTGATTATCATCATAAAAATAACTATTATATTGTTCGTCGAATAATGGATTTGACGAATAATTTAATTAACAAATTTGAATTAAGGAATTAAGGAACTAGATAACTAGATATATAGGGAATTAAGGAATTAAGGAATTAAGGAATTAAGGAAATAAGG
>JBLHNB010000031.1:0-51634 GCA_047621305.1 Alteromonadaceae bacterium | reverse complement strand
TTGCGATCAGGTTATTGATAGCAAGCCCTTCACAAAAGAAAGCGCTATTTACCCTATAGAGTAGAGCCCGGGCTTGTCCAACACCCGAATAAGGTGTCGGCTACGCGACACCTATTCTTATTTGTTGTGCGTAAGCTCTTTGGTATATGCAACGCAACCGCCAACAAAATGTCATTTGATACCAGCGCTGAAACGGTGAGTCTTGATTTGTTAAAAGCGAATGAGTCGATAACAGCAAGTACATCTATTTTATCGGTTTCGGGTAATCACTGGGATTGGGACGTTGAACAATGGCTTGATATCGAAGGCACGTGCGCCCTAAGTCATCAAATAGGTTCTGCAAAAGTTGTTATCTCAAGCTGCTTGACTCGTCGTTTAGATACCTATTCACAAGCGATATTAATGAATAATTATCTTAACTTTTTTGAAATAGACCAACGTATTTCCTTAAATCACTTACCTAAAGTTCATTTAATAGATGACTATGTTATTTACGAGCGTAGTAGCGTGAGATATGAGCCTTTAGTAACAGATGAAGACGAAGACGCGCTGACATATTCATGGCAGCAACTAAGTGGTATGCCTATTGACTTATTGGTCTCTGACACCATCAAAATAGCGTTTAACGTACCAGAAGTACAAAAGAATGAAATTGTCGTTTTTGAATTAACGGTCAATGATGGTACTGATGTGGTTATTAAAACGATAGACATCACCATTAAAAATGTTAATCGGGCACCTACAATATCTGTGGGTGCTGATCAAAGCATTACTGAAGGTGAAGACGTGATATTAAGTGCTACAGTTGAAGACTTAAATGGTGATAATTTAACGTATACTTGGCAACAAATAAGTGGTAAACCAGTTGAGTTATCAAGTGATGAGAGTTTAACCCCTTCCTTTGTAGCGCCAGACGTTGCAAGTGAGCAAACCTTAGTTTTTGAAGTAATATTAACTGATGGTGTTGATACGGTAAAAAGTAGTATCACTATTACCGTTAAAGATACTGTGGTTGCGCCAGTTACTCCTGTAACAACTTCCCTTGTCAGTAGTTCTTCGGGTGGTGGTTCTAGTAATGCCTATATGTTGTTGATTTTATTTAGGCTCTGTTTTTGGCGACGTTACTCTACGAGTAAATGTGTTTAATTTATTGTAGATTGTCTGTTACAAACAAAAAACCGAACATTTATCGTTCGGTTTTTTTATATCAGAAGAAAATAATTATCGAGACGTTTTCGTTATACCTATTCCATTAAGTTTGTGATTTCGTTATGCGCAGGAAAAATATGATAGGGCAAGGCACTTGATTGACTCATAACTAGCTATGAAGATTGAGAGCAACGTAGACCTGAAAAACTTTAGTCAGTACAAGTGAGTAATTACTTAATGGGATGGGTATTAGTTCCTCTATAGATGGTTAATGTCAATATTCGTACATTTTTCTTTAATCATATTTACTTTTATTCCTTTATACCCGTACTAATTGAAGATGCAGGTTTTGATCAGTCTAAAAACCTCATCTACTGCGTTGCATTCAATCCTAATAGCCCGCGATTACTCAATCATGCATATTATAGCTAAAATTTTTAGCCATGCTCAAAATCACGAATCTTCAATGACCACGGTATATATCTGACCATTTGGATGGCTTTTAAGGTTAGCGTTTATTTTATATGTAAATATGTGTTGACTATTTGGTCAATATTCACAAGTATTTCATCGTTAAATAACAAAACTGAAACATTAGTCGTTCAGAATCTAGCTGACGTTTTAGTGAGCAGCCGTCTTTTTTTAGGTAATAATAATTACAAATCCGGAGAGATATAATGGAAAAAAATAGAGAAAACCCAAGCCGATTTTTAGGCAAGGGTCAGTTGAATTTAAGCTTGATCGCACTCTGCGTTGCGTCAAGTTTTGTTACCCATAGTGCATTGAGTATAGAAACACTATGGTCGGAAGATTTTAATGCGACAGAATTAGCGAATAAAGGAGCGACTTTTGACACGGTAGATATGGATGGCGTTACGCGATGGTCTATCGATGTTGGTAACGCTGCATTAACAGCGACAAGTGATTGGTTTAAAGTGTCCAACAACAAAATGGAAGCGAGAGATGTTGATGGCAATGTAGATTGGTTTTCCGAGCCTATTAACATTCAAGGAAAAAGTAATGTCAATATTTCTGTTTTAGCAGAGGAAAGCGGTAAACATGAAGCGGCAGACTATTTTGATCTCTCATATTCTGTAGATAATGGGCCTTTTGTAAGGGTACAAAACTGGCAAGGTAAGGGCGATGATAATCATACCTTAATTGATGATTTTACTGCTGAAACGATTATACAAGCTATTCCTGAAGCAAGTAGCCTACAACTTAAAGTGTCTATGGCAAATAACTCAGGATCTGAATATATCCGTTTAGATAATGTACTCGTAACTTCTGGTATTGATAGCGATGATGACGATGGAGCTAATGACGGCGGAGGTAATAACACTGGCACAGTAACGAATGCTTGTTTTAATTGCCCTGATTTAAGCCGAATAGCAAGTGCTGCAGAATTTGATGACACCAGCTATTATGCACCGGTAATTAACGCTATCAATTCTGAACAAAGTGCTGACGTTATTCGCACTCATATCAATGAAGTTATTTCTGCTAATCATAAGCAACTGACTTATTCAGAAGCGTGGACAGCATTAACTGTAACAGATGAAGATCCTCTTAATTCAGACAATGTTATATTATTTTATCGCGGTCTTTCAAAGTCTAAACATTCAAACGGTAGTGGTTCACAATCGACAAATCAAGATAACTGGAACCGCGAACATGTGTGGGCAAAAAGTCATGGTTTTCCAAGTTCTAGTGCATATGCTTATTCAGATATTCACCACTTAAGACCTACTGATATTTCTGTTAATTCTTCAAGAGGTAATTTAGATTTCGATAATAGCGATTCCCCTTTACCTGAGTCACCAGAAAATCGTGTTGACGGTAATTCATTTGAGCCTAGAAATGCGGTGAAAGGTGATGCAGCGCGTATCGTTTTATATATGGATATGCGTTATGCCGGGTTAGACTCGGTGACACCTGATTTACAAGTAGTTGATGCGTTAACGTCTGGCGGTGAGCCAAAGTTAGGTAAATTATGTACACTTTTAGCGTGGAGTGAAGCGGATCCAGTTGATGAATTTGAGATTAATCGAAATAATAAAATTTATGAATTTCAAGGAAACCGTAATCCATTTATTGACCATCCTGAATGGATTTCAACAATTTATAGCGCTTCTTGTTCAGGCATTGACCCTACGGAACCTACCGATCCGATAGACCCAACCGATCCTACTGACCCAACGGATCCAACCGACCCAACAGATCCAACTGTTCCAACAGAGCCTGGAACCGATTTATACTTTTCAGAGTATGTTGAAGGAAGCAGTTTTAATAAAGCGGTAGAAATTTATAACCCTACAAATAAGACTATTGCTCTTGAAGGTTATACCTTTAAATTGTATTCCAATGGCAGTACCACAGCGACAGCGAGCTATTCATTAACAGGCCAACTGTTAGCAAATGATGTTGTGGTGCTAGGTTCTACTCAGATCACCGATGACAGTGCATTAGCACCCTATGTCGATCACTTTGTGAGTGCTGTTAATTTTAATGGCGATGATTATATTGAACTCGTTCATGGCGATACCATCATTGATAATGTCGGTATTTATGGCGTTAAACAAAATTGGGGTAAAGATACTTCATTAGTACGCTTAGCTTCAATCACATCAGGTGATACAGACCGCACGGATCAATTTGTTAAAGCAGAGCAATGGCAATCAAACGCGAGAGATACTTTTGAGAATTTAGGTGCTCATTTATCGAATACGCCACCGACAGATCCAGAGCCAGGTGATGATACTGTTATTGGTATGTGTGGTGATCAAGCTGATAAAATCAATAGCATTCAAGGCGACGGCAGTGAATCAAGCGTTATCGGAGCAATTAAAACGATTGAAGGTACCGTTACGTTGACCGTACCAAGTTTAAAAGGATATTTTGTTCAAGAGGAGGCTGATGATACGGATGCTGATTTGATGACTTCTGAAGCCATTTTTGTTTATTTTGATGGTATTACCAGCTTTCCTACTGTTGGTCATAAAGTCAGAATAAATGGCACCATAAAAGAAAGCTTTGGGCGTACTCAATTAACTGCCACAACTGACTTTTTAGCGTGTGGATTGGGTGAGCCAATTGAAGTAACTATGGTGTCTTTACCGGTTGCTAGTTCTGCGTATTGGGAAAGCATTGAAGCAATGTCGGTAAGCTTTTCGGATACGTTAAAGGTAAGCGATACGTATAATTTGGCACGTTTTGGTCAGCTAACGTTATCTAATGGGCGCTTGATCCTTCCTACCAATATCTATAATGCAGGTAGTGAGCAAGCAATCAATTTAGCGGATAGAAACAGTCGTAACCGTATTGTGTTAGATGACATGAACAATGCGCAAAACCCTGATAACGTGCCGTTTCCTGCTCCGGGATTAAACTATCAAAATACGCTACGTTTGGGCGACTCTGTGTCTGGTTTAACTGGTGTGATTGATTATAGTTTTAAATCATACCGTGTATTACCAACACAAACACCGCAGTTTAGTGTAACTAATGCGAGAACCTCACAACCCGACATTACTGAGGGGGGGTCTTTAAAAGTCGCTAGTTTTAACGTTTTAAACTTCTTCAATGGTGACGGCAACGGCCAAGGTTTTCCTACGGCACGTGGCGCTGATACGTTAGAAGAGTTTAACCGTCAAAGTAGTAAGATCGTGTCAGCTTTAGTTGAGATTAATGCCGATATTGTTGGTCTAATGGAGCTAGAAAATGATGGGTTTTCCAATAATAGTGCGATTGCGGAGCTTGTCTCGCTGCTAAATATGCAGTTAGGTGAAGGCGTATATAACTACGTTAGCATTGACCAACCCGGTGTTGGCGGCGATGCGATCGCTGTTGGTTTTATTTATAAGCCAGCAACCGTTGCATTAATAGGTGATGCAGTTACTACAAGTCAATCACCATTTGATTTTGGCAACCGTCAACCGCTTGTACAAACCTTTAAAGAAATTGCCACTAATGAAGCATTAACGATTGCCGTTAATCACTTTAAGTCGAAAGGCAGTTGTGGTAGTGCTTCAGGTAATAACCTTGACCAAGGTGACGGTCAGGGCTGTTGGAATGAACTGAGAACTCAAGCGTCACAAGGTTTAACAGCATGGTTAAATACTAATCCTACAGGAGCAACGGATAGCGGTTTTCTTATTATTGGTGATTTAAATTCCTATGGTAAAGAAGATCCTATTAATGCTCTTACCGCGTTGGGTTATCGTAACTTGGTGGCAGATAATATGGGGATTGCCGGTTACTCTTATAGTTTTGGTGGCGAAATAGGTTACTTAGACCATGCCTTAGCGAGCAGTGATTTAGCTAGTCAAGTGGTTGATACCACTATTTGGCATATTAACGCTGATGAGCCTCGTATTTTCGACTACAACACCGAATATAAATCATCTGAGCAGTTATCAACATATTTTGCTGAAGATGCTTATCGTGCATCAGATCATGATCCCGTTATTGTATCGCTTAATTTACGTAGCCAAGTTGAGTTAGTGGGAGATTTTGATGTTGATGGAGATATCGATAGGAATGATGTTCGTCAGTTCAAAATGATGATTCGCCGTGGTGAAGCCACTGATATTAAATATGACTTCAATCACGATGGCGTAGTGAATAGACGAGATGCAAGTGCATTAATGTCTTTATGTACTCGTGATCGCTGTGCAGCAGAATAATTAACTTAACAAATTAATACAAAGGAAATAACCATGCAAAAAATAATACTACTATTAACTATGTTCATAGTGTCACTAAGTAGCCAGGCTACATTACTAACTATAGAGTTAAATCAGGACACTTATCAAGTTGGCGAAATACTAACGGCCAATTTCATTATTTCTGAAATTGAAAATGACCCTTCAGGCATTCAAAAATTACTTAACTCGTTTGAATTTGAAGTGTCGTGGGATAACGCCATGCTTGAGTATTCTTCATTCAGTTTTGGAAGCATGTTAGTTGCAGATCCGTTGATCCCTAGTGATTATGATGACGATGTTATGGCTAGTAGCTTGTTTCTTAGTCAAACGACTTATACTTCTAGCGAAAATATTTATTCACTTCAAAATGGCTTAAAAAGTTTTGTATTAGCGAGTGTCGACTTTAATGTGATTAATGCTGGTAATGGTTCAGGAACACTAAGATTAGCCGAAGGGTATTTTGGTACTTTTTTTAAGACCTTTGGTGGTTTTTCTGATGTTAGTGATAGTGAGAAAGCTTACTCTGTTACTTCAGGAACCCCTGTTGATGTACCAGAACCTAGTTCTATCGTTTTAGCATTAATGGGCTTGATCTTATTATTTCGCCAAAGAAAAATGAATTAACAGCCTGTTTAAATATATTGGCGTTAACTTTTTGAGTTAAAATGCTGAGTTAAACAGACATTTTAATTAAAGCCCTTATCTTTGTGATTGGGGCTTTTTATTTATGAAAAAGAGTGATGTTTACACATTCAATGAATTCCCTATTCGATTGATGAATGTATTGATGTAGGTTGACACGAATGCAAGAAGGCTCGATAAGCTAACTCGATAGCTATACCCATCAAACGTCATGTAGATGTGTGATGGGTATATACGTATTTTTAGACTTTCTTTTTAACGACAGAAATTAATGTTCATCCACTTCATTCGCTTCTTGAATTCTTTCTATGCGCTCTTGTTCCTCAGCAAAGGCGGCCTTGATCTCCTCAAGTACGTTGTCAACATTTGCTGATTGCGTTGATTCTGCAAATAAACCGGTTAGTTCGGTCTCAGGGGTGAGTTCACCACTTTCATACAGTGACCACATTTCTTGAGCATACCTGCTTTTTGCAAGTTCTGGTGCGTATTGCGCGTAATAGGTGGTCATGTTTAGTGCATCACGTATTAACATGCTTTTCGCGTTATTATTGGACGAAGCATCTACCGCTTGTGGTAAATCTATAATCACAGGGCCGTAGGCATCAACAAGCACGTTAAACTCAGATAAATCACCATGGACAATACCTGCGCAAAGCATGCGCATAATATAAACCATCACCACTTGATGATCTTCTCGAGCTTGTTCAGCAGACATAGAAATATCGTTGAGGCGAGGGGCAACATCCCCGTCATCATCAGTAATAAGTTCCATTAACAAAACACCGTCAAAGCAACCATAAGGCTGAGGCACTCTCACGCCAGCAGTATCGAGTAAATACAGTGCATCGACTTCAGCATTTTGCCAAGCTTGTTCTTGTTGATTTCTCCCGTACTTAGAGCCTTTCTCCATTGCTCTAGCACGGCGACTATTTTTACTCTTTCGGCCTTCTTGATATTGAGCTGCTTTTTTAAAGCTGCGTTTGTTCGCTTCTTTATAAACTTTAGCGCAGCGAATATTTTCGCCACAGCGGACCATGAAAACAGTGGCTTCTTTTCCACTCATTAACTGGCTAATAACTTCATCTACTAACCCTTCATCAACGAGGGGTTGTATGCGTTTTGGAATTTTCATCGCGCTGTTATACCTTAGTTTTAGGTAAGATGGAATAGCCGAGCTTATTTTGTTCGTTGATAACGCTATTTATGCTAAAATTTTCATCGAAATGTCATTATCCAACGTGTTGAGGAGCCCGATATACATGAGCCAATACTGTGCTTTTATTAGTCAACTTCCAAAAGAAGAACAACAAAGGTGGCTTGATAAATTGAATGCAAAATTAACCCATATTACACTGGTTAACTTTTGCGAATTGAGTACCATAGAAAAACAAGCGTGTACGATTGCTGTTGTTGCCAATCCTAATCCAAAAGACTTAATGGATTTACCAAAATTAGTATGGGTACAAAGTTTATGGGCTGGGGTCGAACGCCTAGTAGCTGAACTTGGACAACCTTCATTTGCTATTTCTCGATTAGTTGATCCTATGTTGGCATCAACCATGAGTGAAGCGGTACTTGCATGGACGCTATATTTACATCGAGGTATGCCTAACTATTTAGCACAACAAAAAAAGGCGATATGGCAGCAACTAGCGTATAAACGTGCGAGTGAACGTCATGTGGGTATTTTAGGACTTGGCGAACTAGGCCAATGTAGTGCGCAGGTATTAGTGAAAAATGGTTTTAAGGTCAGTGGTTGGAGTTACACTCAAAAAACGATAGTAGGTGTTGAGTGCCTTTTTTCCCCAAAAGGACTTGATAAACTTGTTGCACAAGCAGACATCATTGTTTGTTTATTGCCATTAACAACCGATACCAGAGCACTTATTAACGGTGAGTTTTTAGCAAAAATGAAGCAGGGTGCCTCAATGATTAATTTTGCTCGTGGAGCCATTATTAACCACAAAAACTTAATTGAAAAATTAAACGACCGTCATATAGAACATGCGGTATTAGATGTGTTTGAGCATGAGCCGTTAGATAAAAACAGTGAGTTATGGCAACACCCCAATATAACTATTTTGCCCCATATATCAGCTCCTACGCATCTTGAAAGTGCGAGTCATATCGTTGCTCAACGTATCAATGATTTTGTTAGTACGGGTAAATTACCGCCTTGTATTGATGTAACAAAAGGTTACTAGTTTTAGCTAGATTTATTATTTAATCTAATCTGATTTTTTAAAGAGGATCTTCAAAAAGCATAGATAAATAACGTCAATAGATCCCAAGAGAATTCATTATAAATTGGCTTGTATTTTATAAAACCCCCTATAACCATATTTTAATTAAGGTTTAATGGTGTTGTTTATGATTTATTGATTTAAATCAATAAATCATCGTCGTGTTTACATAAAATGGGAAGAGTTGTAAACCAAGAGAAAAGTGATGACAGATCATAAAAAACCTATAGTTTATTCATGTTCGGGGTGTTCTAACCTCGCTCGCATGGCTCATGATATTGCTTTAAATATTGACAGTGACGGTCTTGCAGAAATGTCGTGTGTATCAGGTGTTATTGGTAAAGTGCAACCTATACTTGATATTGCTCAGTCAGGGCGAGCGATTATTGCTATTGATGGTTGTGCATTAGGCTGTACCAAGGCGTGTCTTGATGCCTGTGCACTTAAAGTTGACCAATACTTTGATATCAGTAGCTTTGGTTTTGACAAACGTGATAAATGGGATGATTCCCTCACCGAAAATAGTATCGCCATGACAAAAATTTATGATCAATTAAGCGCTGCTGGTTATGGTTTTACCATCAAATGATCAACTCAGTAAAACCGCAACGCTTTGTATTTTTGACTAGAACTCGATAAGATGAAATGAATATTCGTTGTAAATTTACGATGTTCAAATGAACAGAAACTGTTTAGCTAAAATATTCTTGTATCTATATCCTTATCGAAAGTATTGCTTAGTTATTGCGGCTTTATGTTCGTTCGCCCTCATTTATATTTTTATTGCGGTTAGCGCACAACAACAAGATGCTTTATTAGTGCCCATTGCTCTAACCTTGGTATGGGTATTAACTTTTTATCTATCAATTTGCGTATTTCAGCCAATAGCCTTATCGGTCAATAAAAGCTCATTTTCAAAAATAATCAAACAAAAACTTTATCAATGGCTAAAAAAGCTATTAGTGTTTATTTTTATCGTTATCACACTGGCCGTTATTAGCTTCTCTTTTCGTCTGTTTAACGCATTGAGTTAATTGACATGCACGGAATTGGTATCGTAAAAGCACGGCTAATTGACAATTTAAAAGGTAGTCGACATCAAAAAATCCTTGTCGATATGAATCATAATAAGTCTATTTTGATTATCCATAATATCGATATTTCAAATAAAGTCATAAATTTGAAGCTAGGGAATATCAATAGAACTCCCGTGATGGGCTGCTCCATTGAACACAAAAAGACCCGTACGGTATTCATAAGAGCGGTTGGCTTAAGACAATAGTAAAGTTTATCAGTAACTGAATTTGCAAGAAGTTTCAATTGACGTTGTTACATTTTATCAAAATCCTATGAAGTCTTAGGATAGTACCGTTTATTGGTAAGATAGTATCAAATAGTGGTCGTTAGTTATGCATAAATTAAAGGCAGGTAACATTGCCTACATGACTAAGGATATTTGAAATGAAATTAAAAACGATAACTCGATGGGTTTCAATTTTAACGATAACGTTACAATCTACTCAGTTGTTTGCCGTAGAGAATTATCCCTTTCCACAAAATATTGATTATTTTGGTTTAAGCCCTAATAACCAAAGCACAGCCCAACAAAATAGTGAAGTACAAGCCTTTTACGATTACTGGAAAAACAGATATTTAAAGCAAGCGACTACCGGTGGTTATTATGTACACGGTGCCGATACTGATGGACAAGGTAAAGGCACTTCTGAAAGTCACGGTTATGGTATGTTACTGACGGCTTTAATGGCTGGTTATGATGTTAAGGCTAAACAAGAATTTGACGGTTTATATAACTTTTTCAATACCCATCGTAGTAGTATTAACAGGGAGTTAATGGGCTGGTTTATTAACAAAGGAGAAAGTGGTACAGGCACGTACAGTTCGGCCACAGACGGTGATATGGACATTGCATATGCGTTATTAGTTGCAGACAAACAGTGGGGCTCTACAGGTACAATAAATTATAAAAAAGAAGCCATTGATATGATCAACAATGGTTTACGTATCAATGATTATCACGGTTCGTCAAAGCGTTTAATGTTAGGTGATTGGGATAGTAAAGCGTTAACAACACGCAGTTCTGATTGGATGACTGGGCATCTGCGAGCCTTTGAACAGGCTACTGGTGATAAAGAATGGCTATCTGCTATCGATGAAATTTATATCATGGTTGGACAACTGAACAGTAAAAATAATAATACGGGATTAATGCCTGACTTTGTAACTGGACTGATCGCTAGTCCTGACTTAACCAATGAAAATGGCACTGGCGAGCAGCATTCTGGTGATTATTACTATAACGGCGCGCGCACACCTTTGCGTCTGGCAATGGACTATATTCACAATGGTAATTCATCAGCAAAACAAGCTTCTGATAAATTAACTTTATGGACGAAGCAGCAGATTGGCGCTCAATATAATTTCAATAATTACTTCGCAGGTTATACAATTCAAGGCGTAGCATTACCTAGTGCGACCTATAGCTCGAGTGTTTTTGTTGCACCAATTGTTATTGCTGCTTCAGTGGATCATACAAATCAAGCATTTGTTAACGCGGGTTGGAATTATATGAAATCCAATAAAGAGTCATATTTCGAAGACTCAATAAATTTATTAAGTATGCTGGCCATTACTGGAAACTGGTGGGCGCCAAACCAAATGGATGGTGGTTCTGATGGTGTACCTGTTGCAACAAATAAATCTATAACAACGGCTAAAAATACTCTAAGCACTGTTGTACTTGATGGCGTAGATAACGGCTCCATTGTGGGTTATAACATTGTGAACGTAGTTAAGTATGGTGTTGTTACTTTAAAAGGTAATCAAGCAAGTTACATCCCCACCACTGATTACGTTGGAACCGATAGTTTTACTTATACAGTAACCGATGATGAAGGGCTTACATCTCAACCAGCAAGCGTTGAAATTGTTGTTGTCGATAATGTGACACCGGCATTGACTTGCGAAGTCACTGAGAGTGTATGGAATGGTGGTTTTGTTGCTAACGTAACGTTAAAAAATGATACAGATAGCACGATTAATGACTGGAAAGTGACGGTAATATTAGGGAATAATGAAACATTTACTTCCGGCTGGTCTGCAATTTTTGATACGTCGACAGCGCCTATTACTGCGAACGCACTGTCATGGAATAAAACACTTGTGCCTGGCGCGAACGTAACGTTTGGCCTGCAAGGCTCTAACAGTGGTGATCACACACCTGTTGTCTGTCAGTAAACAGATTGAGTGTTTGGTGCTTTTTAGTAAGTAACAAACACTCGTAACTGTATCGGTGAAATAAAGGTCAAACTGTAGCTATCGAAAATTATTGCGCTCGCTTATGCTATTAGAAATACATTCCCAGCTTGGCCTTATTTTCTTTGATGAAAAAATTTATTCCTTTTCTTTTTGTACTCCTTTGGAGTACAGGGTTTATTGGCACCAAATACGGTTTAATGTATTCATCGTCAGGAGACTTTTTGACCTTACGGACCCTAGCCAATCTTATTATTTTTGCTCTTTTAGTATTAATGATTAAAAGAAATAAATTAAGCGGACGACAAATATTTCATGCCATGGTTACCGGGCTTTTGATACATGGAGTATATTTAGGCGGTGTTTATAGTGCTATTGAATTAGAACTTCCCGCGGGATTAACTGCAATCATTGTAGGTGTACAGCCTTTGTTGACAGCGTTAATAGCCGTATTTGTATTAAATGAACGCATGACACCGATACAATGGGGCGCTTTATTGTTAGGTTTAGCTGGGTTGTTTATGGTTGTTTCGGGAGGCTTGCATGTTCAAAATATTTCTTATCAAGCGATATTTTTTGCTATTTTTGCTTTGTTTGGTATCACTATAGGTACTATTTATCAAAAACGATTTTGCCAAAACCAGCCGCTATTACCAAGTGTCTTTTGGCAATACTTTGCTTGTTTATTTGTATTTATCACTCTTTCATATTGGCAACAACCATCGAATATTGAATGGCATATTGAGTTCTTATTAAGTTTAACTTGGTTGGTTTTTGCTCTATCAGTAGCAGCGATTTTATTATTGCTCTACATGATAAAACAAGGTGATGCCGCAAAAGTATCGACCTATTTTTATTTAGTTCCTCCGATGACTGCTATTGAAGCCTGGTATTTATTTGATGAGTCCTTATCGTTAATCATGTTAGTGGGCATGTTTCTTTGTGCAATAAGTGTTTTTATTGTGGTAAAGCATAAAAATAAAGTACAAGCAGTGAAAGTTTAGAAGTAGAAATAACTCAGTTATAACGGAGTAATTATAACTCAAGTTTCGGGGGGGGATACTTTTATTGGCTAAAATTCAACCAAAAACTTGAGTTGTAACATTGCAAGAAGGTAATTAGTAATGTATCTTATTCGTGTTTAAAAATAACGACACAAGGATTGTGAATAAATAAAAATTCTATATTGTGGAGTTACTTTGAATAATCATCAGCTAAGTTTTGCAAAAATAAACTTTATTTCAAATGATATTGCTGAAGTGATCGTTGATAATAACATCGAAGTGACGATTGAAATGGTCGAAGAGTTTGATGCATTTTTATCTGTATGTGACCATGCCAATATAGGTCTTCTTATTAATCGTATTCATACCTACTCTTATACCTTTGAAGCTAAGCTTTGTCTTTATTCTCACCATAAAATGAAAGCAATAGCGTTAGTTTATTACTCTCCGCAATGTCGCCAATCGACTCTAGATATCGTAAATTTACGTTTTATGGATCCACTGAATATAAAAATGTTTTCTGGATTAGATCTCGGTTGGCAACAAGCACAGGAATGGCTTGAGCAGGAACTTCATTTACTCAGTGATTTATCCAAACCTAAATGACAGCGCTATCACCCATTGTGCAGTGATAAAGGGCTATATAATCAAATACTATAGCCCTTACTTATCTTATGTTACTTTTTAGTTGCTGCTTTCATTTGGGTTACAAAACTCGTCAGCTGTTCAAGCATTGCACTTGGGCTTTCAATATTATTCTCAATGATTTTTACGACAGCAGAGCCACTTATCGCTCCCGCAGCACCAGCGATTAACGCCTCTGCGACCTGTGCAGGGTTAGAAATACCAAAACCAAGTACTGGCGGAGCTGCTTGGTACTTAAGTAATGTATCTATCAATTGTCGCGCAGAAGGTGAGGTGTTGTTAACTTCACCTGTTGGACTATCGACACCGGTCACACCAGCGCGACTTAATACATAGGTATAGCCCTTAGAATAATTGGCCACATCTTTTAGGCTATTTTCACTGGCGTTAGGCGGGGCAATAAATATTGGGGCAATGCCATGCTTTAATGCGGCAGCTCGAAATGGCGCGCTTTCTCTGATCGGTAAATCTGCAATTAAAACTGAATCAACTCCAGCAGAGGCGACATCGCGATAAAAGTTATCAAGGCCACGGGCAAATACTAAGTTACCATACATTAACAAACCCATAGGAATATGCGGTGCGTATGCACGTACTTGCGCTAATATATCGATACAGATATTGGTATTAATACCCGACTTTAATGCGCGCAATGCCGCCATTTGAATCGTTATACCGTCTGCACTAGGGTCTGAAAAAGGTATACCGAGTTCCAAGGCATCAGCGCCCGCATCAATTAAGGCTTTGATCACCGCAAAAGATTGTTCCGCATTAGGATCGCCAATGATCACAAAAGGAATAAATGCGCCTTCATTTTTTTCTTTTAAGCTGGCAAATGACGAAGTATAACGATGTCCAACGTTTGTATTGTGCACTGTATTCTCCATATTATTACTATCGCGTTTGTTTACATTTTCTTTAACGTTTTCTTTGATGTTAACCATTACGATTCTCCTCGGTGTTTAACGCTACCGACTTCTGCTGTTTCTGGAGATAGAATGGCATTAACATGAGCAAGATCTTTATCACCACGGCCAGATAAGTTCACCAAAAATATTGTTTCTTCGGTAACCTTATCTGCCATTTTTAAGGCATGTGCTAATGCATGAGAAGATTCAAGTGCTGGGATTATCCCTTCATTTAGCGCTAAGGCTTGAAAAGCCTCTAATGCTTCATCATCGTTAATCGGCACATATTGCGCGCGTCCTGTTTCCTTTAAAAAGGCATGTTGTGGACCTACGGCAGGATAATCTAAACCGGCAGAAACAGAGTAAGACTCTTCTATTTGCCCCGATTGATCTTGCATAACATAAGTATAATTACCATGTAACATACCTTTTGTTCCCGCGACTAACGTTGCACCGTGGTGTTTGGTCTCAATGCCTTTTCCTCCGGCTTCAACGCCAATTAATTTAACGTTTTCTTCAACAATAAAGTCGTTAAAAATGCCAATCGCATTTGAACCACCGCCGACACATGCAATAACATAGTCAGGTAAACGACCTTCTGCTTTAAATAATTGCGCTTTGGCTTCTTCGCCGATCATTTTTTGAAATTCTCGAACAATCGTTGGGAATGGGTGAGGGCCAGCAGCTGTGCCTAAAAGATAATGGGCATTTTCATAGTTTGATGACCAGTCACGTAACGCTTCATTAACCGCATCTTTTAATGTGCCTGAACCTGCCGTAACAGGAATAACTTCTGCGCCCATAAGTTTCATACGAAAAACATTGGGTTGCTGGCGTTGGCAGTCAACCGCGCCCATATAAATACGGCATTTTAAGCCCAGTAATGAACAGGCGATTGCGGTAGCTACGCCATGTTGCCCAGCACCTGTTTCGGCGATGACTTCTGTTTTGCCCATTTTTTTAGCCAATAATGCTTGACCTAATACTTGATTCGTTTTGTGCGCGCCGCCGTGTAACAAGTCTTCACGTTTAAGGTAAATTTTTGCTAAGGGGTTTTCAACAATATTGCGACATAAAGTTAAAGGGGTTGGTCGACCTGCATAGTTAGTTAATAAACTATTAAATTCAGCTAAGAATGCTTGATCTGTTTGTGACTCAATAAAAGCTTGCTCCAGTTGCTCTAGTGCAGGCACTAATAATTCACCAACAAACATGCCACCAAATTCACCAAAGTAGGCGGGTAGCGTTTTTTTTATTTTATCTGCTGGCTGATTTTTTTCTGTTTTATTTTGATTCGAAAGTTTATTCATCTGCTTTTCCATATTAATTTTTTATATTAACTTTTTATATTAGTAATGGCGTATTTGTGAGAAAACATGATTGAGTTTTTCGTTACATTTTACGCCAGGACTTGATTCAACACCTGAGTTGAGATCTAAGCCAAATAAATCTTGAGCTGTTAATTGCGCCACAGCCTGTAGGATGTTTTCGCCATTAAGGCCGCCAGCTAAAAAGCAGGACGATAAATTTTGCTCAGTTTCAGCTAACGCTTGCCAACTAAAAGTTTGACCACTGCCGGCATTTTTACCATCAAGAACATAATGAGCTGCCTTAACAGTAAATTCAGGCACTTGATCTTCAACAGGTACTGCTTTCCATATTTGGCAACTTTTGGCCGCTGTTCGTGCCAGTTTTTCTTGTAAATCATCGATATAAGATTGGTCTTCTTGACCATGAAGCTGTATTGCTGATAAATTTAATTCGTTTGCAATTTCAACAATATCACCTCTTTTATGATTAACAAAAACACCCACATAGTTAAGTTGTGGCACTTGTGAGGTGATTGTCTTTGCTTGTTGAATAGTGATATAGCGAGGTGATTTTTCGGCAAAAATAAGACCGCCATATTGTGCTCCCGCATCAGCTGCTGCTTGTGCGTGTTCAATAGCGGTTAAACCGCAAACTTTGTTATGACCATAAATCAGTTGTCGACAAGCCAAATCTATATCGTCTTCAGCCATCACGGAACTGCCCACTAAAAAACCGTCAACAGCAGGCGCAAGTTCACGCACTTGTGCATGGGTATAAATACCTGATTCTGAGATAACAAGTCGATCATCGGGTATCGTCGGTGCAAAATCAAAAGTACGAGAAATATCTGTTGATAAGTCGCGTAAATTACGATTATTAATGCCGATGAGTTTAGCCCCTAAATGTATGGCACGGTCACGTTCATCTTCAGTAGATATTTCCGTTAAAATAGCGAGATTATAGCGTTCAGCTACTTCGGCAAGTTCTTTGTATTGCGCGTCAGAAAGTACACTTAACATCAGTAATATGGCATCAGCGCCGTAATAACGCGCTAAATAAACTTGGTATACATCGATGAAAAAATCTTTATTAAGTACTGGACAGCTGACGGTATCGGTGACTATTTTTAAATACTCAAAAGTTCCTTGAAAGTATTTTTCATCGGTTAATACAGAAATAGCTGCTGCGTATTTATCATAGACTTGGCAAATAGCTTTTACATCAAAGTCCGCGCGGATCAAACCTTTTGAAGGCGATGCTTTTTTACATTCTAATATAAAACCAGCATAGGGCTTTTCTGGTGTGCGTGTTAACGCGGCATACATGTCTTTTTTTGACGGTGTTAAATCATCAATAAAGCTATCCAGTGGTAAGATTTTTTTAAGTTGTTCAACAACAGGACGTTTATCAGCGACGATTTTTTCAAGAATGTTTTGTGGTATTTGTTTTGACATTATTGTTTACGCTCGCTTTCTGTATGGGGTATGCGGTTTTTTTTAAGGTTTGTCACACGGTTTGATACGGCAACCATGGCTTCTAAAGTCGCTAGCCCTTTACCTGAGGCTAATACTTCGCTAGCCATTGTCGCTGCACTTTTTAAGTCATCTGCTTTGTGGTGTAAATAAAGTAGTGCAGCGCAGTTGATGATCACCGCGGCATTATGAGCAGCTTGTCCCTTGCCTGATAATATCGCATGAATAATATGAGCATTCTCTTGTGGCGTGCCGCCTTTAATATCTTCTAGCGTGAAGCGTGCTAAGCCAAAATCTTCAGGTGTAATAGTTTTTTCTGTTAATTTTCCTTTATTTATTTCAATAACGTGAGTTTCACCATGAAGGGCTATTTCATCTAAACCGCTACCATGAACTACCCACGCTCGTTGTACCCCTGTTAGTACTAAACTTTTTGCCATAACGTCTAGCAATGCTGGCGTATACACACCCAACAACATCGTTTTAGGTTGTGCTGGATTAACTAAAGGCCCGAGAATATTAAAAAGGGTGCGTATGCCCATGGCTTTACGCACTGGTGCTGCGTATTTAAATCCAGGGTGGTAAGCAGGAGCATATAAAAAGCATAAATTCGTTTCGGCTAAACATTGGCTAGCCGTTTGTGGTGACATCATCAAATTCACGCCAAACGCTTCTAACAAATCAGCAGAACCTGACATACTTGAAACACTGCGATTACCATGTTTTGCCATTTTTAAACCACATGCAGCGGTCAATATCGCAGCGGTGGTTGAAATGTTAATCGTATTTGCGCCATCTCCACCCGTACCTACACAATCGGCAACGTCTGCGGGTTGCTGTGGAAATGATGTCGCGCAAGAGCGAACAGCAACAGCAGCACCGGCTATTTCGTGTGAAGTTTCACCTTTTATTTTTAGCACGGTTAACACGGAGGCGAGCAACTCAGGCGCAATTTCACCGTTGAACGTTTGAGAAAAGAAAGCTTGTGCTTGTTCTTGGTTAAGTGATTGACCGTCAACCAAGTGTTGTAAGATTTTACTCATGCGAATCTCCTTGTTCATTGCTGCTACGGATAGTGCTGTCATTATGCTTTGACGATAGTAGACTATGAATACCTTGTGCTAACAACGTGCTGCCATAGGTGGTTAATATTGACTCTGGGTGAAATTGAAAACCTAGTACTTTATCTTGTTGATGTGCAATTGCCATCGGCATTTTGAAACCTTCGGAGGTTTCAAAATAAGCAATAGTTTCAAGTTGTTTTGGCATTTTTGTCGCCACTAAAGAATGATAACGAGCCACAGGTAATGGATTGTTTATATTGGTAAATGCACCTTTACCGCTATGTTCGATGTTTGATGATTTACCATGAACAATTTCAGGTGCGCGCCCGATAGTGCCACCGTAATGCTGAATTAAGGCTTGATGCCCCAAACAAATACCTAAAATAGGATACTTACTGACAGTTTTTGAAATCAACTCCATTAAACACCCTGCGTTACTAGGGGCGCCGGGGCCTGGGGATAGTACTAATAAAATATTATCCCCTGTTTCTTTTTGATGATGACTGATTTGCTCAAGAATAAAGTCGGCACTTAAGGTATTACGATAAATCCTTGGCTCAAAGCCTAAGCATTGAAACTCGTCAACGAGGTTATATGTAAAGGAGTCGAGGTTGTCGATCATAAAGATTTTGGTCGATTGACTCGTTTGATGATTATGTTGAGAGCTAGATGCTGTTGTTATGGAAGACATTAATTAAGCTCCTTTTCTTGCGTTGGCTGAGTCACCGCTTGCACTTTAGCTGCGGTGATTATTGCACTAATAACCGCTTGCGCTTTTTGGCGAGTTTCATTGGTTTCTGATTGTGGGTCTGAGTCAAATACAACGCCAGCGCCTGCTTGAATTTGAGCAATACCGTCTTTTACAAAAGCAGAGCGAATAACAATACAGGTATCCATTTCACCCGCGCCGGTAATATAACCGACAGCGCCGCCATAACTGCCACGGCGTTTACCTTCTATTTGGCGAATAAGTTCAGTGGCTTTTACTTTGGGTGCACCAGATAATGTGCCCATATTCATGCAGGCTTGATAAGCATGCAAAGCATCTAAATCTTGATCTAACGTGCCACAAACACGTGACACTAAATGCATTACATGTGAATAGCGATCAACTTTAAGTAAATCGGCAACATGTCGAGTACCGGGCTCACTAACACGTGCGATATCATTACGTGCTAAATCAACTAACATAATATGTTCAGCCAATTCCTTTTTATCTTGTCGTAATTCGAGCTCGATACGACTGTCTAAATCAAGTGAGAATTTACCTTCTTTGGTATACCCACGTGGTCGAGTGCCAGCAATCGGGTAAATTTCAACTTGTCGCTTACCTTGTGGTGAGTCTTGTTGATATTTAATAGCGGACTCAGGTGAAGCGCCAAACATGCAAAAATCACTGTCTTGCAAATAGAACATATAAGGACTGGGGTTACTTATTTTTAAGGCTTGGTAAGCATTCATCGTATTGATACAAGGCAAACTAAACGTGCGTGAAGGCACAACTTGAAATATATCACCAGCGCGAATATTTTCTTTTAATTGTTCAACATTTTGACAAAATTGTTGATCGCTAATATCAGTTGTTACTTCTGGGACTATACTATCTTCGTTAATTATCGTTGCTGGTGCTTCAATATTGTCGTTGAGTTTTTCTTTAATATTAGATAAACGACGACTAATTTCGAAATAGCATTTTTGCTGCTCTTTACCTGAAAAAACGTTACCGATAATTTCTGTTGAACGTTTTTCATGATCGATCACCACTAAGGTTTCAGCGAGGTAATAAACAAAGTCAGGACAGGTATTTTCACCATCAGCCACTTCAGGCAGTTTTTCACTCATCGACATCATATCAAAAGCAAAAGCACCGCCTAAAAATACAGCAAGGGGATGATGGTTGATATTTTTTAATTGAGTAAATAAACGTAACGCTTGAAAAGGATTAGTAGCGAGTAAACGTGTTCGTTCATCTAAATTTTCAGTCACCTCGTTAAAAGTTGCCATTAAAATATTATTGTTGAGCACTAGCGTAACGTCATTATTTATAGGCTCTAATTCAAGTTGCTGTTTTGCAAATTCAATAGCAGCACTGCCATTAATAGTCAGTGGTGTAAATGTGACTTGATTACCGTGACAAACAATTTTTACTGCAGCATCAACCAATAATAAACTTTTAAGTTGATGTTTTTTATCAATTTCAGCTGATTCTAATAACAAGGTATGCGTTTTTGTTGCACATAACACGTTATAAACCGCTAACGGATCAGCCTGATAACGGCCGGTGCCTGATAATGTATTTACAGCGCCTACAATTTTATTTACGGCAGCGTTAATTAGATTGCTCATAAACGTTTACCTGCGGCGGCGACAAAAGGTTTTATATCGGCCATTAATTGCGCGAAATCATCAGCGGTTAACGCTTGATGACCATCGGATAATGCTTCTTTAGGATTTAAATGTGTTTCCACAATAATACCATCAGCGCCGACGGCAACAGCAGCACGAGATAATGGGTTGATCAGTGATCTAACGCCAGCTCCATGAGAAGGGTCAACAAATACCGGCAGGTGAGTCTTTTCTTTTAAATAAGCGACAGCACCTAAGTCGAGTGTGTTGCGAGTGGCTGTTTCAAAGGTTCTGATCCCACGTTCACATAAAATAACATTGGGGTTACCGGCATTAATGATATATTCAGCGGCAAGTAAGAGTTCTTCAATGGTGGCGCTCATGCCGCGTTTTAATAATACGGCTTTATCTTGCTTGCCAACCGCTTCTAATAAACGGAAGTTTTGCATATTACGGGCGCCAATTTGATAACAATCAATATAGTCATACATAAGATCAGCATCAGCAGGGTCTATAATTTCAGAAACTACCGGTAATTGATATTTATCTTTAGCCGCTTTTAGCAGCTTTAAACCTTCAAGGCCTAAACCTTGAAAGCTGTAGGGGCTTGTTCTTGGTTTAAAGGCGCCGCCGCGAAGTAAAGGCACGCCTTGTTGTTTGATCATCTCACTAACGCCAAATAATTGCGCTTCACTTTCTACCGAACAAGGACCGGCGATAACCGTAAATTTACCACCACCGATATTAACGCCGCCAATGGGTACAATAGAGTCATGAGCTTGTAGCTCTCTGCTGACTAACTTATAAGGGCTTAATACCGGTTTGATTTGATCTACCATAGGGTAGCTGTCTAAATGAAGTTGGCGTAATATGCGTTCGTCGCCTAAAGCCCCTAGTACGGTACGTTCAATGCCTGGCATGTAAAGGGGCTTTAATCCGAGACTCGATATTTTATCGAGTATTTCGTTAGCATCTTGTTCTGTTGCTTGTGGTTTTAATATGATGATCATGATTGTTTCCTTGTAATTTATGGTTACTCAAAACAATTTCTTATTCATTCAGCTTTCACCTTTGCTTATAGGCTTTTTTATCATTAGAAAATAATTTTAAAAAGCTTAAGTATTTACAGTGAAATCAGAGTGAAAAATTGTTGAGAGTAAAACTCGTCAACCTGCGTAAATTGGCTGAAGCCACCAAATAAACCAACTTTTAACTTTTGTTTTTAACATTTTGCTCTCAATTATTAATTTTTTAAATCGTATAAAAAGAAAAACCCGCTTTATAAGCGGGTTTTTTTGAATATTTTATGTACTAGTATTAAGCACAAACAATCATCACAACCCACTTATGTAGAGTTATGCCACCACCAAATCATTGAGATAGTTTGTATTGTTTGTATCATTTTTGTGTTCACCACAGTAAAATTAACGTGCTTAATAAAATCTCCTATAGAAGAACTCAAAATGGATGTTATGTCAACCAAAGAATCAGATGAATTTAACAATTTACGCATAGATTTACATAGTCATACTAAGTTTTCTGATGGCGGCTTAACGCCACAAGAGTTGATAGAGCGGGCAGTTACCTTTCAGCTTAATGTTTTAGCGATTACTGACCACGATACTGTATCGGCATTAGATAGTGCAAATGAATATATCAGTAAAAATAATATCGCTTTAAAACTCATTAACGGTATTGAAATTTCGACTTTATGGCAGGGGTTTGAAATTCATATTGTGGGTTTAAACATCGATAGAAATAATCCGGCGTTATTAGCACTGATCTCACAACAACAATTAGCCAGAGAAGAACGTGCTACAGCTATGGGTGAAAAGTTAACGAAATGTGGTTTTGAGGGGATTTATGAACAAGCAAAATTATTAGCGGGAGTTGGTTCAATTACGCGCGCTCACTTTGCTAAAGTATTATTACAGCAAGGTAAAATCTCAAACTTACAGGCGGCTTTCGATAAATATATTGGTAAAGGTAAAAGAGCTTTTGTAAAACCTAATTGGTGCAGCATTGGTGAAGCGATTGCGGCTATTCATGCCGCTGGTGGCAATGCTGTGATGGCGCATCCGATTAGATATGACCTTTCTACTAAGTGGTTGCGACGGTTAGTTGTACACTTTAAAGAAGTGCAAGGTGATGGTTTAGAAATTGTTTTACCGCAAATGAGTAACGACCAACGAAAATTAATGCTAAGCTTTTGTTTAGAATATGATTTACATGCATCAATGGGGTCTGACTTTCATTATCCTAATAAATGGAGTGATTTAGGCCGTAATTTACGTATGCCTGAGCAGGCAAAACCTATTTGGTCTCTTTGGTAAGGTAGGTCGATACGAGCGTAGCGAGGCTCGACAAAGTTAAGACATAAAGCTGAAACAACAAATGCACTCTCGCAGAGGTTAAGCTCACAAGACTAATACGATCAACAAAAAATTTAGGAATTAACCATGAGCCAATTTTTTTACGTACACCCCGATAATCCCCAAGGCCGACTAATGAAACAAGCGGCGGCTATGCTTCATCAAGGTGGTGTTATTGTATATCCAACGGATTCTGGCTATGCCTTAGGCTGCCATATTGGTGATAAAAAAGCTTTAGATCGTATTTGCCAAATTAGAAACATCGATAGAGATCATAACTTTACTTTGGTATGCCGAGATTTGTCGGAGTTATCAGAATATACGCGCGTAGATAATAGCGCGTTTAGAATATTAAAAAATAATACGCCAGGGCCTTATACCTTTATTTTTAAGGGTTCTAAAGAAGTACCTAAGCGTTTATTAAATCCTAAAAAGAAAACTATAGGTATTCGTATACCCGATAATACGATTGTGCAGGCGTTATTAGCTGAATTTAAAGAGCCGATCATGTCGACGACGTTAATTATGCCAGGTGAGACGGTTGCAGAATATGATCCTGAGCACATTCGCGATATTTTAGAGCACCAAGTAGATTTAATTATTAACGGTGGTCATTTAGGTGAACATCCAACAACGGTTATTGATTTCTCTGAAGGTGATGCACAAGTTATTAGAGTGGGTGAGGGTGATGCCAGCCCATTTGAATAATCATTTTTAGGCTGTTTATTCACAGTAAAATAAAGTGTAAATTATGACTGCTAAAGACTTTACAGCTTCACCAACAAAATTAGACCGCCAGCAGGGAGAAATGCAGCAACAGGTGCTGCCCCTTGCTTTGATCCGTGGTAAAGCCTTTGTTGATAAACCGCTTGATTTATTTATTCCGCCTGATGCGCTCGAAGTTATTCTTGAATCTTTTGAAGGTCCACTTGATTTATTGCTTTATCTGATCAGAAAACAAAAATTTGATATTTTAGACTTACCTATAGCGCCAATAACAAAGCAGTATATGGTGTACGTTGAATTAATGAAAAACATTAAGCTTGAGCTTGCTGCTGAATATCTTGTTATGGCGGCGATCCTTGCCGAAATTAAATCACGATTATTATTACCTAAACAAGTGGTTGAAGATGTAGAGGTTGATCCCCGAGCTGAGCTTGTACGCCGTTTACAAGAATATGAAATCACTAAGCATGCAGCAGATGAACTTGATAAATTACCAAGACTTGAGCGTGATGTGCATATTGCTGATGCGGCATTAGCTAATGATTTTCAATTTCGTACTATTGATGCAGAAGTTAACTTTGATGAGTTAGTCAGTGCGTTACAAGATGTGATGAAACGCACTAAAGCACTGGAGCATCACCATATTCAAAAAGAAGTACTTTCAACACGAGAACGTATGGTTTATGTATTGAGCCAGCTCAAAAAAGCATCTAAACGTGAGCCTTATATAGAGTTTAGCCAGTTATTTAAAATTGAAGAAGGCAAACAAGGGGTTGTGGTGACCTTTTTAGCTATCCTTGAATTACTTAAAGAGTCATTAATCGAATGTATTCAAGCGCAAGTATACGGTCAAATACAGGTCAAACTTAAGTGATGAAAGTAGAACCGAATGCAGAACCGAAATCTGGCCTAAAAACGTATAAAAAAGCCATTGATGACGAGAAACTTAAGTGTTTGATTGAAGCGGCTATTTTTGTTCATAGTGGTCCGTTATCGATAAAAGAGATGAAACAAACGATTTTTGTGAACTATCATGTCACCAATAAACGTATTGTTGCGCAGCTTAATACGCTCGATGAAGAGTATAAAAATCGCGGTATTGAGTTGGTTAAAGTTGCCTCGGGTTATCGTTTTCAGGCGGCTTCTTTATTAAATGAAGATCTTAGCCATTTATTTAAAGAAAAAGCGCCTCGATATTCAGGTGCAATGTTGGAAACCTTATCACTTGTTGCTTATAAACAACCGATTACCCGCGGTGCTATTGAAGATATTCGTGGTGTAGCGGTGAGTAGCCATATCATTAAAACCTTAATAGAGCGTAATTGGATTAAAATTGTGGGTCATAAAGAAGTTCCGGGTCGACCAGCACTTTATGCAACGACCAATGATTTTTTAGACTATTTTTCCTTGAAGTCCTTAAAAGACTTACCAAAACCATTAGAAATAGAAAAAAAGACAATAGTTGCCCCCCTTTAAATACATGATTTCAATCGTCTGAAACATGCATCATCAATGGCAAAGGTAGTATATCTAGGTTATCATTAGCATAAGAGTCAGAAGCATAAAGTTACTGACGAACGAGAGTTTTAAAATGTCTGAAAAATTACAAAAAGTATTAGCCCGAGCAGGTAAAGGTTCACGTCGCGAATTAGAAAAATTTATCAGTGATGGCCGTGTTAATGTTAACGGTAAAACCGCCTATTTAGGTGACCGTGTAGAGGGTAATGAACAAATACGTATCGATGGCCATGCGGTTGTTTTAAAAGATAAAGATGACGACCTGTGTCGTGTACTAATGTACAACAAACCTGAAGGGGAAATGTGTACACGTAAAGACCCAGAAGGACGACCTACCGTATTTGATCGTTTACCACCTTTAGATGCAAGTCGCTGGGTGGCAGTTGGTCGTTTGGATATTAATACTTCAGGCATGTTGTTGTTTACTACGGATGGTGAATTGGCAAGTCGTTTGATGCATCCATCAAAACAGGTTGAACGTGAATATGCCGTTCGCATTTTTGGTGAAGTCACTGAAGCGATGTTACAAACATTGCGTGCCGGTGTTAAATTAGAAGATGGTCCTGCAAAATTCCAAAAAATCACATACAAGGGTGGTGAAGGACGAAATCATTGGTTTCATGTGGTTTTATCTGAAGGACGAAATCGTGAAGTTCGTCGTTTATGGGAAAGCCAAGAAGTACAAGTTAGTCGCTTAATTCGTGTTCGTTATGGCGATATGGAAATGAAACGTCAATTACCCGCAGGTGGTTGGACTGAGCTTAATTTAAAAGAAGTTAATTACTATCGGAAGTTAGTCGATCTTGAACCTGAAACACAAAGTAAGGTAAAAGTTGATGAAAAATCTATGGATAACGCTAAAAGTCGTCGTATTCGTCGTTCAGTAAAAAAACATCAAAATCGTCATCAACAGGCAAATCGCCGCCGTCGTTAACCTTAATTATTCCTGCAATAAAATAAAGCCATAGTAAGTGAATGAAACAGTGGTTTATTTACTGCTTTGGCCTCTTAAACTAAATAAATAGGATGTACCGTGTCAAAGCTGTTAGAAAGACAATATATTCAAGATTATCCGTCATTAGTGACATTATGTGAAAAGCTTAGTCAATCAAGCTTGTTGGCGATAGATACTGAATTTGTTCGAACACGTACTTTATATCCTAAACTAGGTTTATTACAGGTCAATAATGGTGAAATATTGGCATTAATTGATCCCGTTTCAATTGACGATTTATCGCCTTTTTGGGACTTACTGACAGACGGTAATATTTGCAAAGTTTTACATGCTTGTTCTGAAGACCTTGAAGTATTTTTAACGGCGGGCGCAGTAAGTGATTGTGACTGTAAACCCGTTAACTTAATTGATAGCCAAGTTATGATGTCATTTTTAGGACATGGTTTATCAATGGGCTATGCAGCAATGGTGCAGCACTTTACCGATATTGAACTTGATAAGTCAGAGTCTCGTACAGATTGGATTAAAAGGCCGTTGACCGAACGTCAGTTACGTTATGCTGAGGCTGATGTTGAATATTTATATCAAATATATCCGAAGATTCAATTACAAGTAGAACAAGCAGGCTGGTTAGAAGCTGCACAAGAAGAAACACAGTTGATGATCGAACGTAAATTTACGGCGATTGATGAAGAGTTTATTTACCTCAATATAAAAATGGCTTGGAAGCTTAATTCCGAGCAATTAAACTTGCTAAAACATTTAGCAACATGGCGTTATCAACAAGCAAAACAAAGAGATATGCCGATAGGTTTTATTGCTAAAGACAATACATTAATGGCTCTTGCCCAGCATAACCCAATAAGTGTTGGTGCCATGATGGGCTTAGAAGGTGCTGATGTGCTTGATATTAGGCATAAAGGTAGAGCAATGTTTCATATTTTGTTAGAAGCCAATAAAGTACGAGAGCAAGACTATCCTGAAAAAATCATTCGTTTAGATGAATACCCGGGCTATAAGCAAATTTTTAAAAAGGTTAAAAATTTTATTGCAGATACCGCTGAAAAAGCAAAGTTGTTACCAGAAAATCTCGCCTCGAAAAAGCAAATAAATCAATTTTTAAGTTGGCATTTAAAATTAAATGGCGCAGACAACTCAACGCTAGGTGTAGACATACTCATGGGATGGCGTTTTGATCTCTTTGGCGAGCAATTAAAAACATTTGCAGCTAATCGGTTTAAGCCTTAATTTCGAAATGCTAATTTATAAGTAATTAAGTGAAGCTTTAATAAGGAAATACCGCGAAGTTAAGCCTCAAAGCATTAACTTCAATTATATTATTATAAATATATTACTATAAATATAAGATTAGTTATTATCCTTTGATAATAGCCGTGATATATTTATTTTTCTCAATTTTTAAACATAGGTCTCCATTATGCTGTGTGCTATCTATAAAAGTCTTAAAAAAGAATATACTTACCTTTTTGTTAAACAACGCGATGACTTTTCTTCTGTACCTGAAGCCTTAATGTCAATGTTTGGTGTGCCAACACTGGTCACGTTAATTAACCTTGCAACTAAAGACACATTAGCCATGGCTGATATTGACAAAGTTAAAAGTAACTTAACATATAAAGGCTATTATCTGCAGTTACCACCTCCACAAGAAAACTTACTTGATCAACACAAAGCGCAGATGAAAGCTTTAAATCCTACAGGTAATGCCAGTAACAGCGAATAAAGCGAACAAAAGCGAAAACCAACGAATACTTGTAGTAAAAAGCCATTAAGGAAAGATGTCTAATGACGTTATTATCTAAATTAATTAAAAAATCATGTTTATCGGTTGTCGACAGCTCAGTCATTGGGAGAGCAGTAACTGCTAGTGCAGTACTTAGTAGTTGTGTGATGTTATCGACAGTGAGTTTTTCTGTATTTTCAGCAGAAAAAACATCACTAGAAAAAAAGGTTAAACCAAGCTTTGCTGAATATATTATTCAATTAAAAGATGAAGCGTTAACCAAGGGGTTTGAAGAAGAGCTTTTAGAGTCAAGCTTTGCTAAGGTCAAGTTCCATGAACGTGCGGTTAAGGCGGATCGTAGTCAACCAGAAAATGTAGAAACCCTTGATAGCTATTTACCAAAAAGAGTGCCGCAGTGGAAGGTTAAACGTGCTCGTGACATGTATACAAAACATAAAGATTTATTAATTCAAGTCAGTGAAAAATATGGTGTTCAGCCGCGTTTTATTGTTGCACTTTGGGGGCTTGAAACAAATTTTGGCAAGATCATGGGGAACTATAATGTTATTTCGGCATTGTCGACATTAGCCTATGAGGGGCGTCGTGAAACTTTCTTTAAAAAGCAATTATGGGCGGCACTCACTATTTTAGAAGAAGGCCATATTACTATTGAAAATATGAAAGGCTCGTGGGCGGGTGCCATGGGACAAAACCAATTCATGCCTACTTCTTTTGTCGCTTACGCTGTTGATGGCGACGGCGATGGCAAAAAAGATATTTGGACAAATCAAGCCGATGTTTTTTCTTCTATGGCCTATTATTTACAAAAAGAAGGATGGAATGATGAGCTAACTTGGGGGCGTTATGTCAAATTACCGGAAAATTTTGATTACTCTTTAGCTATTCCTCAAAATACCGGTAGCCGTAGTAAATGGCTTAAAGCTTGGGCAAAGACAGAAAAAAGCTTGGCGCAATGGCAAGCGTTAGGCATTAGGCGTAGTGACGGCACCAATTTACCTAAGGCCGATGTTACGGCTGCTTTAGTTTTTCCAGATGGTCATAATGGCCGTGCTTATTTAGCCTATAATAACTACAAGAGTTTAATGCATTGGAATTTATCCTATTACTTTGTTAGTTCAGTAGGCCATTTATCTGATCGTATAAAATTTCCACCGATAAAGTAGCTAATTATCTATAGAATGCGCAGGGCTTGAACCTTAGTTAGTACAAAAGCGATGAATAATGTTTTGCGTAGACAACAACTAACCTAATGAAAAAGAAACTTTAAGCAATGAATAAAGATAACAGTAATACGGAAACTTCTCCTTTTTGGCAAACAAAAACATTGCAAGAAATGTCACGTAATGAATGGGAGTCATTATGTGATGGTTGTGCTAAATGCTGTTTACATAAGTTTATTGATGATGATTCAACGGATGATGATACGGAATTAATGCCTACCGACTATATTAAAGAAGGTGAGCAAATGAGCTATTCGAGTATTGCTTGCTTTTTGTTAAATGAAAAGTCATGTCAATGCTCTCAATATGATAAACGTACCACTTTAGTACCTGATTGTGTAAGGTTAACGCAAGAAAATTTGGATAAAGTTTTTTTTATGCCGCCAAGCTGTACCTATAGACGTTTAAAGGAAGGTAGGGGGATGCCTTCTTGGCACCCATTACTTAATAATGGCAAAAGAACGGCTATGCATAATGCAGGGATGTCGGTGCGCGGTAAAATAGTTAAAGAAGATGATGTTGAGATAGAAAAATTTGAAGATTACATTGTTACTTGGCCGTTAAACGATCTTGACTAAAAGAGCGATTTATCAGCGATTCTTGACGCGCCATGTTCTTTTGGCGTTTTTGCTTTTATTTTATTGTATTCCTTTTTCTGTCTATTCCGTCACCGTTATTAATTTTGGAAGTATTGAATTAACTGGCAATAAGAAAGATGCCTATATGGCGATGATTGCTGCTTTTGAAGCTGAAAATCCGGATATAAAAATTAGATTGCGGATCCTTAACGGGAATACTTTTAGTAAGATTAATAAATTATTATTACAAGATTTAGATAAAGATCCCTATCACATTGACCTTCTTTCTTGGTACGGCGGAAAAAGAACAGAAGAACTTGCTAAAAAGCATCTATTACAACGTCTTGATGACTATTGGTTACAGCAAAAATTCGATCTTGCTTTTGGTTATGCTAATAAAGAAAATGTTAGCTATAACGGCCACGTTTATGGTATTCCTGCGTCTTATTATCTTTGGGGTTTTTTCTATAATAAGAAAGTTTTTACTCGTTTAAAATTACAAGAACCCGTTACTTGGCAAGATTTTCTCAATATTTTAGCTATTTTAAAAGCAAACAACATCACACCTATTGCTATTGGTACTAAAGAACCTTGGCCTGCTGCAGGATGGTTTGATTATTTTATTCTTAGAAATAATAGTTTTTCGTTTTATCAGCAGTTAATGAAAGGGGAAATTTCCTATCGTAGTAAGGAAGTAAGAGCAGCACTGGCTCTTTGGCATAATCTTATTGTTAAACAATACTTTCCACGTAACCCTCGAGAACTTGATGGCGAAAATTTACTGCCTCTGATCAGTCGAGAGGTTGCAGGTGTACAGCTTATTGGCAGTTTTGTATTATATAAAATTGCGGATAAGTTTAAAAAGGACTTTGGTTATTTTGTCTTTCCTAAAATGGCAGGAGCCAACGCTAGTTTTCATGAGAATAATGAAATAGCGCCGTTAACAACGATAAGTCTTTTAAAATCGAGTAAACATAAAGAGCAGGCGTTACTCTTTTTAAGTTTCTTGTCTTTACCTGAAAATCAAGCCCGATTCAATGAGCAAAAAGAGATGATCTCTCCGCATCTAGCAATACAAAAAAATCGAATTAAGCTCATTGGTCAAGGTCAATTACAGTTGGAGCAAGCAGATCATTTTAGCCAATATTTCGACCGTGAAACCGATGAAAAAATGGCACAGTTTGCTAAAAAGGCTTTTGCAGACTTTATTGAACATGGCGATATTGAGTATTTAGTTGAACAATTAGAAAAACAGCGAGAAAAGATATTCAGACACTAAAATAGGCATTCGGTTTAAACATTTTTAGTTTCTTTTAAATACC
The DNA here is from genome assembly GCA_047621305.1 of Alteromonadaceae bacterium. Lineage (GTDB taxonomy): Bacteria > Pseudomonadota > Gammaproteobacteria > Enterobacterales > Alteromonadaceae > Colwellia_A. The sequence goes on along the minus strand of JBLHNB010000031.1, from coordinate 20,415 downwards.
GTCCTCAAAAATTTCCTTTATTTATCTTTAGTTGTATGAAATCCATTCAATAAATGGTAAAACATTAATCAGCATTAAATATACTAAACCCATAAGAAAAATAACACGTTACAGTCTTATTTGATTTCCTGAGGCTGTAGCCCTTTTAAAAGGTAGCTTATGAATATTGGAATACCCAAAGAAATTCTATCTGGTGAGAACCGTGTCGCAGCGTCACCATCTTCAGTAAACGCATTAATTAAACTAGGCTTCAGTGTGCAAGTACAAAAAGGTGCGGGTACTAAAGCGAGTTTTACTGATGATGAATTTATTGCTGCAGGTGCTAGTGTTGTCACCAAAAAAAATTGCTGGCAAGCAGATATTATTTTTAAAGTAAACGCACCGACGCTTGATGAAGTGACCCAAATCAACGACGGAGCACATTTAGTTAGTTTTATTGCTCCTGCACAAAGTCCTGACTTATTAGAGGCTCTTCGCGTAAAGTCGATCACGACTTTTGCCATGGAAATGGTACCGCGGATGACACGTTCACAATCAATGGACGCGTTAAGTTCTATGGCGAATATTGCAGGCTATCGCGCCGTTATTGAAGCCACACATCATTTTGGCCGTTTTTTAACTGGGCAAATAACCGCTGCGGGTCAAATACCACCAGCAAAAGTGATGATCATTGGCGCTGGTGTCGCAGGTCTTGCTGCTATTGGTACCGCCAGTAGTTTAGGTGCCATTGTACGTGCATTTGATACCCGTCCTGAGGTGAAAGAGCAAATAGAGAGCATGGGGGCTGAATTCTTAGCGCTTGATTATGAAGAACCTGAAGCTAATGCTGAAAATAAAGGCTCTGGTGATGGTTACGCTAAAGAAATGAGTAAAGCTTTTATTGATGCTGAAATGACTTTATTTGCCGAGCAAGCTAAAGATGTCGATATTATTATTACTACGGCAATGATCCCAGGGAAACCGGCCCCTAAACTTATTACAGAAGCTATGGTTCACTCGATGAAAACGGGTTCTATTATTGTTGACTTAGCGGCAGCTGGCGGCGGTAACTGTGAATTAACGGTTGCAGGTAAAGTTGCCACTATTAACGGTGTTAAAATTATTGGTTATACCGATTTAGTTTCGCGTTTGCCTAATCAGTCATCTCAACTTTATGCTAATAATTTAGTGAATTTAACTAAGCTGGTTTGCCCCGAAAAAGACGGTACGATTACCGTTAACTTTGAAGATAAAGTCGTGCGTAATATGACGGTTGTCAAAGGTAATGAAATTACGTTTCCACCGCCACCGATACAAGTAAGTGCTGCACCTGTTAAGCCAGCAGCACCTAAAATTGAAATAATAGCTAAAGTTGAAGAGCCTGCCAGTCAAACTAAAAAACATATTGTTATGGCTGTTGGTGCTGCTTTATTTGCTTGGGTAGCGAGTGTTGCACCAGCTGATTTTTTATCTCACTTTACAGTGTTTGTCTTAGCCTGTGTTATTGGCTACAACGTCGTATGGAATGTCAGCCATTCTCTGCATACGCCTTTAATGAGTGTCACTAATGCTATTTCAGGCATTATTATTGTCGGTGCGATTTTACAAGTGGGTAACGAGAGTCTGTTAATTCAAATATTAGCTGCGGTTGCGATTTTAATTGCCACTATTAATATTGTCGGTGGCTTTATGGTCACTAAACGCATGTTAAAAATGTTCAGAAGATAAGGGCAATATTATGGAACCTTTAGAAGTAATGTCGAACGGTTTAATTAGTGCTGCTTATATCATTGCAGCATTGTTATTTATATTTAGTTTATCCGGTTTAAGTAAACAAGAAACAGCTGAAACTGGTAATATGTACGGTATAACAGGTATGGCTATCGCCTTGATAGCGACCATTGCGGATCAACGTGTATCAAACGTTCTGGTTATTTTTGTTGTCATGGTTATTGGCGCAATGATCGGTTTACGCTTAGCTAAAAAAGTAGAAATGACCGGCATGCCAGAACTGGTTGCCATCTTACATAGTTTTGTTGGTTTGGCTGCCGTGTTGGTTGGCTTTAATAGTTATTTTGAAATGGATCATGGTATTACCTTTAATTTTACCGATACACAGCAAGTGGCGGTGAACATTCATTTAGTAGAAATATTTCTTGGTGTCTTTATAGGCGCGATAACATTTACGGGCTCTATTGTCGCCTTTGCAAAATTGCGTGGCATGATCAATTCATCGGCATTAATGTTACCTCATCGTCATAAGCTCAATTTAGCTGCGGGTGTGGTCTCATTTATCTTAATGATAAGTTTTGTGCAAGCCGGAGGTTCAGATAATGCACTGTATTTAATGACGCTTATTGCCCTTGTCTTTGGTTGGCATTTAGTTGCCTCAATTGGCGGTGCTGATATGCCTGTGGTTGTCTCTATGCTTAACTCATATTCTGGTTGGGCTGCAGCGGCCGCAGGTTTTATGTTAAGTAATGACTTATTGATTGTTACCGGAGCGCTAGTGGGCTCTTCAGGCGCAATTTTGTCATACATTATGTGTAAAGCGATGAATCGTTCGTTTATCAGTGTTATTGCTGGGGGCTTTGGCACCGAAGTCGTTATTGATAATGATACGGACTATGGCGATCATATTGAAATTAATGCCGAGAGCGTTGCTGACATGTTGCGTGGTGCTAAATCTGTGATCATTGCTCCAGGTTATGGCATGGCTGTAGCGCAAGCGCAATATCCAGTTTATGAAATGACACGAGCATTAAAAGATAAAGGTATTGATGTGCGTTTTGCTATACATCCCGTCGCAGGGCGGTTACCTGGTCATATGAATGTGCTACTTGCAGAAGCGCGAGTGCCCTATGATATTGTGCTAGGTATGGATGATATTAATGAAGACTTTTCCAAAACAGATGTGGTCTTGGTGATCGGCGCTAATGATACGGTTAACCCCGCTGCTAACGACGACCCAACCAGCCCAATAGCGGGTATGCCGGTACTAGAAGTATGGAACGCAAAAAACGTCATTGTTTTTAAACGCTCTATGAATACGGGTTATGCTGGAGTGCAAAATCCATTGTTTTTTAAAGAGAATACTCAAATGCTATTTGGTGATGCTAAAGATAGCGTGGAGAAAATATTTAAAGCGTTGTAGCGTTCGCCAATACAGTTTTTACATATTGAGTTAAGTTCATTGTTTTTGTAACGGTTGATCTACTTCGTATAAAGTTAAGCTAGATAGCGATATAATTCATTAAGTTATTAGTTAACGTACTCATAGTTTAAATTGAATTAGGGAAAGTAATGCTAAAGTTTTTTACGTTATTAGCGGGGATATTTTTATCCTTTGGTGTTTTAGCATCAAGTGATGTAACAGCACAAATCAATTTAACCAACCATTGGGTTGGTTACGCTGCTGTCGTTATTTTTGCGCTGGCTTATGTTTTCGTTATTTTGGAAGAAAAACTACATTTAAGAAAATCTAAACCTGTGCTATTGGCTGCGGGTCTTATTTGGATATTAATTGCTTTTACATATGACGCCGTTGGCGATCATCATTCTGCAGAAGTTGCGATACGACATAATTTTCTTGAATATGCTGAACTTTTTTTCTTTTTACTGGTAGCAATGACCTACATTAATGCGATGTTAGAGCGGCAAGTTTTTGATGCTTTACGTGATTGGCTCGTATTAAAAGGTTTCAGTTATAAGTCATTATTTTGGTTAACCGGCATTTTAGCCTTTTCCATTTCACCCATTGCAGATAACTTAACAACCGCATTAATTATGTGTGCAGTAATATTAGCTGTTGGCCAAGATAAGCCTAAGTTTATTGCTGTTGGCTGTATTAATATTGTTGTTGCTGCAAATGCAGGTGGTGCATTTAGCCCATTTGGTGATATCACTACGTTAATGGTGTGGCAAAAAGGTGTTATTGAGTTTACCGCGTTCTTTAAGCTATTTATCCCTTCCGTGGTTAACTTTTTAGTCCCTGCACTTATTATGCAATTTGCGATAAGTAGTGAGCGCCCTAAACCCTTATTAGGAGAGCCTGTTGTGATTAAAAAAGGGGGGGTATTTGTTGTTGGTCTTTTTATATTGACAATAATCACTGCTGTTAGCTTTCATAACTTTCTGCATCTTCCGCCTGTTTTTGGCATGATGACTGGCCTTGCCTATCTTAAGTTTTTTGGTTATTACTTGCGTAAAAAAGGGAGGGAACAAATTGATCATTCTGATTTTCCTACTCAGCATGCCATTGAAGATGACTTTGATATTTTTGATAAAATTGCTAAAGCCGAGTGGGACACGCTATTTTTTTTCTACGGCGTAATACTTGCTGTTGGCGGGCTAGGATTTATTGGTTATTTGGCGATGATTTCTGAGTTTATGTACGGAGAGTTAGGTGCGACAACAGCCAATATTTTAGTGGGTTTACTGTCATCTATCATTGATAATATTCCTGTGATGTTTGCTGTACTTTCAATGCAACCTGATATGAATCAATTGCAATGGCTATTGGTAACATTAACGGCTGGTGTTGGTGGTAGTTTATTATCGATAGGCTCGGCGGCAGGGGTTGCTTTAATGGGACAAGCTCGCGGCCAGTATACCTTTTTTGCACACCTTAAATGGACCCCTGTTATTGCACTTGGATACGCTGCCAGTATCTGGGTACACTTTTTAGTGAATAGTTAATTATCTATAAGTGCACTACTTGTGTTAAGTAAAGGTCATGGACGATGAATGCTAAGGGAGTGTTATTTAAAGTGTAAATTCTTTTGATCTAGTTTTTTGGCTTGTTAGGTCACGAATGTATTGCCTTGCATTAGTCTAATTGTGCTATAGTTTCCGTTATTCCTACCCATACAACCTGTTTAATAACTGGCAACTCCCATGACGCATAAGCGACTTCATATTCGTGAAAAAACGATTTTTGATGGTGTTTTTACTAAATACTTTCTTAAATCATTATTTTCTCTTTGGTTTAAATTAGCCGGCTGGCGAATCACTTCATCAACAGCTAATGGTGCTGGTGTTGCTATTGCGGCACCTCATACTTCAAATTGGGATTTTGTTTTTGCTCTTGGCGCAGCGATATTACAAGATACTAAGATCTATTTCTCGATCAAAGATAGCTGGTGTCGACTCCCTATTATTGGACGCTTTATGTTATGGCTTGGTGCGATGCCAATTGATCGTTCATCCAAGGGGAAGGGGCAAGTTGAACTCATCAAAGAATTTGTCCAAAGCCAGAAAAACTCACGTGTTTATTTCTTATTTACGCCCGAAGGTACTCGCGGCCAATCTGAAAAATGGCGAACTGGCTTTTACCATGTCGCACAAGGCGCAGGTATTCCCATTTTTTTGGCAAAAGTTGACTATCAACTTAAAGAAGCAGGTGTCTTTCATTCTTATCAACTAACCGGTGATAAAGAAAACGATATTAATGCGATTCAAGCATCTTATAAAAACATATGTGGTAAATATCCGCACCAGCAATTCCCTCATTATATGGGGGCTATACCAAAGGTCAGCGCGGCTGATGCCTTAATAATGAAAGCTATGTATTCTTTTAAAGGTGTAGCGACAAAAGTAGAAATATCAGCAAAATTAAAGAAAAAGGAATTGTCTTTAACGATGCTTGATTTCCTTGTTGAAAAAGGTTTTTTAGATAAAACGATACAAAAAAATAATCCCTCAGAACCGCGCTATCAATTAACGTTTGCCGGCAAAGGCTGTTTATTGCATTTATATCCGACTTTAGCGACCTCTTGAACTCAATTTTGTTTTGATAGGTAAATAGGATAAAGATTAAATTGATCCGTTAGCGTATCAGTAGAGACCTAATTTTAACTTTTTCTATGTTGTAGCGCGGTGAAGCGCTACAAAAATACGACCTGATTATTTAGTAAACACAGTTAGTTATTCATAACCTGTCTATCTTAATATAGCTAGACAGGTTATGCGACTTTACTGGTGTACTTAAATTGAAATAACAGGTTCACAAAAATACATCGTGCTACCAATTTAAACTAACTAGATAGCAATACGATAAACATATTTTTAAGTTTATCATCATCTTGTCGACCATACTTTATCAACAAGTCATCTTTACCATCGCCGTTTAAGTCGTCACTGATCAGCATCTTGCCTTGTTTAGGTAAAGTAACTTTGTATTTTTTGCCTTTTTTGGCAAATAGGTTTTTGCCGTTAATGCCGAAATAAACGTTAAGGGCATCCTCTCCATCAGATAGCACTAAATCCTGTTTTTGATCGCCATTAATATCTGCGAGTTTAACGACTGGACTGCCGCTCGTGCCGGAACTAATACTAAAACTTAATTCAACTTCTTTAGCGACTTTTAAGTCTTTCGTGAAATTATCATTTTCATCCATTTTAAAAACATAAACATCTTGGTCAATACTACCAGAAAGTAATGCGCCAATAATTTGTGATAAGCCAATATCAAAACCTGCGAGCATGACTTCTAATTTTTTATCATTATCGATATCGATAAATTCTAAACCAGTTAACGTACCCTCTGCTTTAATTGTGCTGTTAGGATCATCAGCAAAGGTTAGTTGCCCCGCAATATTTTTACCCAGATAGACTTCATAGTCATTAGTGCGTTCAAGCACGCCAGAACTTTGTGTAAAACGCACAATCATATCGGTAATATTGTCGTTATTGATATCTTTTACTTGCTCTACTTTTTTATAAACTAATTGGCTTTGATCAAGACTTTCGCCATCAGCACTGGGTTTATTCCACCAATCAATACCACTGATCAATTTATTAATTTTTAAATGCTGAGCTTGTTTAGTAAATTCATTGTTTGGGCTTTGTACAAAATACTCAAACTTACCGTCAGTAACCATAATAACATCAGGGCGTTGATCAAAGTTCATATCACTAAAGTACAATTTGGTTTGGGTATAAATTGCTGAATTATTTGAAAGTTCAATTTGCGGCTTAATAGGTAATGATTGTGATTGCATTGAACCATCTTTTTGTGTAATTAATATATGAACCTGCTTAAAGTCCGGTATAACGATATCGTCATGTTGATCGTTATTTAAGTCATGAGTAAAATCACCTCTGGAAAGGTATTGTTCACTATCACCCATCGCAAATGAGTTAACCTTGGTGACCATTTTAAATTTATTATCTTTTTTGTGCGTTAAAGCGTCATAGCGGTAAAGGTTCTCACTAGAAAGAAAATATAAGGTTTGTTTAATATGTTCAGAATCAAGAGAGCCTTTTGATGCTACAGCTGGTTCTGCACATTGATGGTTTTGTGGCATTAACGCATTATCTATACATGTTGATGGCAAAGGGCGAGGTTTATCATAGTCTTCAGTTATATCAAAAGAATATAGATCTTTTGGCATCACTTGCCGGTCAGCTTCTATGTAAGATGTAGTCTTACTATCATAACGATAAATTATCAACCAGCGTGTTTCATTGTCATCTACCGAAAATGTGACGATTTCTTTGCCATTGATAGGCAGAAGATCAATCAACATAATAGGGTGGGTAAGCTTAAATGGCACTTCAATTTTAGATTCGATAAACTTGAGCTGAGAAGATTTTTTAGCAAAGGTTACTTGGCTTAATAATATTGAGGTTAGTAGTGTTGAAAAAACAACCGCTGTTTTTACTTTTATGTGCATAAGTGGCCTAAATATTTTAGATATTACGATAATAGTTCAAAATATAGCATGACTGAATAATTGAATGCGTAACTTAGTGTTTTTCAATTGTAATAAAGTGTATGGTCAGCAATTATGGTATTTCTTTGATTCAAATAATAAGTACGCCTATCTTACAATTTATAAACATCTTTCAATAGCGTACTGTGCTTAAATAGCATCAGTCTTATGGTCATTCTAGCTGTTATGTTTAAACGTTTATCTAGTATTAGTCTTTATTTTTTTGTTGGCTTGGTTTTTACAAGTTGCTCTTCAATGCAGTTCCAGGATTTATTTTCTGGTTACGCAAAACAAATGAAAAAAGTTCGTCAAGCTCAACAGCACGGTGATTTTACTGGGGCACAAGCGTTATTAATTCATCGTGAAAAAGGTGATAACGTCTACGCATTAACTCTCTTGGAGCGTGCGCGTTTACAGTATTTATTAGGGGATTGGCAAAAAAGTCAGCATGATTTTTCTTTAGTATATCAATCTTTAACAGCAGAGCGAGAAAAAGCTAAGCTGCAGATAAGTAAAGGCCTTAAACAAATGGGGGCAATAGTGAGTAATGATAATGCAATTGCTTATGAACTACCCACTTATGAACAGAGTATGATGCATTCATATCAAGCGTTGAATTATGTGAACCTAGGTGATTTAGAAGGTGCTTTAGTTGAGATCAGACGTGCGAACCTAATGCAAGAACAAGCATTACAAAATAACCAAATGCTAGTAGACGATGCCGAATCAAAATTCAATAATCACGCATTAAAAAGTGCCTATCCATCTATGGATTTGATAATAGGTGATTTAAAAAATGGTTTCCAAAATGCATATACGTTTTATTTATCGGGCATTTTGTATGAAGCGATAGGGCAGGTAAATGATGCCTATATTGATTATAAAAAAGCATTAGAGATATATCCCGATAACCATTATGTACAAAAAGACGTATTACGTTTAGCCGCTAAGTTGGCAATGAGCGACGATTTAGCGCATTTTACTAAGTTATATGGTGAACTAAAAAGCACAAAAGAAAAAGATGTTGGTCAAGTGATATTGTTAATTGAGCAGGGGATGATTAACGCAAAAGATGATCTGTCTGTATATTTACCGATATTTTATTTTTATAATGATGCTCGATATTTTAGTTTTTCTTTACCTGTTTATCGTGACGAAACTATGATTTATCAACAAGCGAAATTAACGGTTAATGGTCATGAGTATCAAGCAGAAGAAATTATTAAATTGCAATCATTGGCATCTAAACATCTCAGTGATCAGTTACCGGGACTTGTCACAAGACAAGCGGTGAGAGTAATAGCAAAAGAACAATTACGCAATCAATTGAGTCATAAGGGAGGAGATATCGGTAATATTCTTGCAAATCTATACAACATGGCTTCCGAACAAGCTGATACACGTAGTTGGTTGACCTTACCAAACAACGTGCAAATAGTGAGAGTTACTCTACCAATAGGTAAACAACAAATAAGCTTAACGGTTGCGGGAAAAACACAGTTAATTGATGTCGACATAAATAAAGATAGGTTGAGCTTAGTGAATGTAACATCACTAGGTGATACTTTGAATTATCATGTAAATAAATTATAAACAGCTATTATTTTGAAATTTAATATAAATCACAAATTAGTGTCAAGAATTTTAGAAAGGAAGGAAAGTAATTATGAATAAATCAATGATGTATGTGGTAGTAAGTTTTGTGGCGATTATGTCTACAGGTTGTGCAAATAAAGCGGTTGTTCGTTATGGTGATGCTAATGCAGTAGAAACGGTTGATACCAATTTTGGTTCGACTGATCTCCAACAAGTCGCTAAACAAATGACAAATTCATTAGTGTTATCGCCTGTTGTCGGCACGTTAACAGCAAATAGCCGTCCGATCATATTTGTTGAACGTATTAAAAATAAAACCAGTGAGCATATTGATACTGAATCTATTACGGATTCGATTTCAACCAAACTATTACAATCAGGAAAATTTCGCTTTGTTGATATGACACGTGTTGAGGCGGCTCGTAAACAATTAGAATTTCAGCATGGCGGCGGTATGGTTGATCCCAACACCGCGATTAAGTTTGGTCGTCAAATAGGCGCGCAATATATGCTTTATGGTAATTTGTCGAGCATCGTAAAATCTAATATTGATAAGACCGATGTCTATTATAAATTTACTATGCGCTTAATGGATTTAGAAAGTGGTTTAGTTGAATGGGCCGAAGAAACAGAAATACGAAAAACCAAAGCTAAAGAAAATGTGGGTTGGTAGTTTATAACGGTAACCATTCAAGATGCTTGAAAATAGCCTCTTGATGGGACCTGATATATTCAGAGGAGAGTCTCGATGAAAATTTTAATTGTTTTTTATTTTATCTGTACAGCCTTTATGCCGCCAGCGTTTGCTGACTATGAGAGAAATAAAGCGGTTCCGGTTGAAAAGGTTTTATTTGGTCAAATAGTCTCGGTACGTAATATTAGCGAACAAGAATTAATCGAAGATCAACATAATGGCTGGCAAGTATTTGGCGGTGCATTGATCGGCGGCGTTATTGGCAATCAATTTGGTCGAGGTCATGGCAGAGACTTAGCGACTATTTTAGGTGCTGTAATTGGTGGTTCAATTGCCAACAATAATAAACAGGGTTCGCGCGTGGTTACATTGCGTTTGGTTGAGCTGATGATTAAAACAGAACAAGGGCAAGAATACATGGTGATACAAGACTTTGATGCTAACATGGTTTTTAGCAGTAAAGATGAAGTACGCATGGTTTATCTGGCCAACGGCTTTGTACGTATTGATAGACAGATGTAAGTAATCAATTAATCGTTTGAGTGTGATTACTTTACTGACATTATTTCTAGGTGCTTTAAAAATAGGTCATATATAAAGCTCACATCCTTTTATATAAAAAATTTGTTGCAGGGCTTGAATTGACTCTCAAACAGTAGTCATATTTTATATGCTCAGTAACAGCGTCTGGCGTTGCTCTAGGTCTCACATTATTTTGGACCTTGCTGGTAAAAAAAACTAGCCTAAATAGGCTATCTCAATAAATTTCACGACATAAACTATTGAAATAAAGTAAACATAATGTCTGCTCTTTTAAGCGTTAAGAGAGAATTTACTCAGACATCATGTTTGAACGTCTTATTAAGCTGCGTTTTACACTCGCAGTGCTTTTTCGCCACGGGCAATACCGACACAACCCGAACGCGCCGCCTCAATAATTTCAGTTTCATTACCGAGTGTTTCAATAAAAGCATTAATTTTTTCAGCATCACCCGTAAGTTGAATGGTGTAAATCTGTTTGCCAATATCGATGATAGAACCTCTAAATATATCGGTGATCCGTTTCACTTCAGTCCTAGATTTATCATTCATCGCTAATACTTTAATTAAGATAAGTTCACGCTCAATGTGTTTTCTATCGGTTAAGTCGGTAATTTTAATCACATCAACTAATTTATTGACTTGTTTAACTATTTGCTCAAGCACTCGGTCATCACCTCGGGTTGCTATGGTGATCCGCGATAAACTCGCATCTTCCGTTGGTGCAACCGTTAAACTTTCAATGTTAAAAGCACGTTGTGAAAATAATCCCACGATACGGGATAAAGAACCGGGTTCATTTTCTAATAATATGGCTAAGATACGACGCATTATGCTTGCACTCCTTTTTTAATCCACATTTCGTCAATCGCGCCATGGCGAATTTGCATGGGATAAACATGTTCTTTTTCGTCAACTAAAACATCAACAAATACTAAGCGATTTTTAATAGCAAAAGCTTGTTCAAGCTTTTCATCTAACTCGTCTATATGATCGATTTTAATACCCATATGACCGTAAGACTCAGCCAGTTTAATAAAATCAGGTAACGACTCCATATAAGATGAGGAGTGACGTCCGCCATAGACCATATCCTGCCATTGACGCACCATGCCAAGAGAGCGGTTGTTAAGGGTTACAATCACTACAGGTAAGTTATATTGCAGACAGGTTGATAACTCTTGAATATTCATTTGAATCGAGCCATCACCGGTTATGCAAATTACATGGCTATCGGGAAAAGCGAGCTTAACTCCCATCGCCGCAGGTAAGCCAAAGCCCATGGTGCCTAATCCACCAGAGTTAATCCACTGGCGAGGTTTAGCAAAGGGATAATATTGTGCAGCAAACATTTGATGTTGCCCTACATCTGAGCATACATAAGCTTCACCCTTGGTGATACGGTACATAGCTTCTACAACTTGTTGTGGTTTTATTTTATCACCGTCTGTTGAGTAGCTACTGCTTTTTACTGCTCGCCATTCGTTAATTTGTTGCCACCAAGCATGTTGCGACTCTTTATTAGGGCAGTAATTAATTGCCTGTAATTCATCGAGTATTTGTTGGATAACAATATCAACTAAACCAACAATTGGCACATGGGCATTAATTGTTTTTGAGATTGAGGTTGGATCAATATCAACGTGGATAATGGTTGCATTAGGGCAGAACTTTTTGACGTTATTGGTGACACGATCATCGAATCGAGCACCTAGGGCTAAAATAACATCGGCATTAGCCATTGCTTTATTTGCTTCAAGACTGCCGTGCATCCCTAACATGCCGATGAAGTTTTTATGAATACCTGATAAACCGCCTAAGCCCATTAACGTATTAGTGCAAGGAACATCCAGTTTTTCTACAAGTTCAGTTAATAATTCAGAAGCATTCGCTAAAACAATACCACCACCAGAATAAACAACTAATTGTTTAGCGCCATTTATCGTTTTAACCGCTTTTCTGATCTGTTTAATATGGCCCTTAATTGATGGGTTATACGAGCGCATTTTTACATCAGTGGTTATTCTATATTCGCCTTTATTTTGAGGTATTAATAAATCTTTTGGTAATTCAATAACAACGGGTCCAGGACGACCGGTTTTAGCTATATAAAATGCTTTAGCAATGATATTGGGGATATCTTCTAAGTTACGGCAATTAAAGCTGTGTTTAACAATTGGACGAGTACAGCCAACAATATCTGTTTCTTGAAAAGCATCATCACCAATAAGTGTGGTTGCGACTTGTCCTGCTAAAATAACCATAGGGATCGAGTCCATATAGGCAGTAGCAATTCCCGTTACACAGTTAGTTGCGCCAGGTCCAGATGTTGCTAAAACAACCCCGACGTTACCCGTAGCACGAGTATAGCCGTCAGCCATATGAGTGGCTGCTTGTTCATGACGAACAAGAATGTGCTCAAAATCGTCTTGTTGAAATATAGCATCGTAAATATCTAATACTGAGCCCCCAGGGTAGCCAAATACATATTTTACATCAAGTGCTGTCAGGGCTTTTACCACCATTTCGGCACCAGTAAATAATTGAACAGTCATGAAATTATCCTTTATTAACGCAAATATAATAGTTTTAAATAATAAAAAACCCTCGGTCTTATTCAGAGCGAGGGTTTGTTGTTTTGATTGTTTATTTGTTTCTATTTGACACAACACAAGCCTCGCAATGGTTTGAGAACCACGACGACAAAGAGGACTATGTTCAGAGAAATGCTAAGTAAAACATTATGTATCATGAATTTAGCTGTCTTTTAAATATTAATATGATTGAGAAATACAAATAAACCTAGCTCTATTTTTAAAGTGTTTAAGCAAACCTGTCAACTAATAATTACAAATAAAATTATATGATCAATAACGAGTACTCAAAAAATTGAAAAAAAAGCGATTTATTAATACTAAAGTCTGTAATTTATTGAGGAAGTGACTGTAATCTTTGAAATAAAGAATATTATTAAATAATAAAATAATTCCACTTAAAGTTGAACAATTATTACGCAAAAAAAAAAGGATGAATTACACTCAATAGTAAAGTCACAATATTAAATTGGTGTTATGTCAAATTTTATTTTTAAAGATGAACCGAAAGATACTTCAATTAAACCGACTAAAGAAAAAAAAGTTTGGCGTGTTTTAGTGGTTGATGATGATGAGTCGGTCCATCAGGTTACTAAATTGGTATTATCTGATGCCCATATTGAGCATCGCTCTTTAGAAATAGTTTCAGCTTATTCATGTATCCAAGCTCAGGAAATACTTAAAGACGATGACTCATTTTGTATGGCGTTTGTTGATGTCGTGATGGAAACAGACCATGCCGGCTTAGAATTGGTTGAGTGGATAAGGAAAGATTTAAAGAATCAAGCCATACGATTAATTTTACGGACAGGCCAAGCAGGTAACGCCCCTGAGTCAGAAGTAATTAAAGAATTTGATATTAATGACTATAAGGAAAAAACAGATTTTACCTCAGGTAAAATGATCACTACGGTATATGCAAGTATTAGAGCCTATCGCGACATCATGACCATTCAAAAAAGCCTCGATGGCTTTAAAACTTTAATTGAAGTGACTCATGATTTATTAAAAATCGATCAATTTAAGTTATTTGGCTCTGCAGCATTAAATCACTTATTAACTTTGATGGACGTTGAAAGTTCCGCTTTGTATATCGCACGCAATCAATTTGATTTTAACCAACAATGTAGCAATATGATTATTGCGTGCACAGGTAAATACGTAAGTGAGTCAGATAATCTCGATAATTCAGATATTGAAGAGACAGTAAAAGCGAAAATTAAACGTGTTTTTGAAGACAAGCAACATTATCTGAGTGAAGATTGTTTTGTGGGGTATTACAAGACAACAAATAATTCTTGTTCTGTACTGTATATCGATTTTGAAGATAACCCTGAACATTTTAAATTAAACTTAGTGGAAATGTTTGCTAATAATGTTGCTCTTATTTTAGAAACGTTAACAAAACTCCATGATATGGAAAATAGTCAAAAAGAATTGATGTATGTTGTGGGGGAAGCGATTGAAGCGCGGGAGGAAACGAAAGGTTCTCATGTAAAACGTGTTGCTTTGATTTGTGAGTTACTTGCTAAAAAACTTTCTCTTGATAGTCAATTTGTTAACGCCATTCGTTTAGCTGCACCTCTACATGATATCGGAAAAATAGCGATACCTGAGAATATACTAAGAAAGAACGGCAAGCTTGATAAAGACGAATGGCAGGTGATGCAAACACATGCTCAAGTAGGCGGTGATTTACTTGGACAATCAAAAACAAGTATTTCTAAATTAGCAGCAAAAATAGCCCATTATCATCATGAAAATTGGGACGGCAGTGGTTATCCTGAAGCTTTAGTTGGAGATAATATACCGATTGAAGCACGTATTATGGCAATAGCTGATGTGTTTGATTCATTAGGTTCAAAGCAATGTTATAAAGAGTCGTGGGGTGAGGACGATATTAAAGCCTATTTATTAAAAGAGCGGAGCCAAAAATTTGACCCGCAATTAGTGGATATTTTTATAGATAACTTTGATGAATTTATCAGTATTAGGGAAAGATATCCTGATAATAAAAAGAGTTAAGGACTTGATAGCTTGTCAACAGTCGATGTACAAGCGTCTAAAAAACTGTCCATAAAATACTTAACTTCAGGCATGCGTTCTTTGATTTCTTCTAGTTTAGCACCTAAACGTTCTTTAACATGCTCAAACTCACGATTTTGATGACTAAGTTCATCTAACGATTTAATATAAGCAACTAAGATATCAGCTGCTTTTACTATATCTTTATATTCAGCCTCAACATTGTCTTGCACTATGATATCAGCAAATATTTCCTGAAACTCCTCGGGCAAAGAAGCTAAGCATTCTTTTTCTGCTAAGTATTCTATCTTTTTAAATTCTCGTGCAATTTCAGGATTAGCGTATTTTGTTGGACTAACAATATCACCATATCTTGTTTCACTGGCTTCATGATAGAGGGCGATAGTTGCTACTCTGTCCGCGTTAATTTCACCTGCAAATTTTTTATTTTTTATGACCGCGAGTAAATGAGCAACAATCGCTACTTGATGAGAATGCTCGGCAATGTTTTCTGGTTTAACACAAAACATTAATGACCACCTTTTAATAAGCGGCATTCTAAACATCCATGCAAGGAAAGTACTTTGCATTTTATAGTCCTTATTGATGATAACTATTGAAAAAGTTCTTAAGTTTATCCATTGCTGGCACAAGTTCATCAACATGAGGTAAAAAAACCAAACGGAAATAATTTTTTTCAGTAATATTAAAAGCGCTACCATGCACCAATAAGATCTTTTCTTGTTTAAGTAAGTCTAAGATCATTTTTTCATCATCTGTAATATTAAACTTCTTCGCATCTACTTTCACAAACAAATATAAAGCGCCCATTGCTGGATTACAGGATAAGCCATCAATATCGTTAATCATTTGATGAGCTAAGTTGCGTTGTTTAAGTAAACGACCGTCATCACTAATTAATTCATTGATACTTTGATAACCACCAAGGGCTGTTTGAATAGCATGTTGACAAGGAACATTAGCGCACAAGCGCATTGAAGATAAAATGTTAAGTCCTTCTAGATAATCTTCAGCGTGTATTTTAGGGCCAGAAATCACCATCCAACCAGCGCGGAATCCGGCAATTCGATAGTTCTTAGATAGTCCCCCCATAGTGATAATCAATACATCTGTGCTTAATCGTGCGGTCGGGATATGAATAGCATCGTCATAAAGAATTTTGTCATAAATTTCATCACTGAAAATGATTAAATCATGTTTTCTGGCTAACGCAATGACCCCCTGTAGAACGTCTTCAGAATAAACCGCGCCCGTTGGGTTATTTGGGTTGATCAGTACAATGGCTTTGGTATGTTTCGATATTTTATTTTCAATGTCGTCCAGGTCAGGAAACCACTGATTTTCTTCATCACATTTGTAATGTACTGGGTTACCACCTGAAAGCGCAACAGCAGCTGTCCATAATGGGTAGTCTGGCGCAGGAATTAATACCTCATCACCATTGTTTAATAAGCCTTGCATAGCCATCACAATAAGCTCACTAACACCATTACCGATATAAATGTCATCGACACTCACATCTTTAATATTTTGCTGTTGAAAATATTGCATAACAGCGACTCGGGCAGAGTAAATACCTTTTGAATCACTATAACCTTGAGAGGTAGGTAAATTATGAATAACATCTTTTAAAATATCATCAGGGGCTTCAAATCCAAACGGGGCGGGATTACCAATATTGAGTTTTAGGATTTTATGACCTTCATCTTCTAAACGGCGCGCTTCTGCAGCAATTTGACCACGAATTTCGTAACAGACGTTTTTAAGCTTTGATGATTTTGTTATTTTTTTCATAATTAATTTACTTTTCGGGGAATTTACTTTTAGGGTGAATGGGAAATATTTATCAGTCTCTATTGTTGCCAATTTTGCATACTTTTGAAACAGTTTCTTGCAACTTTTTTATATTAAAATAATAAGAAGTAGCTAACCTATAGTTAAACATAAATTAAAACATAAATTAAAACATAAATTAAAACATAAATTAAAACATAAATTAAAACATAAATTAAAGCATACTTATTTAACTACTTCGGAGGCTTTATGGCACTACCTTTACTTTGGTTAGGCGCTGCTGCTATTTCAGCATTAACGGTGAAAGGTTTATCTGATGACAGGAAAACACAGCAAAAGCAGCGTAAGCATTTTTATAAACCGCAAACGTTAGCAGATTTATCAGAACACGAGTCAGTTATTGCAACGTATCCTACGGATCTCTTTGACACTGAGGCATTAGTAAAGCCTGTGGTTGGTGCTATTGTATGTTGCGCTATAGGGGGGATTTTGGAGCATACGGGTATTTGGGTTGATGATGATACCATTATTGAAATGGACGGGCAGGGCTTAATTAAACCTATCTCAAGTCGACGATTTACAGCGGAAAGATCAGGGGGGAAAATTTTTATAGCCTGTGATTCTAATGCACGTCCACTGTTCAGTGACGTTGCGGCTCAACGAGCACTCGAACAAATTTTTCTATGTCAGCATTACGATATGATAAATAACAATTGTCATCAGTTCTTGTGGCAGTGCTTTAACCCCCATGATACAAGTCTAACAACTTTTAAAGAGTTGAATCAACGCATAGCACATCATTTTGATCGCAAGATATATTGGGATGTTTGTGATTGTTAACTTCATTCAATTCAACTTAGCTTAGGTTCAGTTAAGTTGATTTACATCGATTTAAGTTAAGAAGAGCAGGCGTGAGGTTTAATTTTATTTAATTCAAACTGTTCAATACAGGTATTAAGTGCGGTGATAAGTTTTTCTTTATCATGATGGTGCGGTGTATTTTTATTACTAAGATCTTGGCAAATAATCGCTACTTTCTCTGACGTAATATGCTCATCTTGGCAAATAACGCTATCAATAGGCAAGCAACCAATATTTTTTTCAATCCATGATAGCTTCTCATCAAGAGATAATTTTGCAGCAGGGCTTTGCTCTGGAACGATGTTCTCTATAAATACGCAATGGCCTTTTCTATTTTTTAAGGCGTTAGATATATCTCTTACCAGCAGTGGTGGTATTACGCTAGTGAGAAAACTCCCAGGGCCTAAAATAATAAGATCAGCGTTGGCAATAGCTTTGATGCAAGGTGCTATCGTTTTTACAAGCGGTGCTAATAACAGATTTTTTGGCATGATTGGCATATCATCAACTGAAAGTTCGCCGACACGACATCGACCTTTAGGATAGAAGGCCATAAGATCTGTTGGTGTTTCAGACATAGGTAATACAGGTGTTTTCACTCGTAACATGCGTCTAACAAGTTTAATTGAGTCAAGTGGGCGAGACTGAATTTTCCCTAAAGCGTATAGAATAAGGTTACCTAGGTTATGACCACCCAGTTCATCTTTACCGTCAAACCTAAAATCAAATAATTGACTGCCGATAGAATCGTTGTCGACAAGTTGTGTTAAGCAACTGCGTAAGTCACCCCAAGCAATACTACTACTGCGTTTTCTTAAACGTCCTGTTGAACCACCATTATCTGTTGTGGCAACAATACCGGTCAGCTGGTTTTCTAAAAAAGAAAGCGTAGAAAGAACTCGGCCTAAGCCGTGTCCACCACCAATGGCGACGACGTTAAGTTTACTAATTCTCATGAAAATTTACTTTATATAACCTTAGGTAAACTCTACCTTGTAATGACTTAAAAATAAAGAATAGATGGGCGAATTTAGCATATGGCGAGGTAATTTAATTTTGATAACGTTTTTCATATAATACGTATTGAAGAGAGTTGCCTTGTTTTTATTCATTTTAGCTAAAAAAGACTGAAAGCAACATTAGATTATTCAAAATTTAATCAAGTTGTATTATTAGTAAACACTTAATCATTAACTGACAAAATATTGCCTTAAATATTAAAATAAGGGTTGACAGTAACAGGGGGGCTGCTTAGAATGCGCCTCGCTTTCAACGAGTACTTGTTGCTCTTGAAAGGTAAGTTTATAAGTATTAGGCCACTTATAATATTTACATGCGGGGCTATAGCTCAGCTGGGAGAGCGCTTCGCTGGCAGCGAAGAGGTCTGCGGTTCGATCCCGCATAGCTCCACCAATATTACCGTTAATTGATTCTTAGAATGAATTAACAAAATTAAAAAGTTAAGTGTCTCGTGATTATGTTTGCGTAGCAAATTTTTTTCACTACACTAAAACAATAAAGCAATGCTTTGTTGACCAGTTTTAGTGTCCCTATCGTCTAGAGGCCTAGGACACCGCCCTTTCACGGCGGTAACAGGGGTTCGAATCCCCTTAGGGATGCCAACTTTTTAAAAGAATGAGTAAGTGTTTTTTGACACAAACTTTAAAGTAGTAATACATTTGCAAACTCACTAGGCTAGAGTTTTCATTATAAATGTAATTACATATATACTTGACTGTTTTCTGTGTCCCTATCGTCTAGAGGCCTAGGACACCGCCCTTTCACGGCGGTAACAGGGGTTCGAATCCCCTTAGGGATGCCACTCATTTTTATTGGTTTTGTTGTAAAGATTTAATGGTTATGTGTTTAGACACACGTATTAAGATGTTAAATGCTATAAGTATCGTCACTAGGCTTGAAGATATTTGTTAATAGTGTTTTGTATGCAAATTGGTACTTTATGTGTCCCTATCGTCTAGAGGCCTAGGACACCGCCCTTTCACGGCGGTAACAGGGGTTCAAATCCCCTTAGGGATGCCACCATTAAACTGTTATTTTTAGTGTTTTTTATATATTGGAAAAAACAACAGCATAATTAAAGAGTAAATTTTTACTCGCAGTTTTAGTGTCCCTATCGTCTAGAGGCCTAGGACACCGCCCTTTCACGGCGGTAACAGGGGTTCGAATCCCCTTAGGGATGCCACTTATTTCTGGATTATCAAGAGATATGTGTAAAAAGTGAAATAAAAAAACCGACTTATTTGTCGGTTTTTTTATGTCTTTTTTTTACTAAGTTAATGGTTTTTACTAAGTTAATGGTAATGGTGAATGAAAGTCGAGGTTTGTTGCTTGTATTTGTTTGTATGTTGCAAATTAGGACAGTGTAATACCAATTGAAATAATGAATCGATCATTCTAAGACGGTCTAAATATCCAATATCTGCGTTGCTTTCAATCCCAATAGCACGCTATTATACCAATCTGCACAAAGATGTGATCTAATATGTTTTTATTTTGGAAGTAGACACCACGTTTTGGAACAACTCACCTCAGTAGATTTACTCAAATTATCAAGAAAGGAAACAAATGGGCGAAA
>JBLHNB010000030.1:0-51942 GCA_047621305.1 Alteromonadaceae bacterium | reverse complement strand
TAATACTGTCTAATTTCATTCATGCTAGGGCTAATGATTTATAGCGCTAGCATGACATACGGGAAAGATCGGTCAATAGGCAAAAAAGATCGTTTAAAAATAATTTTAATACGGGCTGAATAGTTACGTATAATCTTGCCCTAGAAAGAGTGATTAGATTTTTTCACTATCAAGTTGTTGTTCACACTTCATGATGTCTTCAGGAATATCAACTTCGATGGAATCAAAAGGGCTAATCGCTATTTTAATTTTATGGCTGTGTTCTAAAGCGCGTAATTGCTCTAATTTTTCTAAGTCTTCACAGTTACTTAAGGGTAATTTTGCAAACGTTGAAACAAAGCGTTTAGTATAAGCATAGATACCTAAATGCTTATATACGGGATAATCATTAGTATCTCTGGCAAAAGGAATACGTGCTCGAGAAAAATACATCGCAAAATCGTTTTTATCAAAAACCATTTTAACGTGTTTTGGATCATCTAATTCATCAGCTTCGATAATTTGATAACCTAAAGTTGCCATTTCAAATTCGCCTGGAAATTCTTTAAACAGCGCCACGATTTGTTCAATAGCTTTAGGGTTAATTAATGGCTGATCGCCCTGTAAATTAATCACTAAATCATCATCAGCTAAACCTAACTGATTAGCAGCATCATCAATTCTGTCGGTGCCTGATGCGGCATCTACAGAGGTCATAATAATGTTACCACCAAAGGCTTCAACGGTTTGTTTAATAAGGTTGTTATCAGTAGCTACATAAACACCATCAAGACCCTGAGCCAGAGATGCTCGTTCATATACATGTTGGATCATTGATTTACCATGAATAGGCGCTAAGGGTTTACCTGGAAAGCGGTGAGAACTGTAGCGAGCCGGAATGATGAGATATACTTTCATGAACATTACCTGAATTATGTTGAAATCATTATGTTGAAGAATAATTTTGAAGAAAAAAGGTACTCACAGTGTCAATGAGTACCCGTTAAATATTGTTACCATCCTACCTATTTACATTCTACGGTAAAGATCTGTTAACAATTTGTCTGTTACTTTTACTTCCCAGCCTTGACCATAAACATTTTCCCAAAGTGGTCCTAAGCTTTTCGCTACTTTAACCATTTGTGCGATAGTATCGTCAGGTAAGTCTGTACAAATACCCTTAGGTATTTGAATATCATGAATTTTTAACATTTCTCTAAATTCAATGACGGCATCAGGATAAAAGTCTTCCAATACATCAAAAACAATACAGTTACCGATACCATGATGATAACCAAGCACATAGCCTAAACCATAAGAAAGCGCATGACAGGCGCCAACTTGGCTATAGGCGATACTCATGCCACCCATATAGGAAGCCATCATCAGTTTATCGTCTTTCTCAGGATGATCTTCAATAAACACTTCACGACAAAGATCGAGTGCTTTTTCACCGTAGGATTTTGAAAATTCGTTAAGGTAAGTACCTTCTAATGACTCAATACAATGAATGTAGCAATCCATACCCGTATAGAACCATTGCTCTGTTGGTACACCGGCAATTAATTCAGAATCCATAATGATTTGATCAAAAACGGTGTAATCTGAGTTAATCCCCAGTTTACGTACCGGTCCACACAAAATTGCGGTACGAGAGGCTTCAGAGCCAGTACCTGATAATGTTGGGATGCCAATATGATGAATGGCAGGGGTATCAATTAAATCCCAACCTTGGTACTTAGCAGAGCCGCCTTCATTGGTCAACATCAAAGCAACCGCTTTAGCCACATCTATGGTAGAACCGCCACCTAAGCCAACCACACTGACAGGAAGACCTTTACCGTTACTTTTAAGATCATCTGTTAATTTATCTATTTGTATTGTTGAAGGCTCTTCATCAACATTTAACCAAATAATAACGTCATTATCTTGTGTTGGAATACGCTTTTCTAATGGTTTACCCTGATGAACGTCATCCACGAGAAATACCACATAGTCGTCATCTTTTTTTCTTTCTTCTGCTAATACATGTACTAATTGAGCGAATGAACCCCGCCCAAAGATCATTTTGGGTACCACTTTAAAATTCTTGAAACTCATGATTACGGTCTCCGCTTAAATTATTTTTGGAATGCTTTTTTGATGTTATCAATGCGTTGGCTTATTTCTTCATCTGACCAAGACAACTTAATTAACATTGAAATTGTTCTGCTCATTATCGCATCTGACTTAGGCATGCTTATTTTAGTATAATCAGGCTTATCTTCAATTAATGATAATGGCGTTTTCGCTGGCGATGTTAATTCTTGAATATGCTGCCAGTTATTTAAATAATGCCAATTGTTTATATACCAATAAAAACAACCATCCACACCATTTTCAGCCAATTTTTTATTCACTTCAATCGCGCGTTCTTCAGAGTCTAACATAAAGCTTAAAAAGCCTGCTGAGTCACCTTCTGGATCGGGGATTTCACGAAATGAAACACCGTCAAGGCCTTGCATGGCTTTTTTGATAGTGCCTTTATTTTTACGTTGAATGGCAATGATGCGATCAAGTTTACGTAATTGCGCTAAACCTAACGCCGCATTCATTTCTGAAATACGAAAGTTCAAACCCATAATAGGGTGGCTTTCAGCGCCGCGATCACTACCAAGATGGTCATGACCATGATCAGAAAACATGTGTGAATAGTTATAAATGGCTTCGTTATTAGTAATAACAGCACCACCTTCACCACAAGAAATAGTTTTTACTGAATCAAAAGAGTAACAACCCACATCGCCGATTGTGCCAAGGGCTTGTCCCTTATAGCTACCACCAATAGATTGACAGGCATCTTCAATTAATACTAAATTATGCTTTTTACAAATCGCCTTTATTTCATCCATTTTAGCCATTGAACCACACATATGAACTAAATTAATGGCTTTGGTTCTTGGCGTTATTGCAGCTTCTATGCCTTCAGGTGATAAACATAAAGTTTCATCAATTTCAGCAAAAATAGGAATGGCACCGGCCATAGCAACAGCTTCTACCGAGGCTACAAACGTAAAAGGAGGAACGATGACTTCATCACCAGCGCCAATGCCCGCAGCATGCATAGCGGTTTGCAACGCAGCAGTGCCACTTGAAACCAAATGAGCATGTTTTGCATTCATTTTTTCGCAGAGTAATTTTTCCATATCCCTAGCTTTCCAACGATCATTTCTCATTGGATCGAAGTTATAACGGAAAGTAAAACCGTTTTCCATTACATCTGCGACTTCTGCTTTTTCTTCTGGTCCGAATAATTCAAAACCTGGCATCGAAATATCTCCTAAGGATTAATTCTAGATTAATAATATGTTTATACCCGTTTTTACTCAAGGCGCATGTTTCAGTGTGCTTGTGCAATGCTATACAAAGAAAACCTGTGTAGTAACGGGTATAAATTCAAATTTTGTTGGCGGGATTATAGCTAATATAATGGGGTGTGGGCGATATTTAATTTCAACTATTTCTACTATTCTTACGTTTTTTCCACTCTTTGCTCACTGAATAACGCCACAATATATGAATGCTAATATAACCAAGCACTGAAAACAGCGTGGCTAATACGCCACAACCTACTATAAATGCAGGCCCAATGGTAGACAGACTGTCAATTAGCCATTGCCAACTGACTTCAAAAGTAAATGCTTTTTCTTTTACGCCAAGTACCCAAGCACCAACAACATAACAAAAATAAAAGATTGCTGGCATGGTTAGTGGATTGGTGATCCAAACAAGCGCAATAGAAAGGGGTAAGTTTGCATGTACTATAATGGCAATACCTGCCGCTAAAACCATTTGAAAAGGTACGGGTATAAACGCAAAAAATAAGCCAACCGCAAATCCTTTAGCGACTGAGCGTCGATTAAGGTGCCATAAATTTGCGTTATGTAATAAATCACCAAATATTTGTAAATATTTATTATTTTTTATGGTGTTGTGATCGGGCATAAAGCGTTTAAGGATTTTTTTAGGCATAGATTTAAATAACTTGTTTCACGATATATGGGAAAAATCACTATGGATTGGTGGCTGTTTACATTTTTTATAGGCTCTATATTGTCATTATTCTTGCCAATAGTGCCAGAACTATTTCATCTAGTTATCTTTATTTTTATCGCTATCTTACTATTTTTCAATAAAAGTACGCGTAGTTCCAGTGGTTTAATGGTTGGTGTCTCGTGGTTAATCTTTTCAGCACTGCGTTATAATAGTATTTGGCAAGATAATCAATTGAATATCAATAGCCTCGCAAGTACTTCCTTGTTACTGCAGGGAGAGGTCATCAATATACCGAGTTTAGATCAAGGTCGTACTAGTGCTTTTAATAAACAAGAACGAGCCAATAAAGATAGTGCTAAAATATTAAAGTATCGTTTTAATTTTAAAGTAACCCACCTAGATCAGACGTTACTCAAACGTCCATTTAAAATAAGGTTAAGTTGGGACAAATCCCCCCATGAGGTTTATCAAGGTCAGCAGTGGCAACTTAATGCTAAAATTAAGCCTGCCCATGGTTTTGCCAATGTTGGTGGTTTCAACTATCAAACATGGTTACGGCAAAAGAATATCGTAGCGACAGGCTATGTTTTAAATCGAAAAAGCAATGTCGAAATAGCAGCTGAGCTTAGTATTCGCCAACAATTATTAATACAAACGAAAACACGACTCCCACAAGAGCCATTATCGTCTCTTTTATTGGCACTAAGTTTTGGTGAAAGAAGTCAAGTAACACCTGAACAATGGCGGATACTGCAAACGACAGGAACCCAACACTTAATTGCTATTTCAGGTTTACATTTAGGGTTAGTTGCCAGTGGATCATTTTTAATTTGTTTGTTTTTGTTGAAATATTTTCCGCTAGTGTTTTTTATCAATAGATTTAAATGCCAGTGGTTATTAACCATTAATTTGAGAGTATGGGCAATAATATTTAGTTGCTTAATCACACTTTATTATGCCTATTTAGCGGGTTTTTCTTTACCGACCATTCGCGCATTGGTCATGCTTTTATTGTATTGGTGTACACGTTTGTGGGGTCTTAAACTTAGCTTGCGGCGTTGGCTATTGATTGCCATATTTATGCTGCTTTTACTCAATCCAACAAGTGTTTTTAGTGCGAGTTTCTGGCTGTCGCTTTATGCCGTTAGTGTTATATTTTTAGTGGTTTGGCGTTTTTCTAAAGCGCTAGCCAGTAGCAATAAAATAATGGTGTGGCTTAAATCTTTATTACTTATTCAAGTCAGTTTAAGTTTGTTAATGATACCAATAGTGGTGATGATCAATTATCAGCTTTCATTTATATCATTGCTTGCCAATATAGTGGCTGTACCCTTGATGAGTTTAACTAGCATCCCCTTATGCTTATTAGCCGTTTTACTTTTACCTTTTAATGAACATTTTGCTGGTTTTCTATTTGAACTTGCGCTTAAAAGTATTGATTTAGTGTGGTACTGGTTTGAATTTTTAGCGTCGTGGCCGTGGGCAATTATTGATGTATCTCATCAACAAGCGCTCTGGATCTTCTTTGTTTTTATACTAGTAGCTCTGAGTGTTTTTCTTTCCTTACAACGGCGTTTAATCGTTATTTTCAGCGTTATTAGCCTAACGACAATAGTGCTTCTAACATTTAATCAAGAAAAAATTAAAAACTGGCAGGTAACTGTGCTCGATGTTGGTCAAGGGCTAAGTCTTGTTGTTGAGCGTAACCAGCGGGCGATTGTTTATGATACAGGAGCGAGTTATCCAAGTGGTTTTAATCTCGTTGATGCCGTGGTAATGCCGTATCTTAAATACCAAGGGATCAAAAAACTAGATAAAGTCATTATTAGTCATAGTGATAATGATCATGCTGGAGGTTTAGAAAGATTACAGCAACTCATTAATATTGATGAAGTTATTGCTAATGACAGTAAACTTGGTGGCGGGCGTTTTTGTCAGCAAGGTGATACTTTTTACTGGCAACAACTGAAATTTGAGATGCTCTCTCCTGATAATCAACAAGGAGAAGATAATGACGATTCGTGTGTTATTCGTATTAGTGATGGCAAGTATCGTGTTTTACTCACCGGTGATATTTCAAAAAATGTAGAGCGTGTTTTGTTAAGTAATGAAAAAACAAATTCGAAACTTGATGCTGATATATTAATCGCTCCACATCATGGCTCTAAAACATCATCAAGTGAGGCTTTTATCAAACAAGTTTCCCCAAAAATAGTTATTTTTAGTGCGGGTTTCTTAAATCGCTGGCAGATGCCAATGAGTAATGTCGTACAACGTTATAAAAATAATAAGGTCAATATTTTTAATACCGCAGATAATGGCATGATTCAGCTTGATATTCGCCCTAATGGCATCCATGTTAAACCGTATAGACAAAATATTTTTCCTTACTGGTTTTCTAATTAGTTCTGTTCTCGTTATTTAATTAAAATAACGTTAGACTAGCGAGAAAATTATTCACCTAGTCATTGAGATACTTAATGCAAGCTTCCCCAGCAGCAGTAGAAGCCACAACGTGGCAAAATTTTAAACGCTTATTACGTTATGCCACTCCATATAAGGCAGGATTTGTCGTCGCTATTATTGGCATGATTGGCTATTCCGCCGTTGATGCGTATATATTCTCTATGCTGCAACCTTTAATCGATGTTGGTATTACGGGGGTGAGTCCTGATTTTATGAAATGGGCACCACTCTTTATTATTGTGATGTTTATCGTGCGGGGCATTTGTCACTTTTTAGGTGAGTACTGTTTAGCTTGGGGTGGCAATCACGTTGTTGCGTCGTTAAAGCAACAATTATTTGAACACATCCTTAAAATGCCGGTTGCTTTTCATGATAAAGAATCAACGGGCACCTTAATTTCTAAGCTTACCTATGACAGTGAGCAAGTTTTACAAGCCGTCAGTAAAGCACTGCTAACTTTGGTGCAGCAGGGGGCTTTTGTTACTTTTTTATTAATAGTCATGTTTACTAATAGCTGGCAGTTGTCATTGATCTTTTTGGTAATAACACCGGTAATTGCCGTGATTGTTACTGTGGTATCTGGGCGCTTTCGCAAGATCAGCAAAAACATTCAAGGGGCGATGGGTGAAGTAACAAGTGCTGCAGAGCAAGTTTTTAATGCTCATAAAGTGGTCTTGACCTTTGGTGGTAAAGAACGTGAATTTGCACGTTTTAATACCGTAAATGATAAAAACCGTCATCAACGTATGAAAATGGTGGTAACTAAATCGATTAGCGTGCCTTTTATTCAAATAATTGCGTCTTTTGCTTTGGCTGTGGTTTTTTATGTTGCCAGCCTAGAAAGCATGAAAGAGAGTTTAACGCCGGGCAGCTTTATTACAGTACTTACTACAATGGCAATGTTGCTAAGGCCCCTTAAACTTTTAACGACGGTTAATAGTGACTTTCAAAATGGCATGGCAGCGTGCAGCAGTATTTTTTCAGTATTGGATCAACAAGTAGAAAGTGATAAAGGCACCTTGTCGATAACGAAAGCACAAGGGAAGTTTGCGTTTAAAAATGTCAGTTTTGCTTATGCATCAAGTGAAAATCTTGCACTTGATGATGTATCGTTCACCATTGAGCAAGGGAAAACGTTAGCCTTGGTGGGTCGCTCTGGTAGTGGTAAATCAACCGCGAGTTCTTTAGCATTAAGGTTTTATAATGTTAATGCAGGTGAAGTGCTCATTGATGATGTGAATATTGAACAGTATAAATTGACGCAACTACGCCAACAGTTTTCTTACGTTTCACAGCAAGTTGTCTTGTTTAATGACACCATAGCGAACAATATTGCTTACGGTAAACCTGATGCTAGTCGTGAGGAAATTATCGCCGCGGCAACCAATGCTCATGTAATGGAGTTTGTTGAAAATATATCTACGGGCTTAGACACGGTTATTGGTGAAAATGGCGCGATGTTATCAGGAGGTCAAAGACAACGTATCGCCATTGCAAGAGCTTTGTTATGTGATGCGCCATTTTTAATTTTAGATGAGGCAACAAGTGCTTTAGATAGTGAATCAGAGCGTCATATTCAAGATGCGTTACGAATATTACAAAAAAATAGAACCTGCATTGTCATTGCACATCGACTCTCTACTATTGAAAATGCTGATAGTATATTAGTATTGGAACAAGGTAAGGTCGTTGAACAGGGCGATCATCAAACGTTATTATCGAACAATGGTGCTTATGCAAAGCTACATAACTTTCAATTTAATCAGTGATCAGCAAGTAATGATCAATAACTAATAAATACAATGAATAATAAAAAACAATTTATATGCGTTTAATTGAAAAGGTTTGGTTTCAACGTCATCCAGCTAAATGGTTGTTTGTGCCATTGTTAATGCCGTTAACACTACTTTTTGGTGTATTAACAACCCTGCGCAGAATGTTTTATAAGTTTGGCTTTTTTACGTCTTATCGGGTAAATAAGCCTGTTGTGGTGGTGGGTAATATCGGTATTGGTGGTAATGGTAAAACGCCGTTTGTTTTATATTTAATTGAACAATGTATTAAACAGGGAATAAAACCAGGGGTTATTAGTCGAGGTTACGGTGGGCAAGCGCCTCACTATCCTTATTTACTTGATCAAACCAGTACCGCTGTTGAGGCCGGAGACGAGCCCCTATTAATTTATAACCGCAGCGCCGTACCTGTGGTTGTGGGCAGTGATCGTATTGCCAGTGCTGAACTATTAATTGAGCAGGGCTGCGATGTTATTATTGCCGATGATGGTTTACAACATTACCGCTTAATTCGAGACATTGAACTTATCATTATTGATGGCAATCGCCGTTTTGGTAATGGTTTATTACTACCTGCGGGGCCTTTACGAGAAGGCTTGTGGCGGTTGAAATCGGTTGGTTATGTTATTAATAATAGCGGTTTAACACCGTTAAAGGATGAAATAACCATGAGCTTACACCCCAAGGTTATCGTTAATTTATTAACCAATGAACAGGTGCTTTTAGAGGTTTTCCGTAAAAAAAATCCAGCGGTAAATGCTATTGCTGGTATTGGTGACCCACAACGTTTTTTTAATACCTTAACGACACATCAATTTAGCTTAGCAAAGACACAAGGTTTTATTGATCACCATAATTATCAATTGGCAGACTTTAATGGCTATGATGAAGATATGGCGTTATTGATGACTGAAAAAGATGGGGTTAAATGTCAACAATTTGCCAAAAGTCATTGGTGGTATGTACCAGTAGATGCACAATTTAATGAACAACAAATACAGCCTTTGTTAGCTGATATCATGCAGTTAATAAAAGATAAAATTTAAATAAAACTTAAAGTTAGTTTTAAGTTAAACAATAATTTAAACAATAAGTTAGATAATACGATAAAGAGAGTTAGTCATGGCGTTTGATATAAAATTGATGGAAATATTGGCTTGTCCAGTATGTAAAGGCAAATTAGATTATAAAAAAGACCAGCAAGAACTGGTGTGTAACTTTGACCGTTTAGCCTACCCAATAAACAAAGATATTCCGGTATTATTGGAAAATGAAGCACGTCGGGTTGTTGAAGAGTGATGGGTATAAACGCTCAATAAGTATACTGAGCGTTTAAGCGTAGTTGTTCTACCTTCTATTTCATCGGTTTTTTGAATAACAAAGTAAATCGGTCAGAGTTACCGGTTACAGACTTGCGTCCTACTTCATAACGTAATTCATCGTCAGCTTTGTAATGAAGGTTTGAGTAATCGACAAACTCAAAACCTGCAGCTTCTACTTCTTTGATCACTAATACGGGGTCAATACGGCGACCATTTTCATCATTTTCACTTTGCATATGGCGACGAGTATGATCAACAATACCGTAAATACCACCGGGTTTAAGTGCTTTTAGCGCTTCTATGTTCACGGCAGTGCGTGTCGCTAGTGATAAGTTGTGATAGTTACGAAAAGTTAATACGGCATCAATGTCTTTTACATCAAAGTTGATGTTCGATAAGTCATAACGCTTTTCTTCTTTATTACGGTCCCACTTTGAATCGTTACTGACGGTTTTAACCTTACTGAAAGCGTTTTGCTTTAATAAACCATCTTTGATGTGATCGCCTGCCATACCCAAATAAAGTTGTCCTTTATCTTTTAAAGCAGGCGCAAGCAAAGACGTATACCAACCGCCACCAGGGATAAGCTCTAATACTCTCATGTCTTCTTGAATACCAAGAAATTCAAGTGTTTGTATTGGTCGGCGATTTCGATCACGATCTTTATCTTCTGCTGAACGTGTTTCAACGTTCATCGCCGCTTTAATGTTATCTGAAAATGTATCTGCTTGTGCCAAGCCTGCAGATAAACTGCAACCAATAAGTAACGGTAGTAATAATTTGCGCATGCTAACTTAATCCTTTTGTAATTTATTAATTATTTATATTTTTAATAACATTCGAACAGTTATAGACCGGATTGTCGCCAGATTACTTCATCTTTTAAATAAAAAAGGGGTAACAAGATATGTCTAACGTAAAAATGATGTTATTAGGTTAATAAAATGTATATTTTGTTATACATACATTGTTGTTTTTTATATTAGTATATACTCTTGCTGTTAAACCATGTCATTCACTATGGCTGTTAAACAAAGATAAGGAAGTCTAGATGTTAACTAAAATTGCTTTAAATATTTTCATTATTGTATCTGCTACAACGTTGCTAAGTTGTAGCAAAGGGGGCAGTAAAACCATAACCATAACTCCCTCGCCAGTTACAGCACCTGTAAGTGACATACCAAAGACAGAGGCGGTCATATTTTCTCCTGCTCCGAGTCTTTTGGTTCCACAGCTAAATATCCCCACCGTGAATCATGCCGTTTTACGACATGTTTATCGTGACAGCGTCAAGGGTGAACGCTCCCCTTTTGCTGATTTTCTTGATAGTTCAAATGCTGTTGTGGAAAGGCATATTGCGTTGGGGTTTTATAGTGAAATTGCGATTGAGCCCGATAACAGTTATATCATTGAGCCTGAAGATAATGGTTTAGCGTATTTTCGTGTAACCAATACCAGACCAAGTGGCCGAGTACGTGTTCATAATTTTTATGGTGTACCCGCGGGTTATTATATGACCTTTGATAGTACCGACATCGATTATGACAATAGCACTAAGTCAAATTGTCGTGATGTTGCTGTGCGAATTAATGACTTATCAACACAAACAGACTCTGCAGCGCGCTTGATGTTCAATGGTCAGCTTATAAGTGATGCTGTATATAAAAACAACCAAGCCTACCAAGAACATTTTAACTTGTGTGCGATCAGTTCAAAAAACGACTATTTACTGGTTATTGCTTATGAAAACGAACCAAGAAATATTCGCTATGGCTTTCATTATTACAAAGATTTAGCAGATGCCGATTTGTTAGAAATAACCTTAGAGCACCAAGCTGAGATTATTGAATGGTCCTCTGACCACAAAATGGACGATGACTTTATTATTAATGGCAAGAAATCTAGTTGGAGAAGACACTTTGGGCTTTACCGCAGCCATTTGCAAGGAGGTATGAACGGCTACTTACCTAAGTTCCCTTTATTAGCTGTCGATAGTTATACTTATGTTGGTCGCTATGAAGAGTCGAGTGGCGGCATTAATATCGTAAAAAGAGAGTTTTTATCTGATGCAGTAGATGTTATTTTTGACGTTAATCAAATGCAGCTAAACGATATTAGCCTAACGCCTTATGAAATTAACTGGCAAAGTATGGGGCAGGACAGTGAAAAAATTATATCTGGGATTATTTTTGATAAGAGCTTAACGCAAACGTATGCATTTATGAGCATGGATCCCGACGTTTTACTTGAGAAAAAGCTTAACTTTCCCCTTGATAATTTTGAACTATTACTTGAAAGTACCGTAGGTAGTTTAGTTGCCGTTTCCAGCGGAGAAGAAGCACAATTACGCTTTGTGACGGATGCAGCGCTGCTGAGTGGTTTTTCATATTGGCCGAGTAAAACTGGAGATGTCGCTCATAAGAAACTAAATTCGGATATATTTATTTCTGGCGATGGTAGTGAGTTATTGGCACTGCTTATTAAAGAGTTAGGTGATTAATACGTTAATCAAAAAGTATTAACGCAACGCTTTCGAGTTTTGCTACTAAGTTAGATATTGAATGAGTATCAGTATTTTTAGGATGAAAGAAAGGGGCAAATAGCCCCGTTACTGTTGCGATATACTTATGGTCATTGGCGATTATTTCGATAGATTTAATCGTTTTAACAGCACAATCAGTTTAATCAGTAGCATCCTAGGCTAGAATATTTTAGACATTCCCCTTTTCTAGATGATTTTTTTTCAAGTTAAACCTCAATTAAAGCTCAGTAAAGCCTCAATTAAAGCTCAGTAAAGCCTCAATTAAAGCTCGATAAAACCTCAATTAAAACAACGAACCACTTCGTATTTGTATTTTTATTGTATGACAATTTCTTTTTGTTAACTAGTTGTAAATATAACGTTACGATAAATTCACTCTAATTCAGAGGCTTAATAAAAAAAAGACGGAAAACCAACAGGTAAGACCTGTTGGTTTAAACGGTTAAAATTTGCATAGCGATTAATCTCAGATATTATTCAAGATATCTTAGGTTGGGTTTACACCTAAAGATAAATATGTGAATAGAACACTAATAAGAAAGATTCACATCAAAATAATTATAAAAAAGAGAGAATGATGAAAAATACAAATAAAAAAAATAAGCATCAAAAAATAGCTTTGAGCTTATCGGCTCTTGCCACCATTACGACGCTGTTTGGTTCATCGTCAGTACTTGCTATGTCGGATAGACAAGTTGCAAATGCTAACATTGATGATCAGCCGCAAAGTATTGTGGGCGGTAGTGTAACTGCAGCTAACGCAAGACCTTATCAAGTAGCGTTATTGATGAATGGTCGTCAAGGTTGTGGTGGTACATTAATTAGTAGCCAGTGGGTATTAACTGCAGGTCACTGTTTGGATAGTGCATCAACCAGTAATTTAACGGTTAAAGTAGGTGCTCATCGTATGAGTGCTAATGATGGTCAAACGATTCGTGTAAGCCAAATTATTAAACATGAAAATTGGCGTGGTGCACAAAGTATTGAATCAGGATATGACATTGCCGTATTACGCTTAGCATCACCGGCGAGTAGTTCCATTATACCCGCATCATTACCAACTCAAGCTATTGCCAACCAAATAGCGGGTGTTGGTGCTTATGTAACTGTATCAGGCTGGGGTGATACGTATGGTGGTAGTCGTCGAGGTAGTGACGTCCTTCGTGAAGTCGCCCTACCTGTTATTAGCAACAGTAGCTGCTCAAGTCAGCTCGGTGCTAATTTAGGTAACGGTGTTATTTGTGGCGGTGGTCCAAACAATACCTCAGCATGTAACGGAGATAGTGGTGGGCCTTTTGCTGTCGCAAGTAATAATAAATTTTATAGTATAGGTACGGTGAGCTGGGGCAAAGACTGCAAAGGTGCAACCGCATTTACACGCACTACTGCCTATTTAGATTGGATTGAAAGAAAAACAGGTATTAAACCTGATGGCACAACGACAGATATCGCACCAACAGCTCGTTTTACCACAAATATTAATGGAAATACCGTAACCTTAAGTAATAATTCTACAGATGATTTTGGTATCAGCGGTTCTCGTTGGAGCTTTGGTGACAATAGTACAAGTAATGAAAACAGCCCGTCGCATACTTATGCTCAAGGTGGTAGTTATACTATTACTTTAGAAGTTACTGATACTGCTGGGCAAACAGATTCAACGGCGCAGAGCGTTACCGTCGGAGATGTTTGTAATTCAGCGGCGTCTGCTTCTTATGATACCTGGAGTAGTTCAACAAGTTATGGGCTAGGAGATCGAGTTAGCTACAATGGAACCAACTATGAAGCTACGTGGTGGTCAACAGGTGCTAAACCATCAATTTATACCAATGTTTGGAAGGTAATAGGCAGTGATTCAGGTGGTAACTGTCCAGCTGAAAATGATGCACCAGTTGCAAGTTTCTCTGTATCAACCAATGAGCTAGTAGCAAGCTTTACTAACTCTTCAACAGATGATAAAACCGTAGTATCACATAGCTGGAATTTTGGTGACAATACCGGTTCAACATCTGAAAATCCAATACATACCTATGCACAAGATGGTCATTATAACGTCAGCTTAAGTGTTGCAGATGCCGAAGGTTTAACACATTCTACAAGTCAAACTGTGTCAGTTGAAGGCGGTGTTATTGTTGAACCTGGTTGTGATGGTATTACGGCATGGTCTGCTGCAAGTTCATATGGGCTGGGTGATATCGTTTCATATAAAAACAATAAATACACAGCTATTTGGTGGTCTACTGGCGCAAGCCCTGACGTATTTAGTAATGTATGGGCAAATAATGGTTCATGTTCAAATTAAGATCATAGTTATAAGCTAATGATTGATAAAAAAGGAAGCTTTGCTTCCTTTTTTATATTCAGGATGAATGGTATACCGCGGTGCTATGGATGGCAAAGAGTGGAGATATTCAGGATGAATGGTCAGCTTTTTAGTTACAGACAAAAGCTAAGTACGTCCATGTAAGCAATGCCATGGATGACAAGATGGGGTGATGCGCAAGAACGTACAAACAATTCCTATTGATATTCGTTAGAATAAAAGCAAGGCTAGCCAACACCTAAGTTTTCAGAGAGTAATGATGACAAAAATTAAAGAACAAACATGTTTTCAATACTGCCAAGAATTAGGTGGATTAGAAGTGGTAAACGCAAATTACCATCATAAAAATTTTTCGCGGCATACTCATGAAAGCTATACTATTGCCGTTATTAACCGAGGAACACAACAATTTTTCCGTAGTGGTCAAGAGCATTACGCGCCACAAGGTAGCATTATTTTTGTTAATGCAGATGACGTACATAATGGTCAAGCAGCAACCGATGAAGGCTGGTCATACCGAGCTTTATACCCTCTGGAACGACAATTTAAAACGCTCGCCGATGACCTAGGTTTGGCTGATAACTTTGCACCATATTTTCCTAATGCAGTTGTTAATGACCCACAAATGGCAGGCGAATTACAACAACTACTTAATGTTTTATCTCAATCAGAGAATACGCTATATCGTGAAACATTACTTAATGGTGTGATGACGCGATTAATGATAAAACACGGTATTAGCAAACCTAACATCAAATCTTTTCGCATTAATAAACAGCCACTTGAATTGGTAAAACAGTATATTCATGACAATTTGTTTAATAATATTAGTTTAACGAGTCTAGCGAGTTTGTCGGGATTAAGTTCATACTATTTAGTAAGACAGTTTCAAAAAAGCTATGGATTACCACCACATGCTTATCAAATACAAGCGCGCTTACATAAAAGTAAAACGTTATTGAAACAGGGCATATCAGTGAGCCATGTTGCTGTTGAATTGGGTTTTCATGACCAGAGTCATTTTCATCGTCATTTTATTAAAGCCAATGGTGTTTCTCCGGGAAATTATGCTCGTCACGTACTCGCCTCTTAAGCTCTTTTTTATTTCGCAAGATCTTACAAGCTAACTTCAAATATTGATGTCATTATTCCATTAAGTTTTACTTATTTGGATATTCATTTTGTCAGTAAAAAAACAAGCAATGATGACAATGGCCTTAAAAGGGATCGTTGATATGTTACCGCTTAATCTAGCCGTACTGCCTTGGGGGATTTTATGTGGTTACCTCGCTATTCAACGCGACTTTAGTGTTATGGAAGCGTTACTCATGCCACTATTAGTTTTTGCTGGCGCAGCCCAGTTGGTGGCAACCGAACTCATTGGCAACAATGCGCCGTTAGCAACGATTTTGTTTACTGTATTCATCATCAGTTCACGTCACTTTTTATATGGATTAGCACTACGAGATAAGATAAAAACCTTATCGTTAACTAAGCGCTTAAGTATTGCCTTTGTACTTACTGATGAGCTCTTTGCTTTATCAACGAGCAAAAAGTCGTTACAAGGTAAGCTTAGACTTGCTTATGGTCTTGCCGCAGGAGTCAGCTTTTATCTTGGTTGGTTATTATGGAATATCATTGGCATTATTGCGGGATCCTATCTACCTGATTTAACGTCTCTTGGATTAGACTTTGCTATTGCAGCAACCTTTATTGCTTTGGTTGTGCCAACCATAACCACAATACCTGTTTTTGTGACTGTGGTTGTTGCCGCTGCTTTATCGGTTATTTTTAAACTTTGGCATTGGCAGCTTGATTTAGTGATGGCGTCAGTTATTGCCATGGGCTGTGGTTATATTAGTTTGCAGATCCAAGAAAAATTTCAATCAGTCGAAATAATACAGGAGCGTGTTTCGTGACCCTACTTACTATTTTGTTAATGGCGAGTATTACGTTTACCACGCGTTATTTGTTTTTACATCCTGCATTGCCAATAAAACTTAGCCCACAAATGAGTCGTTTACTAAATTTTAGCGCACCAGCTGTATTAACCGCTATTTGGGTACCCATCATCTGTGTGCACGATGATAATTTGGTTGGGAGCTTATCTGATCCTTATTTAATGGCTGCAACAGTCGCTATTTTGGTTTCTATAAAAACACAAAGTGTTTATTGGACGGTCGGTTTTAGTATGCTAACTTTTATTATTGTTCGATTTACTATGTAAATATTTACCAAATCAACCTGGATAAAAGAATAATAAAAGTACTCAGTGCTTAGCATAGCTGCTAAAGCTATACCAAGTTGATCAATTAACTGCTCATTTTAATGATTAAAACGAATAACTACAGTGGTATAAAATTCATCATTAGAATCACTAGCTACTGAAATTTATGCCTTGTACTTATCCGTTTGTCTACATAAAAAAGTAAACTACTAATTTAATGAAATTGGGATTATTTAGGTTAAATCAACGAAATGTCCATAATATTTATTCTCGTCAACCAAGGATTGAAATGCTTTAGTACTTGGAAAACTAGGCCATTTTTCAGTGGTCGTTTTAGCGGCCTCGGCACTTACCCATGTTAAATGCCAACAGAGTTCTTCTTCATTATCTATTTTTTGTAATATTTGAAATGAGGAGATCACTTTTTCTTCAGCATTCATTTCAGTAAATATCGCTTTACTTAATTCGGCAACACGTCTGATGTTTTCTTTACAAACTTTAAATACGGCAAACTCGGTGCACTCTTTACTCTTATTATCTAACATTACACTTCCTTGAATTATTGTTCTTTTCGGTTATTGATCAATGAATTGCCAACTATCTGCACCATCAAAGTATTTGATTTTAACTGAGCCTAATAGTTTTACATCAACTAAACGAAAGTTAACAGCCATCTTATTTTGATTGCCTGATGCGGTTGGTAAATAATGGGTAATACAACCACAGTTATTACAATGATGAAACGCAATGGTTTTATCACCCCAGCAGTAAGTTTTGCTTTTATCTTTACCTGCAATGAAATGTATTCTTTCAGGAGAAAAATATGCCCATAAAGCAGAAAACCTAGAACATGCAGAACAATTACAGCTAGTAACTGTTTTTGGCAATTCAGGGAGGGAAAATTTAATTTGTCCACAGTGACAACTTGCTTGGATCATATCATTAAGGTGTTATTTAATTTTAGAAATATTTAACTTACCGTCATTCTTCGATAAATACCAACGATTCAACGAATAATGCTTGAAGTTGGTTAAGTGAAGCTTTTATTATGGCGTATCATTTTGGGAGAGAAATTAAATGAATTTTATCAAAACAATAACAAGTATCGCTATCGTTAGTGCCTTAAATCTTTGTGTCGTTGATTACACGTATGCAACAGGTGATAAAGAGCAAGCAAAAAAAGAGTCGGCTTCTAGTTGGCTTAGCCTATCAAAAAAAGAGCTAAAAGCTGTTGAAAAATATGCGGATAACTATAAAGATTATATTTATAAAGCACCAACAGAGTTAACGTTTGTCACTGAAACGATTAAACGTATCGAAAAACAGGGCTTTAAAAAGCTCACTGAAGTAAGTGACTTAAAACCGGGGGCGCGTTTTTATGATGTAAATCGTGACCGCACCATTTCTGTTATTGTCATTGGTAAGAAGGATTTAGAGCAAGGAACACGTATTGTTGGCGCTCATATTGACTCGCCACGACTCGAATTAAAAGGGCGCCCTTTGTATGAAAAAGAACAGTTTGCCTTATTTCAAACGTATATTCATGGCGGCATTAAAACCTATCAATGGGTAAATATTCCTTTGGCTATGGTCGGCCGAGTCGATAAAAAAGACGGTTCCGTAGTTAATATTTCTGTGGGATTTGATGAGAACGACCCTATTTTTATGGTACCTGATTTAGCTCCCCATGTTGATCACGACAACCGTAAACGTACTAGTCGTGAGGTGATTAAAAAAGAAGAATTGGATGTTATTATTTCAGCAAAACCAGCACTTGATAAATCAATTAAAGTATTAGTGACTGATTTCCTCAAGGCAGAATATGATATTTCAGTTGAAGATTTAGTTTCTGCTGAGCTTGCTTTAGTACCGGCAACCAAACCTCGTGATGTGGGTTTTGATCGCAGTATGATTGCGGCTTATGGTCAAGACGATAAAGCTTCTGCTATAGCTGCCGTTACGGCAATAATGGAACAGAAAACGCCTGAATATACGTCAATTGCATATTTAGTTGATAATGAAGAAGTCGGCAACATCAATAATACCGGTGCAAGCTCTACTTATTTGGTCGATTTACTCAGTAGCCTTTTATATAACAAAAAAGGCGAGAAATATAACGACTATCAGTTACGTAAAGTGCTAAGAAATACCAAAGTTATTTCAGCAGATGTTAATCCAGGTGTTAATCCAACATGGTCTAGTGTTTGGGAACTAGGAAATGCACCGCGTTTAGGTAATGGGGTAAACCTTAAGCTTTACGGCGGTGGTTTTAATGCTAATTCTGAATATATGGCGTGGACACGTAATTATTTAGATAACAACAAAATTAAATGGCAAACATCCACTTATAAAGGGAAAGCGTCTGGCGGCACAATCGGTAGTGATTTATCAAATGACAATATGGAAGTGATCGATTTTGGTATACCCATTTTATCTATTCACTCGCCTTATGCTGTAGGCTCAAAAGTAGATTTATATTCATTGTATAAAGCGATGTCGGCCTTTTATCAGCAAAAGTAGTGACAATAATGGGGGGAGCTAAGGCTCCTGTGTAGCGACAATTAAGATTGTCCATGTCTACTAAAGTATCTCCATAAGATTCGTTATTTCCCTGAAAGTTTGTCCATAAGGTGTTTTATGGACAATATCGAGGGGCTACTAGAGTCAAATTAGGGGCGCTTGGTGCGCAAAGTTGACGTAACAGCATGAAAAGCTTAATGTCTCCTTATGAGCGACTTACGGTCGCTAAATTAATCCAACCTTAAAAGGTACTGTTCTTTATAAGGTCGCGCTAATAAACGTACATATCTTTTAAGGAAAGTGGATGACCGAACAATATTGTCCTATATGCAAAGGAAGTGTTAAACCTCAACCTAGATATCTAGCATATGTCTGTGTAGCTTGTTTAGCTGACGGAGTTGAAGTCGATGGGAACATAATCCCTGAATCAAAAATTGATGTGTATTCAAATTTATCAGTTAATTGTAAAGTTAATGGTATTGAGTGTGTCGCTCAAGAAGCGCGTTTTGGCGGTACTGTGGTACAGGTCATATAGACAAGGGTTTTCAAGTCGGACTCGTGACAGTTTGCTCGGTTCCACTTCGTTTCACATTTTAGCAAACTATTTCTCGCCGCTTAAAACGGCCTTAGCTACTAGGAGAGTTCGTTGTCCATATTTCAGACCGTATTGCTAGGTATTATTTCAGGGATATTAACTACATTTTTTATTTGGCTAGTATCAAGAATGTTTATTCTTTGGTTTATTCCAAGTTATCAATCTTGGCGTTATGAAGGTGCTGACGTCTCTGGTGCATGGAACTCTGATAATACTTATGATGATGGTTCGAGAAT
The DNA here is from genome assembly GCA_047621305.1 of Alteromonadaceae bacterium. Taxonomy (GTDB): domain Bacteria; phylum Pseudomonadota; class Gammaproteobacteria; order Enterobacterales; family Alteromonadaceae; genus Colwellia_A. The sequence continues at coordinate 31,904 of JBLHNB010000030.1, read as the reverse complement.
TAAAGTTTCAATGCAATTAACTCAACATGCACATATATTGGAAGGCTCTCTATTTTATGAAATAGAATCTGAAAGCAAATGTATATCTTCAAACTTTCTAGTTAAAGGAGATTATTGGGAGGGGTATTTCACCATAACTCTTAAATCAATAAATCGAAAAATGTTTTCGAATGCAGCTTTGGTTATGAAGCTAACAGACGGAGGTGGCGCCATGATAGGACAGTTTACTTTTCGAAATGTTGTTAGAGATGAGGTTGGTTCAGAACCCCTGAAGTTATTTAGAAGCTAATAACGTCAGTAGCTTGTAGTATAAATCTACTATGCTTAGCCACTTAATGTGGCGCTACCTTCCGCTTTCATCACTAAACCTGCCATTAATTTGAATTATCCTAATGTCTCTTATGTGGTATTGGCTGTCATAATATATAAAAGAGTTAAACCATCGGTATGACTCTTTTATATATCGCAAACCACTTACACATATTACAACGCGCAGTTATCGCAGTTTTCGCAACTTCATGCTACAGTTTTCGCATTTCGCATCAACTATTATTCGCCCGTTAATTCGTTAGAGAGCACTCAACTATGAGAATAACTATGAAATCAATTATTCTACTTATACTATTTGTTCCTTGTATTGTTTTTGCAAATGATGGGGATATCAAAAAACTTAAAATTAAAAAATTAAGTGATAACGTCTATCAGCATATTTCATTTAAGAGGACTGAAAAATGGGGGGTAGTAGAGACATCAGGTCTAGTTGTTATTAATGGTACTGAAGCACATATGATAGACACCCCTTGGACAACTCAGGGAACTAAAGAGCTGATTGAGTGGATTGAGGCTAAAGGCCTAACGATAAAAAGCGCTGTCGTTACTCATTTTCATGAAGACTCTAGTAACGATTTACCACTTTTAAACGATTTTAAAATAAAAACCTATGCGACATCATTAACCAACAAGCTGCTTAAATTAAAGAAAAAAGAAACGTCTAGTGATGAAATATCAGGTAATACATTTGAATTACTTGATGGTGTTGTGAGTGTTTATTACCCTGGAGCAGGGCATACAAAAGATAATATCGTTGTTTGGCTGCCAAAGGAAAAGATACTATTCGGCGGCTGTTTTGTTAAAAGCCTGCACGCTAAAAATTTAGGCAATACTGAGGACGCTGTTATTAGTGAATGGTCTAATTCTATTCAGAAAGTCATTAACCGCTATCCTGATATTAAGTTAGTTGTTCCTGGGCATGGCAAAGTTGGAGATATTAGTTTACTAACTCATACACAAAAATTAGCCTTGTCTGCAAGGGCTTCAAACTATTAACATCTTACCTGCAATTTCTTTTACTAATTTCGCGGCTAATTGTGATGTCATATTATCAATATCTTTATTTGGATTAAATTCAACAATATCGGCACCAACAATAGGCATATCAATTTGATGAATGAAATTAATCACTTCGCGACTAGTAAGCCCTCCAGGCTCACGGTGCGAAACCCCTGGAGCAAAGGCAGGATCAATACCGTCAATGTCGAGTGATAAGTATACAGGGTAATTAAACACGATAGGTTTAGCTATAGGCCAGTCTTTCATTTCAATAACATCAACACCAAATTTTTCCGCTTGCTCTCTTTGATGAAACGTCAATGTACGAATGCCGATTTGGATTAATTGCTCACATAAACCATTTTCCATTATTCGAGCAAAAGGGCTGGCGTTTGAGTATTTGTTACCTTTAAAGGAATCATATAAATCGGTATGCGCATCGATATGGACGATAGTTAATTTAGGATAGTATTTTCGATAGGCTCTTACTAAAGGGTAACTAATGCTGTGATCACCACCCAGAGATAATACTTTGATATTATCAGCGAGTAGTTGATCACAACGTTGTTCAATAGGCAGCATAAAATTTTGGTTGTCACCTATTTCGACATCACCGCAATCAAACCATGCCTGATGTTCTTTTACATTAACACCTAACTCAGTTGAACCGTTTAAGGATCCTGAATTTAAAACCTCACGAATAATGCTAGGGGCCTTTGCAGGCCCCTTTTCAAATGAAGAGTTATCGTCAAAAGGAATGCCCAATAGACCCACACGGTGACTTTTCATTTACATATATCCCTTTTTTACCTAAACCTTCTATTAATTACCAATAGGAGAACCCGGTGCCATTTTAATACTCGATACTGGCGTCACCAATTTATCATGATGTAAACTGTACTCAATTTGTCTTGCGAGTAAACTAAATTGTGCAGATAAACCTTTATATTTTCGGCTTTTTTTATGATCAATTAACCATTCCTGAGTATCCGTCAATGCTACATAGACTTCAGATCTTAGCTCGGTAACTAAGTCTTCTTTGTGCCATAACGAAAGTAAATGCTCAATAACCTGTTGATTGACACGTTGTTGCACTAATAATTCAATGCCTTTTTCCGCTGGTACTTTAATCGTTTTAGTTAAGAGAGCATTCAAGATATCTGCAATTTGTGGAATACCTGCAACCATCAATGCTTGTTGTTGTACTCTCGCCAGACGTTCCGCATTTAATAACAAGGTTAACGTATGTTTAGCACTTGCTTCTGCCGCACTGATAGGGTCAAACGTTAAACCTGTTTTTGATTTGAAGCTTTCACGGTCACGACTGTATCCATAAGCTTTAGGAGGTATAAGCTTAACTATATGTTCAGGTAGCGTTAAAACGTCTGTTGATAACGTTGTTAGCAAAGCACTCAATGCTTGCTGCTGCTCTGTACTCGCTACTATCGTCATTTCATTTTTAATGTTTTTACTTTTTACTTGGTAACTATAATTAACACCGCCAATCAATTTAGCTGTTGCTTCTACTTGAAAACGATGGAAATTGTAAATCGGTACTAAAACTGGTTCAATTTCAGACAAAGGTACACCATAAGGAATACTATTTAAGCCGAAATCAACAAGGGCTTTTTCTCTCACTTTAAGCACTCGTAATAACTCTAGCGCTGCATTAGCGCCGTTATCCCATAAATGCCCTGTTGAATGAGCACTTGATTTGACTCGAGCATCGGGGTCTGAAACGTATTGTAGCCCTTGCTCTTGAGTATCCTTAATTAGGCTTGCTAATAATTCGGCTTCCTTATCACGCGCAACATCGCTATAACCGTAGGCAATAACATATTTGTCCCAAATTCCAAGATCAGTTGCATAAGCATTGGATAGGTCAATTTCACCGTTCTTTAATGTTATTAACGGGTGTGGGTAATCCATCACTGAGGCACGGTTATTAACACTTGCCGCAAAGTTATGCGCGATACCTAAAGTATGGCCAACTTCGTGAGCAGCAAGTTGACGAATACGCGCCAGCGCCATTTCTTTCATTGCTGTAGTGTCAGTTTCTTCTGACTTAAACGGTGACGTTAATCCTAAGGCAATAAGGTAATCTTGACGAACACGTAATGAGCCTAAAGTTACATGTCCTTTAATGATTTCACCGGTACGTGGGTCGCTAACAGAAGCCCCATATGACCAGCCTCGTGTCGCGCGATGAACCCACTGAATGACGTTATAGCGAACATCCATAGGGTCTGCATCAGCAGGTAACATTTTCACTTGAAAAGCATTTTTATAACCTATGGCTTGATAGGCTTGATCCCACCAACGTGCACCATCTAATAAAGCGCTGCGTACCGGCTCTGGTACGCCAGCATCAAGGTAATAAATAATAGGTGCAACGGCTTCACTAACTTTTGCTAACGGATTTTTTTTACTTAAGCGATGTCTGGGTATAACACGTTGAATTAATGGCTCATCAATGTCAGTAGCATAATCAGCATACGAGTCAGCCCAATAACCGCTAAAAGGATGGAAAGCGCGCATTTGATAATTATCATCTGGCAGTTTGATTAAAGAATGGTGCAAATTAACCGTTACCGCCTTGGCGTCAGGTGTCACAGCACGAATAAACTCGCCTTTACCATCACCTTTAAAAGTTACAGTTGCCTCTAACTCGGTATTTTTAGGAAATGCTTTGCTACGCTGTATATAAAGTGCGCTTCTACTAACATCGATTTTGTAGTCGCCCTGTTTTGCTTGTTTTAACCTTTCAGCCAAATTATGTATATCAGAAAGTAAAAAAGGGGTGTAATCGATGAAAACACGTTTACCATCGTCGCTCGCATTAGCGACGTTAAATCCCCAGATAACCGAGCTAGCAAAAGCTTCATTAATGGCTTTTTTTTCTAATTCATTGTCTGAATTCGCGCGGTAATACGTATTTAGCTGACGTAATAATACTTTATCGCCAATGCGTTCAAACTGCACTAAACGTGTATCGCCTAATTGGCCACGGTCTAAACCAATATCATTTGAACCAATACCATGAGGTAAACCACTTTGAAATAAAAATTGATCATTAAATGTATTAATTTCTAAGAAAACTTTTCCCGTTTCTTGCTGATGATAAAAGGAGAAGTAGCCTTGATGTTTAACTTTATCCTTAGTGAACTCTGTAACGCTGGTTTGTGCCTGCACAGACATTATACAGCACACCAACAATAGAAATATATTGCGCATCAAACTCATTTACTCTTCTCCTTAAGGACAACTTATAACAGTTGAATTAATTAAATTTTATAAAGGCTACAAAATACAACAACAAACTTGCTATAATTATTTATGAAAGTAAATAGTAAACCTTTCATAAATAATTATAGCAATTGAATACAAGATTACGCTTGCTGGCATTTTCAGCATACAATATACATACTCTAAAGCAATTAGGTAACCCAATGCAACGACTAGCACCCGCATTACGTGAAGATAATGTACCACTAGACCTTATTTCCCTAATAAAAACCATATTAGCAGCAACAAAAGAAATATCATTTCGTGTTAGCCAAGCCCAGCTGGGTGGCTTAATGGGCTCAACTTTAGATGAAAACATTCAAGGCGAAGTACAAAAACAACTTGATGTGGTTGCCAATGAATTATTTAAAGATATTTTATTGGAGTCGGGTTTTGTTAAAGCCATATCCTCTGAAGAAGAAGATACCTCAGTAGCAGGTAATCCTAATGGTAAATTTCTTGTTTCATTTGATCCTTTAGATGGTAGTTCAAACATCGAAATAAACTCTTTAATCGGTACTATTTTTTCGATTCACCCTGCCCCTGAAAATATGGACGCTGATGATCCTGACATGTTTAAACAAGCAGGTAATAAGCAAGTGTGCGCCGGCTATGTATTATATGGTCCTGCAACTATGCTAGTAATGACCACTGGCAGCGGTACCCATTTTTACGTATTAGATAGAACCCATGGCGGTTATTTACTCGTTGAGCGTAACGTAAAAGTACCAGAAGAAACCGAAGAGTTTGCTGTAAATATGTCTAATCAGCGCTTTTGGCAAGCACCGATGAAAAACTACATCGATGATTTACTCTTAGGTGATACTGGCCCGCGTGGTAAAAACTTTAACATGCGTTGGATTGCAGCCATGGTAGGTGATGTACATAGAGTATTAACACGTGGTGGTATTTTTACTTATCCTGCAGATAATAGAGACGTTAACAAACCTTACAAGCTACGTTTAATGTATGAAGCTAACCCAATGAGCTTTTTAGTGGAACAAGCGGGCGGCATGTCTGTTACCAGTGAAGGTAGAATAATGGATATTGAACCTGATAGCATTCATCAGCGTGTTGAAGTGATCCTTGGCTCTAAAAAAGAAGTTGAGGCCTGTTTAAGTTATTATAAATAGCTGATCCTCCCAATTTTGGGTACATATATCAATAATAAAGCCGCTTATGCATTAGTTAACTGTAAAGTGGCTTTTTTTTATGCTGAGTTTATTGTTAAAATAGCGGTAATTTACTTACTTAATCGCTTTAAGAGAATTTCATGCCACATTATGTTGTTGGACACAAAATCCCTGACTCAGACTCTATCTGCTCAGCAATCGCCCTTTCCTATTTAAAGACAACCTTAGGTGAAGAAACCGTTCCTGCACGTTTAGGTGACTTAACGCCTGAAACCTTGTTTATATTAGATAAGTTTGGTTTTGAGCAACCTCAATTAAAAACCAGCTATGCCGGCGAAAGCCTTTACATTGTTGATCATTCAGATCGGGTATTAGCACCTGATGATATTGATGAAGCAACTATACTAGGCATTATTGACCATCATAAATTAGGCGACTTAACCACTTCAACACCACTAGAATGTTGGATTAGACCTGTTGGTTGCACCAATACCATTATTAAAATGATGTTCGACTTTCATAACGTTGAAATTCCTAAGAACATTGCTGGCGCAATGATGTGCGCTATTTTATCTGACACTGTTATCTTTAAATCGCCGACCTGTACCACTGCTGATATAAAATGTGTTGAAGCCTTGGCTGAAATTGCAGGTATTGACGATCCAAAAGAATTAGGCATGGATATGTTTAGAGTTAAATCTGCCGTTGAAGGTACGCCAGTTCGAGATTTGGTCATGCGTGATTTTAAAGATTTTAATATGAACGGTAACCTTGTTGGTATTGGTCAACTAGAAGTGATCGACCTTGCTATTTTTGATGATATGAAAGCTGATCTTGCAGCAGATATTGCTAAATTAAAAGCCGAAGGTGCTCGCCATACCGTTTTATTATTGTTAACCGACATTATGAAAGAAGGCTCTGAGCTTTTGGTCGTAAGTGATAACGCTAGCTTAACGGTAGAAGCCTTTGGTAAAGCAACTATCGATGGAAAGGTATGGTTAGACGGTGTACTTTCTCGTAAAAAGCAAGTTGTGCCGCCGTTACAAGATTCATTTGCTTAAATAGAAAATTAATCTCCTTATCAATATAAAAGCTCGGTATTTACTGAGCTTTGTCTTCTTTAATCATCAAGGTTTATCATGAATGTAGCAGATACCAACCGTTTATCATTTCGCCTTTTAACCGCGGCAGATTCCGAACTATTGTTTGAACTTGATCAAGACCCTGAAGTAATGCGATATCTTACTGCTGGAAAGCTAACCTCAAGAGCAGATATTACGAACAATTTTATTCCGCGTATGGAAGCTTATCGCGATAAGAAAAAAGGCTGGGGTTTATGGGGAGTATTTTTACAAAATGACCATGAATTTATTGGTTGGGTTCTGGTACGTCCTATGGCGTTTTTCTCAGATAAACCTGAATTTGATAATTTAGAGTTAGGATGGCGTTTTAAACAATCGTCTTGGGGCAAAGGCTATGCCTTTGAAGCGGCGAAAAACATTAAAGATATATTGAACGAAGGTACTGAAATTAAAACTTTCAGCGCAACGGCGGTTATTGATAATTTGGGTTCAATTAACGTGATGAAAAAGCTTGGCATGAACCATATTAAAAACTATCTACATCATGAAGAAACAGGCGATATCGAAGCCGTTTATTATCAGGTAAAAAATACATAAAGAAAGTATGACTTCCCTGTTAGCAGTAAAATGGCTCTAATTAGCTCTTAATAGCCATTAAACTTTTCCTGAAAATACCATTTTACCCGATTTAATGATGATGGCTTATTAACCGTCAAACGCGAATAATACCAATTGAATTAAAGTAGTAGGCATTTATAACGCCTTAGAATACTCGATTCATTATTTCAATTGGTATAAGCATCAATACCTATTTGTATGTTATATAACTCAGCTCAATAATAATCGACGGTTAACAGTTTTACTGGGTATATAAAGCCTGATAAGACCTAAAGCGATAAGAAAGCAGAACCAACCTAAACTGAAAGATCCACCACCGCTACTTTTGTCTTTAGCAGGTGGGGTTATCGTTGTGGTCGTTTTTGTTGCTTCAGGGACTACTTTTTTATTAACGTAGATACGAACAGCCACTTCCTTTGAGTTCACAGAATCGCTAATGATAGCTCTAAAAAGAAGGGTAACTAACCCATTTTCACCATATGCCTCGATAGGAATAACACGGGTATCTATGGATACCGACTCTCCTTGCAATTCACCTAGTTGCAAATCATAGCTTTGACCTTGATCAACATCAATTTGTTGCCATAAATAATGTAAATCATCTCCCAAGGAGCTAGTTGCTGCAAAAGAAATGCTGACATTATCATTTTGCTCCGCATTAAAGTCTTGTAAATCTCCCTCAGTAATTATGGTATTTGATGGATTTACAGTGGCTGAGTTATTTATATAAAGTCGAATCCATTTTTGCGTAGTACTTAGGCCATCACTAGCGAGTACAGAAAAACGCACAGTCCGACGCTTAAACCCTTCAAAATCGTCAAGTGAAATAATATTAGTATCAAAGCTTAAAGAAGCGCCTTTACTTGCTTCAAAACTAAGTAAATATTGATCATCCCATTCTAAGGGGCTTTCTTGCCAAGTATAAGTAATCTCTTTATTATCGAGTGAAATTGCTACCACAGATAAATCAATTAACTCACCATAATTAACGCTAATATCGTCAACTTCGTTTTCGAAATAAATGGCATGACTATCCAGCTTCAATAGTTGAACCTCTACTTCACCTTTAACTGTATGAGTGCCATCAGAAACGGTTACTTTAAACACTAACTTAATATCACTATCAACTAATGGTGCTTTAAATTCGACTGTCTTTTGATTTATGGGTGTACTAAATACCACATCAGGGCCCGAGATTTGTAGCCATTCAATAGTAACATCTTGTTTTTCTGGTTCATAAATAGCGACATCCAACGAAGCGGTGCCACCATCGGTCAACAAAAAATTGGCTTCAGCATTAATTATTGGTGCCATGTTTTCAGTCATTACTGCTGTCTTTGCCAAACTTCCCTCACATACTACACTGCCAGAGACCTTAGCATTACCAGCATCAGTTAATGCGCCGTGATAACACATGTATGAAGCGCTGCCATTATTATCGGTATGACTTATTGCCACCAACAAACTATCTATACGCTCTGATAATGTTAAAGCGCTTGTCGCCGTATAAGATGTCGATAGGCATTGAAAACGGGGAATATTTTCAGTAGCTGATTTTTTACAACTAAATTCAAATAGTGACGCTTTATTTAAGCTGCTTTCAATATCAGCTACTTGGTTGATATTTAATTTCTCTACCGGCTGCCATAAAGTTACTGGCTGCCACCAATTAGACTCTTCTTGATAGGACTCAGTTAAATAGTCAGTAAACTCCTTCCCTAACTCAACATTATCAACCCAACTCGACAATAATTCGTTATAGGCAGTGATGTTATTTAGCTTTAATGCTGTAAACATTGCCGTATGTTGTTCTGGATGCTTATCATGCATAAAGTGGTGTAACATTGCGCCGTATGGATAAACAGCGAATCCACTGTCTGAATTAACAATTTCAGTTAATGTCATTTGCGTATCTACATTTTGCGCTAATCTTTGCATGATACTGATTCTTTTTTTTATGCCATCGGCCGCGGTGGCTCCGGACAAAAATTCTGCGAGTCCTTCCACTTCCCAGTGCTCAAATGGGCTTGAATAAAAAGCGCCTTCACCATAAAAGCCATGTATTTGAAAACGTGATTCTAAATAATGTACATATTCATGACGGAATAATTCTTCTAAGGTATATATGCTTTCTTTTTCAGTACGCTGATATGTATAGAAGGTCGCATCTTTTTCAATATAAATTCCGCCATTATCACTGGGTAAATTAAAAAGATAATTCTGATAATTGAGATAATGCTGATTTGAATGTGCAACATAGACAGTTAACTTTTCAGCTGTATCATCAGCGACAGGTATCGTATTTTGAGTAACACGATGATACTGTGCTTTAACCTGTTGACTTGCATAATATAGTTGTTGCGCGCTGGCGTAATCTAATCCAGTATTTATAACAAATTTATTATTGTTAAAACTGTAGCTATTTGGATACAAACGATTTAATAAGTTTTCTCGGTAGCTACCTTTACAATACTCTGCAGCGATGTCATCACACTTTTCTTCAAAGCGATAGCCCGCTATAAGGGTCATAAACCACTCAGAATCTTGAGGATAAAAAGAAAGGGCTTTTTTGGTCGACGCTATAGCGGGTAATTTTACTGATTCAAAACCTAATAGATTATTAGTCAACCAATAAAGTGGCGCATGTGGTACGTAATCTAATAAGGTAATTACATCTCGGTCTAAGCCCCAACGCAATACTCGCTCAAAGTGTTTGTCATCATTTGCAACTAAGACTTCCACTGCCTTCGATGTTTCTTCATCTAGCCTAGTCAGTACATCAAAAACTCGCCAAACATTTTTTAACCAAAGTTCATTGCGACCCTTTGATTCACTAATAGTGTCTAACATTAGCATGAGTTCAGGGTATAATTCAGCTTGCATAAAACTATTATAAATAATATAAAGCCATTCATAGAGCACATCATTTGTATGGTATTGACTATCTGTGAACCAACCGTCTGACTGTGATAGTAGTTTTAAATGACTAATTAGGTCATTTCGCAGTGGCTGCGTATTATTGTCAAAACTAAAACGACTATTACCATCACTAACAAAATACCCTGCTCTAATGAACGATAATAACTGGTAGATACCCGAATCATTAGCACCATTATATTTGGGTGCAAGGTTACTTACCTCCGTTATTAATGCCGACATAGTATCAAGAGTATATAACTGACGCGTTTGTTCATTATCTGTCCATAAAACGGACGCTTGTAAACAATTTTTGGGGAGAGAAATAAGTAATTTTACTCGCTCAGATCCTTCTACTTTTAAAGACTCAACTAAACTACAGCTATTTTCTGGCTGGAAAGTAAAGCTTGCTGTATTTTGTTCTTCAATAGGCGTTATTCTATGATTTGTTCTAGTTATTTTGGTAACAGGCAGGTAATCAAAATGTTGTGATTGGTTTACCTGTGTTCGCTGGCTCATTTTTTTAGCCAGTGTCTGTTTAACCTTATCACTGTTGGTCGCGACTGCGTTATTAGATAAAAAAGCGAACATCAAAATCGCTACTAATTGATTGAATTTCATTAATATTCTATTCCGTTAGTGTTATATATTGAGCATTGATTTTTACGCACAGTAAATCAGTTTTCACAAATATAATCAATGCTATTAGCGACATTTTTAACGCTATATTACAAAATACTTACAGAAAAATAACACGACATAGACCAGATACAAAAAAGCTCAACTAAAGTAGTTGAGCTTTTAATGTCCAAGGTTAGATTATTTAGGCCTCCCATTCATATTGACCTACACGAATGGGAGGTCTAAAAATAAATAAACTAAACCCTTTCAATAACTGTTGCTATACCTTGGCCTAAACCAATACACATAGTGGCAAGACCAATATTAACGTCTTGTCCTTCCATCAAGTTTAATAACGTACCTGTAATACGTGAACCTGAACAACCTAATGGATGACCTAAAGCAATGGCACCGCCGTTTAAGTTGACCATTTCTTCAGCACGGTCTTCTAGGCCTAAGGCTTTAACACATGATAAGGCCTGAGCAGCAAAAGCTTCATTAAATTCAGCTAGTTCAATATCAGCTAATGATAAGCCAGCACGCTGTAATGCTTTTTTCGTAGCAGGTACAGGACCAAAGCCCATAGTAGATGGATCACAGCCAGCAACAGCCATGCCGCGAATTTTTGCACGAGGTGTTAAGCCTAATTCTTTTGCTCGATCTGCTGACATCACTAACATTGCCGATGCACCGTCAGAAAGTGCCGAAGACGTTCCTGCGGTCACGGTACCATTTACAGGATCAAATACTGGGCGTAAACCGGCAAGTGTTTCTATGGTCGTTTCTGGTCGAATAACTTCATCATGCTCAACCAGTGTTAACGCGCCCATAGCATCATGACCTTGCATTGCGACAATTTCATTATCCCAGCGACCATCAAGCATCGCTTGGTGAGCACGTTGATGAGAGCGTGCAGCAAAGGCGTCTTGTTGTTCACGAGTAATACCGTATTGCTTACCTAATAATTCCGCGGTTAAACCCATATTTCCTGCAGCACGAGAGATGTATTTACTTAATGCGGGATCAAAATCAACATCATACATCATAGGAACATGCCCCATGTGCTCAACACCACCAACGATGAAAACATCACCTTGGCCACACATAATATTGGTTGTCGCATCGTGCAAAGCTTGCATCGATGAACCACATAAACGGTTAACCGTTACCGCGCCAACAGTTTTTGGAATACTTGTTAATAACTGTGCATTACGCGCAATATTAAACCCCTGTTCTTTGGTTTGTTTAACATTTCCCCAAATTATATCTTCAATTAATGCCGGATCTAAATTTGGGTTACGTACTAATAGTTGCTGCATTAAATGCGCAGAAAGGGTTTCTGCACGAACATTACGAAAAACACCCGCTTTAGAGCGGCCCATGGGTGTACGAATACAATCAACAATAACGACTTCTTTCATGATGGTCTCCTAAGCTGTTTTTACGTTAGTAGTGTTTTTCATTGTAAAAAAGGATTTACCTGAGGCTGCCATTTCGCGCAGTCCATCAGTTACTTGATAAATTTCACCTAAATGCGCATATTTATCTGCCATAGCAATAAAGCTAGCTAAACCTAATGTCTCTAAATAACGAATTGGACCACCTCTAAACGGCGGAAAACCTAAACCATAAATTAAGCCCATATCAGCTTCTGCTGCCGTATCAACAACACCTTCTTCTAAACAACGTACAACTTCATTGACCATAGGGATCATCAAACGAGCAATAATTTCATCTGCTGTAAATTCTTTTGTTGGCGCATTAAATAAATCATAAGCGGCTTGTGCAGCGATTTTAGTAGGACGACCACGTTTATCTTTACCATAATCAAAAAATCCGCCGCCACTCTTTTGTCCTAGTCGTTTGGCGTTATATAAGCTACTTACGGGATCATTATCAAGTTTTGCCATACGCGTTGGAAAACCTGAAGACATTACGCCAGTACAGTGATCAGCGGTATCAATACCGACAACATCAAGTAAATATGCAGGACCCATCGGCCAGCCGAATTGCTTTTCCATGACTTTATCAACTGCAACAAAGTCGGCACCTTCGAGTATTAACTGGCTAAAGCCTGCAAAATATGGGAATAAAACACGGTTAATATAAAAACCAGGACAATCATTTACAACGATAGGTGACTTACCCATTTTTGCTGCATAGGCGACCACTGCCGCAACAGTTTCATCTGAGGTTTCTTTACCACGAATAACTTCAACTAAAGGCATTTTATTAACGGGATTAAAAAAGTGCATACCACAAAATTTATCTTTACGTTTAAGGCTTTCTGCTAATAAATCGATAGAAATCGTTGATGTATTTGAAGTTATGATAGTATCTTCAGCGACATGATTTTCTACTTCAGCTAGAACCGCAGCTTTAATTTTGGGGTTTTCAACGACCGCTTCAACAACGATATCAACATTTTTAACGCTATCGTAACTTAAGGTTGGTGTTATATTATTTAATACGCCCGCCATTTGTTTAGCATTCATACGGCCACGTTCAACTTGTTTAGTCAAAATGCCCGCCGCTGTGGTTAAACCTAAATCAAGCGCTTCATTATTAATATCTTTCATTATAATAGGTGTGCCTTTATAGGCAGATTGATACGCAATCCCTCCTCCCATAATTCCTGCACCCAATACCGCCGCACGATTAACAGCTTTAGTTGCCATTTTACCGGCTTTTTTAGCTTTACCTTTAACGACTTGGTCAGCCATAAATAAGCCAATTTGCGCAGTAGCCGCATCAGTTTTTGCAAGCTTTGCAAAGCCAGCGTTTTCTAATGCCATTGCACCAGCTCGACCTAACCCAGCAGCTGCCTCAATAACTTTGACTGTGACCATAGGCGCAGGATAATGCTTGCCCGCTTTGGCCGCTATCATGCCCTTACACGTATTGAACGTCATAATGGTTTCTACAGGGCTTAACGTTAATGCTTCAAGTTTTGGCTGACGTTTAGCACGCCAATCCAACTTACCTACTATGGCTTCTTTTAAAGTACTAAGCGCCGCTTCACGTAGGTTTTCTGGAGCAACAACCGCATCCAATAAACCAACCGCTAATGCCTGCTCTGATTTATGTGCTTTACCGGTCGACATCCATTCAATCGCATTATCTGCGCCCAATAATCGAGGTAAACGTACCGTGCCGCCAAAACCTGGCATTAAACCTAATTTAACTTCCGGTAAGCCAATTGAACATGTTGTATCGGCGATACGATAATCACAGGCTAACGTCATTTCACAGCCGCCACCTAAAGCAAAACCATTAATAGCAACAACCGTAGGTATTTTTAAATCTTCAAATGAGTCAAAAACATCAGAGCCTTGTTTTATCCAAGGCAGAAGTTCTTCTTCTGGTTTTTTGAACATTTCTAAAAATTCAGTAATATCTGCGCCAACAATAAAGTTAGACTTACCCGAAGTTACTAAAACACCTTTAGCTGCGCTACAATCATTTATTGCAGCAACTACTTCTCTATATTCTTTGAAAGTCGTCTGATCGAATTTGTTTACTGAGCCTTGTGCGTCGAATTTAAATTCAACAATACCATCGTCCAGTAATTCAGCAGAAAGGCTTTGGCCTTGAAATAACATGCCTGATTTCCTCATTTAGTTGAAACGTAATTGGGGTGAATTTTCTGTATAAAAAATAACATTGTTTTAATAATAGTCGAAAGACTATGCCTTGAAAGAAATCGAAAAGCAAACTTTTTAAACAAGCGTTTAAATTAGGTGTATTAATTTTAGGTTTATAATAAAAAACCGACAAATATTGTCGGCTATAATAGTTAAACTGTTATGCAATTAATCACTTTGTAAAGCATCAATGGGATCAAGTTTAGATGCTTTAATTGCAGGATAAACACCAAAAATCAAACCGACCATAGAACAGATGCTAAATGATAAGACAATGGCCGTTACTGACCAAGAAACAGCCCATTCAGAGTAAATAGAGATAAGTTCAGAAAGTAAAATTCCAAAAAAAACACCAAGAATGCCACCTAAAATTGAGATAGTAAAACTCTCAGATAAAAACTGTAATTTAATATCTTTTTGCGTAGCTCCAACAGCGCGTAAAAGCCCTATTTCTTTAGTTCGTTCAAGCACGGTTGCTAACATAATATTCATAATTCCTATGCCACCAACCAATAGCGATATACCAGCAACACAAGACATAACAATATTAAATATTTGCTGCGTTTGCTTTTGTTGGGCTAATAACGCGGCAGGAATAATCAACTCGTAATCATCAACTTCATTATGACGTCGATCAAGTAAATGGCTAATCGCTTTCGCGGCTTCAATGGGATCAACACTATCATCAAGTTTTAATTTGATACTACTCACCTCACTAGCTAAGTCTTTACTTGGAAATTTATGCATAGCCGTTTTTAAAGGAATAAAAACGCGATGCTGATCTCCTCCTAATTTAATACCTTGAAATTCTTCTTTCTTTAAAAATGGTGCTTTTAAAATACCAACCACTTTGAACCATAAATGATTAATTTTAATGTTTTTTCCCAGAGCCCCGCTCAGAGGAAATAACTGTTTAGCCGTTGTAGCTCCCAAGATAGCAACTTGAGAAAATTGTAGATCATCTCTTCGATTTAATAATCTACCTTGTTCAAGATTAAATTTTGACAACTCAAAAAAGCTAGGGCTGACACCAATAGCCTCTCCATCACTTTTCCCTTGAGCACTAAAAATACTGTAAGTATCTACTAGTTTCTGAGCACTAAATGACTCAACAAACGGAAGTGCACGAGCACTTATTTCTCCATCTCGAATAGTTAGCCCCGCGGAGTGCTTACGCTGCTCTTTTAATTCTTTTTCTTCAAAAACTTTGGCTTTAACAATTAAATTGTGTAAACCCATAGTATCGATCATTTTAAGCGCTTCACGTTCTGCCCCTTCGCCAATATTAAGCATAGCAATAACAGCACCAACACCAAAAATCATACCAAGTAAAGTTAACATGGTACGTAATTTATGTTGTGCAAGCTCAGCAAGGGTATCAAGAAATATTTCAACATATTTCATTTAACTTTGCTCCTGATCAGTTAATGAAATATATTGACCAGACTTCAAACCTGAAACAATTTCAACATGGCTTAAACTGGCCTGCCCTAAAGTGACATTGGCCACTTTAAATTTGTTGCCATCATATAAATAAACATATGACTGATTTTTTTTATTAAAAACAGACTGCAAAGGCACGATCAATTTATTTGGTTTCTTAGCTATCGCTATTGTTGCTTGTAATTTACGACCTGGTACATATAAATCGATATTTTGTTTGGCGAGCTTAACTATCACTTCAACGTACTTTTGTGGGTCGCCACGTTTAATAGATTTAGGGAATGAGGCAACGCTTTCAATGATTCCTAAAAACGGCTTATCGACATGAGCAAATAAATATAAACTGACTTTTTTTCCTTCAGCTAACGCAATAGCTTCACTTTCAATAACAAAGAGTTTTGCTTTCATTTCATTAATATTAGGTAATTCTGCAATTTTTTGTCCAGGCCATAACGATTGTCCCGCACGAGGTTTTTCACCTCGCCAATTAGCTTTATAAACCAATAAGCCGTCATGTGGTGCTTTAACTTCCAATTGATTTAAACTAGAGGATAATTGTTTGAGTTTACTTTGATGCTGTTGCTGCTGCATTTCAAGTAAGCCCATATCTCCTGTTGAACTTTCACTAAAGCTACCACTTTTCCAATGTAAGTATTTTTGTTTAGAACCTAAATAAGCTGTGTTTTGCAACGAATCTATAATTTCCAATTTGGAACGAATACGAACATCATCAATTGAAAAGTTTTCAGCAAACACTTTTTCTTTCCCAACCATAGCAATATCTTGGTTTATCGCATCGAGTTCTTTATTTAGCATCCCTTTTTTATCAATAATGTCTTGTTCGGTGATCGCAAGCTCATTTTCTTTATTTATACTTTGAAATTGCATTGCCTCACCATCAAAACGGGCAATGATATCACCTGCTTTTACCATTGAAAATTCAGGAGCTAACCACGCTATATTCTGTGACCCATTACTAAAAATGGGAGCACTAATAATAGTAGCTTTAGCTGCAAACAATTCTCCTTTCGAAGGTATATCGACAGTAAATCCCTGGCGTTCAACTTTAAATAACAAAGGGTGACTTTGTTCGCTTTGGCAGGATAAGAGTAAGAGAAAAAGTAGCAGTATTATGATTTTCATAAAACAACCTCGTCACCAATTGATACCCCTTCAGAGATGACAACTTTATTACCAACGATATGTGTAACTTCGATCGGTATTATTTCGTCATTGACTAGACCAAAAGTATTAACTACATTCTGTCCATCTAGGTTTTTCACCGAACTTGCAGATAAAGTTAAGGCTTCTTCTAAGGTATCGATAATAACTTCTAATCTAGCAGTCATACCTGGACGCATTACCGTAACATCGGTTTCATCAAACTCAATAATAGCATCAAATATTCGGCGTTTATCCTGGAACGACTTATCACGAAAAGTCCGACCTAAACTAACGACTTTACCTCGATAAACCAGCTCTTGAGTACCATCCAAAATGATATTAACCTGCTGACCAACTTTTACTTTACCACTATCAATTTCCTCTATTTGAGCTTTGATCTGCATTTCCTCAACAACAGCAAGCTCTATAACGGGTTGACCAAACTGAACACTTTCACCAACAGCAGGTTTTTCTCCTTGCCAATTACTCTTATATATAACCATGCCATCTATTGGAGCTTTTACTTTTAAACGCTCAATATCTTTATTAAACTCTGTTACTTCAGCAATGAGTCGGTTGACGTTCCTTTTTGCTAACTTTAAATTAAGCACTTTATTTTCTTGATTAAATTGGAGTTTCTCCCGCGCTAAAAACAAATCGTTTTCTGCAATAGTAAAATCTATTCCCGCTTTTATTCGATCGTTTTTTGAACGGCTATTATCAACAATTTCAGCTTTACGTTGCGCTTTATCATATTCCATTTCTTTTTCTGCAACAGATAATATTAAATCTTGTTCAGTGGCAATTTCCTTTATTTTCTTATTGTCTAGTTCTTTCATTGCTAGGTCTAAATCAGCTTGTTTATCGATTAAGCGGTCAGTGACTTTTTGGTCATCAAAAGAAACCACTAACTCCCCTTGCTTAATTTCAACATTTTCAGATAATAAAGACTTAATTTGGTACTGCCACATTCTAGAAATTGAAGGAGGGGATATTGTCACCGCTTTTTTTGATTCTAATTCGCCACTTGCAGAAACGATGACTTCAATACGTTGTTGTTGAACTCTTTCCGTTGGAGCATATTCACAAGCCTGTAATAGAAGTAAAGTACTAATAATACTTAATTTATTCATCAGCTTCCTCCCTAAACTCCAACTGTGCACTCATTCCTGGCAATAGAGTTAAATTGGTCAGTGTATCGAATTCAAAGACAGTACGATAATAGACATCACTGCCCCAATCTTTTCTTTCTTCCGGTTGCGTTGATATTTCTGTTAGTTTCGCTGTTAATATAGACGTTGGAAAAGCATCGAATATCAGTGTTGCATTCGCATTTAATGATAATTTTTTATAATCGACCTCATGAACCCAAGCTTCAATATATAAATCAGCTATTGAAGGGATTTCCGCAATTTTCCATGAAGGTTGAGCTGTCATACCAACAAAGACTTTTTCGCCATTCCATGGGTGGAGACCATAAAGAACGGGTCCACTGCGCTCTGCATAAACACTCATAGTGCTTAATTTATTGCGGTGATATACTAAGCCTGCTTTATACTTTTCGATTTTCAGCTGCTGTTTAGTAAGCGATACAGCATTGCTTATATTAATCTGTTTGGTATTTTCTGCGGCCTTAACATCTGCAACAATCGCTTTTTCAAATGCTAACTGGTTCTTTTTATAATCATACTGGCTTAAATGTTCAAGCGATATTCCTGCATCAATACGAGATTTTTCTAGTAATAGTGCTGTCTTCTTTTTGCCATAGCGAGCTTCTAATAGCTTTTGTTCATTGCTGCTTCCTATTCGATGTAACTCTTCCTCCGCGGCAATGAGACTCACTTCCTCTTGTTCAATTTGACTTGCCATTGAACCACTGTCAAAAACCACGACCAATTCACCTTTTTTAGCAATCTCTCCCTCGGGTAACATCCACTGTAACTGAACACGCCAGCTGTCAGTTTTAGGTGCATAGAACGATTGGTTATCTAGCGCTTTAATTTGTCCCGTAAGAATAAAGCTATCATTAGCAAAACTGTTCGAGGCTAAAACAATCAACAAGAGTATTATTGTTTTACGCATCTTTTATCCTCAATGACTCGACCATCTTTCATACGAATAATACGATCAGCATACTCAGCAATACTTTCTTCGTGAGTAACCATAACGATTGTTTGCCCATTGTCATGGAGTTGACAGAGTAATTCCATAATTTCACTTGAGGTTCTAGAGTCCAGATTCCCTGTTGGTTCGTCGGCAAAAATAACCTTAGGTTGATTGACTAACGCCCTTGCAATTGCAACACGTTGACGTTGACCTCCTGACATTTCAAAAGGTTTATGATGAGCACGATCGGCCAAGCCAACTTTAGCTAGCATATCTTTACTGCGTAATTCTGCCTCTGGAACTGAAACATCACTGTACCTTAGTGGTAAAGCGACATTTTGTAGTGCTGTAAGCCTAGGTAATAAGTGAAATGTTTGGAAAATAAAACCTATTTTCTCATTACGAATTTTTGATAAAATTACATCATCAACATTTTTGATGGATAATCCCGATAATAAATACTCACCAGAGCTTGGTGTATCTAAACAGCCTAATATATTCATTAGTGTTGACTTACCAGACCCTGAAGTCCCCATAACAGCAACAAACTCATTTTCCTTAATTTCTAAGGAAACATTAACAAGCGCATTCACTTGAACATCACCCGAACCGTAGGTTCGAGTGATGTTATCAATTTTAATCACCTCTAAAACTCCGTTTTAATTTAATACAGGCTATTATTCTAACTAAGATAAGCGTTATTTCACCTACTTAACTTAGTTATTGGTAAGTCACTATATATGTAAAAATGTTGTAACGACTTTAGCAAATGTAACAACATATTTGTTTTATTTATTATTTATTATTTATTATTTATTAAAACGACTAGAAAATATAATCATTAACTTGGATATTATTAAGAGGACTTTCACGCAAAATTATTTGCTCCTGCACTTATTATATTTTCATATTTCGATGTTAATAAAAATGCACGTAAATATGCCTGAAAATCTATTATTTGATGATATTACATTGATATTTACTTTACTCATTTGATTGTTGTTTCAACCACTTTCTCCTAAAAAAAGAACAGACAAAAAGTTAATTATTGGAAAACGTTATTGGCTATTTTATTCACTCAATTTTTTAGTGGGGCTCGTCGACAAATATTTTTCGTTTTTGCAGGTTTTTTGATGGTAGAAAAATTTGGCTATAGCGTTGCCGATATCAGTGCATTATTTTTAATTAATTATGTTTTTAATTGGCTCTTTGCCGCCAAAATTGGCAAATTCATCGGTAAAGTTGGCGAGCGTAATGTACTTAAATTTGAGTATATCGGTTTAATTCTAATATTCATTGCCTATGACTTAGTCGAAAACGAATATGTAGCTGCAACGCTTTATATTGTGGATTACCTCTTTTTTGCTTTAGCTATTGCAATTAAAACATATTTTCAAAAAATTGCGTTGCCTGAAGATATTGCAGCAAGTGCAGGTGTTAGCTTTCGATAAACCATATTGCGGCTGTAGTTATACCGGCGTTGTTGGGCATGTTATGGATAATAAATTCATCATGAGTCTTTTATATCGGAGCAGATTTTGCGTTATGTTCATTTTTATTAGCCTTACTTGTGCCAAATTCACCCCAACAGGGTATTGAATTAAGCTTTCAAGAACAAAAGTCATAACCGTCCTTGAACATCGTCTCTCTTTCACATCGACGTGCATGGATGCACTAATGCCGCGAAGGCATGGATGCCCAGGAGTGGTCATGTTACCGTGGCATTGCCTCCATGGACGTAGGTACTTATGATTTATCGGGAACCAAAATCATGACCGTTATTCCTGAACATCGTCTCTCTTTCACATCCATGTGATCGTGACATACCGTTCCTCCTGAACATAAAAAGAGCCGAAGATCATCTCTTCAGCCCTTTGTATTTAATATATTCTACAGTTTGATTATTGGTTATTACGTAAATAAGTTAAAAATTCATCTGCTGGCATAGGCTTCGCGTAATAAAAGCCCTGCACCTCATGGCAGCCTAGTGCTTTTAAATGTTCCTGTTGTACTTCATTTTCAATACCTTCAGCAATAACTCTTAAGTTCATTTGTTTACCCAAGTTAATGATAGTATCTGCCAGGATAAACTTGCCTGGTTCAGTAATATCAGAGACAAAAGAACGATCAATTTTGAGTCGATCTAAAGGTAGTTTTTGTAAATAACTTAATGATGAATAACCTGTACCAAAATCATCAAGTGCAATTCGAATACCTTCAGCTTTCACTTTAGTTAATGCATCGATCACTAGTTGAGGATCGTCCATCAAAATATTTTCTGTCACTTCCAATTCAAGTTTTTTTGCTTCAACTTGGTGAATTTTGGTTGCTTCAATAACCGTATCGACAAAGTTCACCCGTCTAAACTGAGGAATAGATACATTGACGGAAATACCAATATCGTCAAAGCCCTCTTCTTCAAGATGCTTAATTTGTTTACATGCTTGGTTTACCACCCAATCACCGATTTCGATAATGAGACCTGAATACTCGGCTAAAGGAATAAAAACGACTGGTGAAATAAATTTACCATCACTAGTTCGCCACCTTAATAGCGCTTCTGCACCAATGACCTTCCCTGTCGTCAAATTTAGTTGCGGTTGATACCAAAGTTCTAAACGTTGCTCTGCAAAATCAGTCCTTAGTTGGCGGATCATACCTAATCGCCACAAAGTTTCTTCTTCCATTTCTTTTTTGTAGTAAACAAAATGCTCTAACTGATTCTTCTTGGCTAAATTGAGGGCAATATTAATTTGATTTAAAATATTCACACCGCGAGAACCGGCATCTTCTTTACTGCAAAGCCCTATGCAAACATTAATAGGTAAATGCTGCTCACCTGCAGAAAAAGACTGATTAAATAATGCAGTTAAATTTTCAGGATTAACCTTTTCACTTGGACCAATAATGCCAAAAACATCTGCACCTACACGGGCAAATTGGCACTGTTCACATAAGTTTTTTAAACGACTTGCTACGGCAGATAATAATTGATTGCCAAGATCTTGTCCTAAGCCATCGTTAATATCGCTGAAATGATTGATATCAATGAGCCCTGCAACTAAATTATCGTCCGTAGTATTTTGACCGAAGTTATCAAGTAAATTAACAAACTCTAAACGATTAGGTAGTTCGGTTAACCAATCTTTATATGCCGCATTGCGTATTTTTTGAAATAAGTGAACATTTTCATAACCAATAGCAATATTTGTTAAAAAAACTTCAATTAATTGTTGTTCTATTTCCGTTAATTCTTGTTCAAGCTCAATATAAATTACTGATTTATAACTGCCACTTGATAAGTAGAGCGCCAAACAAGTAGGCGAATAATAATGTTTCTTCTGTTGATAACAACTCGCTACATGTTGATTAGCTTCATCATTTTTCAGGGTTTCAAGTTTCTGATTAGCTAATACTGAAGATAGCCCTTCTTGCCCAATAACATATAAACTTAAATCGTCAACACCGTCAATAATCCCCTGCCCTCTAGCACAAAAAACACTAGATTTACTCACGCAGAGTGATTTTAATTGTGTTAATACGCCTTGGGCATATTCATGAACTGAATGTAACTCTAATAAATGGGCAGCAGCACCGATAATTTTTTCTAAGCCCATTCTAGTTTGAGTAACAGTATGAATTTGTTGGTATGAACGAATTGCGGCGTAAACGGTAGTGACTAGTTTTCGGCGGGTTAATTCTGTTTTAGTTTTATAGTCATTGATATCGTAGTCTTTTATAACACTCTCTTCGGGGGCATAACCAGGTTGACCTGTACGAAGAACAATACGAATATCAGAGCGTTCTAACGTTTCGCGAATATGCTTAACAACATTAAGCCCTGCGTCATCTGTCTCCATGACCACATCAAGTAATACCAATACAATGTCTTCATGTTCTTCGATTTGTTTACAAGCATCTATCCCAGAATATGCATGGATGTATTCTAAACGTTTACCGAGAACTATAAGATCGGATAAGGCGAGTTGAGTTACAGAATGAATTTCTGGGTCATCATCGACAATAAGGACTTTCCATACCTCATAATTAGACTCGTCAAGAATTTCATCTTCACCGCTATCATCGATAAATAAAAAATCTTCGTTAGTATCTTCTGAAACCTGCATATTCCCCTCAAACAACCAGTATAAAAAACCAGTTAAAAATATATACTGTAAAGCTAGCATTTCGTTAGTGTTATTTATATTCTAGTACATATTAAAAGTCAGGTTATGATTATTCAACAAATTAATGCAATATAATTAATCATGCAAATTATTTTATGATAATAGATTATAAGAAAGATAACGTTAAATCAGTTAAAATGAGCCTCAGCCCCCGTAATTATACGTTCGCCCTATAATGTTTTCTCATGATTTTTGTCTATTTTGTTAATAATTATTAACAAAAAATCGTTGGACAATATTAACTGACAAGATAATATTATTTATTAATTGTATAAAAACAATGCATTTTTAATGTAAAACTTCATTATTGTGTTAAGGGATATTGTGAAATGAGTAAAAATAAAACAAGCACCATAACAACTGATATGGTGAAAAACGCTCACGATACCCATATCGTAACAAGTGAAAAACAAGAACCAAAAAATGTAGCCTCAGCGTTATCAACTCAGATGCAGCTATTAGGTTTGGCAAAACAATTTGTTTTAGACGGTGCGCTAATTCCTCCTGAGAAACAAATGCCACTGGAAGAACGAGCACGTAAACGTGACCGCCTTTGCAACCTAAGAAAACAGCAAAACCTTGAAGCCATTATTGAAAAGACAATAAATTATTGTTCAGGTGATGAGATCACAGCTCGAGCAGATCAAGACTGGTTTAATAGTTTTACTGTCTTAGCCGAAGATATCAGTAACCGCACTATGCAAGATTTGTGGGCAAAGATATTAGCAGGAGAAATTGCACAACCCGGTTCTTTCTCATTAAAATCATTAAAAGTTTTTCGTAACATGAGTATTAATGAAGCTAAACTATTAGCAAAGGCTTGCAGTATAGCTTCTAAGGATCCCAGTAAAAAAAATGTACGTATAATTTCTGGTGCTTATCAAACACCTGGTTTTTTCAATATGTTTAACAAAAATAGAGATATAAAGATCAACTTAAACCAATTCGGTTTAAGTTATGCTGAATTGTTAGCTTTGGCAGAGAATGAGCTTATCTTTATCCAAGAAACAGAATCGAATACTTTACTAAAAATAGAACAGCTACATTTTAACTTCAATGGCTTACCTATAACCTTTACCCCATTAAAAAATAATTGCGTAGTCAACTTCTATAAGTTTACGTCTATCGGTTCAGAGCTTGCTGCACTCATTGCTGACAATCCAAATAATGACTATTTAAGTGCATTAAAGAATGAATTTAGCGCTCATTTTTCCATCAACAATTAAACGCCAAAAATTGTGAAACGTTAGGCTAGTTGTCATCTCCATAGCTACTAATTATTATGTTGTGCACACTCGTCGTTAACTAACTTTATAATGTATCTCACTTTCATACAGATACAACGAGTTTACAGGCACTAGATACCATCTCCATCTGTATGCAGGCCACACTCACGTTGTCCGCCGCTAAAGCGCGTATCTCCTTCATCCATACCTAAAGTTAGCGGTCTGGTGCTGTGTACATCACCTACAGAGACATAGCCCTGATCCCATAGTGGATGATAAGGTAATCCGTGTTTAGTAAGGTATTGGTGCACGTCTCTATTTGTCCAATCTATAATCGGATGTACTTTAAAACGACCACGTAAAATACTCACTACAGATAAACTTTCTCGGTGTTCAGATTGTTGACGTCGAACCCCTGAAAACCATGTTCCCGCATTTAAATCGTTTAAACCTCGCTCTAAAGGCTCAACTTTATTACGTCTATTATAAGCTTTAAGTGGCGTTTCTCCAGCATCCCACTCTTCACCATATTTAGCTTTTTGCCATGCCGCACTTTCTTTTGCGCTATACACATGAAGGTTTAAATCTAAACGCTTAGTCAATTGTTCGATAAACTGATACGTTTCAGGAAATAAGTGCCCAGTGTCAGTGATCAAAACCGGAATATTAGCATCGACTTGTGTCAACATATGTAACATTACAGCTGATTGAATACCAAAACTAGATGATAAAACAAAGTGAGAGGGTAAGTTCTCCATCGCCCATTCTACACGGGCGACTGCAGATTCTTTCTCTAATAATTCGTTCCACTGATTTAACCAAGGTTCAGGTAATGAAGCAGGAAAACGATTGTTTATAGTCGGTTTACTCGCATTAATCATGAAAATCCCTCTTACTTACTTTAACTTCGCTAACAATGTTGGCGCGAATGGTAAAATCACCGAAACCTTCGTTTGCATTTCGCTCACCCGACCAACGAGCAACTAATGCATCTATTTCGGTTAATATCCCCTCTTCGTTAACGTTTTCTTTATAAAGTTTAGGAATACGTGTACCACCAATATTGCCACCTAAATACATGTTGTATTTACCCGGGCCTTTACCCACTAAACCGATTTCAGCCAACATTGCTCGACCACATCCATTTGGACAACCTGTAACACGAAGAATAATACTTTCATCAGCAACTTCATGTTTTACTAAGATAGTTTCAACATCTGTAACTAATTGCGGTAAATAACGTTCCGCTTCAGCCATCGCTAATGGACACGTAGGAAAGGCGACACACGCCATAGAGTTTTCACGTTGATTAGAAACGGTTTCGTCCATTAATCCATGTTCGCGCGCAAGCTTTTCAATTTGTGCTTTATCCGCTTCAGCAACACCAGCAACAATTAAGTTCTGATTCGCGGTCATGCGAAAATCACCTTTGTGTACTTGGGCAATTTTTGCGACACCGCTTTTTAATGGTTTGTTTAAGTAATCTAATAAACGACCATTTTCAATAAATAACGTTAAGTGATGTTTACCATCAACACCTGCAACCCAACCGATATTATCGCCACGACTCGTGAATTCGTACGAACGACTTTCGGCAAAGGTAATTCCTGCGCGTTTTTCAACTTCGGCTTTAAAAGTATCAATACCAACACGATCTAGGGTGTATTTAGTTTTCGCATTTTTACGATTGACTCGATTACCCCAATCGCGTTGTGTAGTAACAACGGCTTCGGCAACGTCTAACGTTTTATCTAATGGAATATAGCCAAAGTCGTCAGCACGACGCGGATATGTTGAGTTATCACCATGAGTCATAGCTAAACCACCGCCGACTAGAACATTAAAGCCAATCAACTTGCCATTTTCAGCGATAGCAACAAAGTTAAGATCGTTCGCATGAACATCAATGTCGTTTTTAGGAGGGATAACCACTGTTGTTTTAAACTTACGCGGTAAGTATGTTGTACCCAAAATAGGTTCAACTTCCGTTGTTTCTATTTTTTCTTCGTCTAACCAAATTTCAGCATAGGCACGAGACTTAGGTAATAAATGTTCACTTAATTTAGTTGCCCACTCGTACGCTTCTTGATGTAACTCTGATTCAATAGGATTAGAGGTACATAAAACATTACGGTTAACATCACCCGCAGTAGCAATTGAATCAATACCAATTTTATTAAGTGTTTGATGCATTAACTTAATGTTTGGTTTTAAGACACCGTGAAACTGAAACGTTTGACGCGTGGTTAAACGAATACTGCCATAAGAGGTATAATCATCAGCAAATTTATCAATAGCCAACCATTGCTCAGGCTTGATAATTCCGCCCGGCATACGAGCACGTAACATCACATTATGTAACGGTTCTAATTTTTGCTTTTGACGTTCCGCACGAATATCACGGTCATCTTGTTGATACATACCATGTACACGAATTAACTGAGAATTGTCACTGGTGAAACCACCTGTCATGCGATCTTGCAGATCTTCAGCTATGGTGCCACGTAAAAAGTTACTGTCTTCTTTCATACGTTCGTTATCAGACAACTTACCTTCAACAATAAGTACGGGTTGTGCTGTTTTATTTTCGCTTAAATTGCTCATTAATAAACAT
This sequence comes from Alteromonadaceae bacterium, assembly GCA_047621305.1. Classification (GTDB taxonomy): domain Bacteria; phylum Pseudomonadota; class Gammaproteobacteria; order Enterobacterales; family Alteromonadaceae; genus Colwellia_A. The sequence goes on along the minus strand of JBLHNB010000030.1, from coordinate 4,536 downwards.
CCTTCTGATAACGCTTATTGCTACGTAATGATTTTAAATATTCTTCTGCTTGTTCTGTACTTAGTCCACCTTGCTCAGCAATGACATCGAGTAAGGTATTGTGAACATCTTTTGCCATGCGATTTGCGTCACCACAAATATATAAATGTGCACCACGCTCTAACCAAGAAAAAACTTCAGCGGCGTTTTCTTTAATACGATCCTGAACATATATTTTCTCGGCTTGATCACGAGAGAAAGCTACGTCCATTTTAGTTAATAAACCTGATTTTAAATAACCCTGCCATTCAACTTGATATAAAAAGTCTTGCGTGAAGGTTTGATCGCCAAAGAACATCCAGTTATCACCTTTAGCGTTAGCAGCTTCGCGTTCTTGCATAAAGGCTCTAAAGGGTGCAACACCTGTTCCCGGTCCGACCATAATTACCGGTGTATCGCTACTTTCAGGTAAACGGAAGTTATCGTTATGCTCAATAAATACTTTAACTGTGCGTTCTTCATCAATGTGCTGTGCTAAAAAGCTTGAAGCGCCACCTAAACGTAACTGTCCTTCATATTCATAACTGACTAAACCAACGGTTAAGTGAACTTCTTCTTCAACTTCTGCTTGGCTAGAAGCGATTGAATATAAACGTGGCGTAATTTTACGTAAAGCATCAACAAACTGTTGCGCGGTAACCTTTGCAGATGCTTTCTTAACTACATCTACAACTTGATGGTTTGCTGAAAATTCACGAGCAGCGTTTTTATCGGCAGCTAATGCTAATAAATCTTTATCACCTGAAGCATTAGCCCAAAATTCGATGAAAGCAGGAGCTGTTTGGGTGATTTCCAAAGACGATATAAGTGCCTGTGTTAATGATAGTGTTTGCTCTGTACCGTTTAATTTAACTGTTACTTTTTCATCAGCATCAAGATCCAACGCTGTAATAAGTTCAGTAACTAACGATGCTGAGTTTTCAAACCAAACACCTAAAGCGTCACCCGGTTGGTAAGTTAAACCTGACTCACCTAAGTCAATTTCAACGTGACGAACATCTTTAGCAGAGTCGCGACCTGTAATTTGCTGACTAACTAGTAGTTCAGCAGTATATGGGTTTTGTTTGTTATATTGACTTTCAACACCAGCAACAGGAAGATTAACCACTTCGGCTAAAGAGTCAGACGACTGGGTTAAGTCATCTTTTAACGTTTCAACTATGCTGGTAGACCAAGTAGCAGCATCATCTTCATAATCAACATCGCAATCAACACGCGGTGATACTTGTTTAGCACCCAGCGCTTGTAAACGCTCGTCAAAATCTATACCCGTTTGGCAATAAAACTCATAACTACTGTCACCTAAAGCCAAAATACTATAATTTAAGTTCGGTAATTTTGGTGCTTTTTTTGAATTTAAAAATTCATGAAACTCAATAGCATCATCAGGCGGCTCGCCTTCACCATTGGTACTAGTAACAATTAACAGGTGTGTTTCCGTTTTTAACGCTTTAGGCTTATATTCAGCAACGTTTTTTAAATTAACGGCGATACCTGCAGCTTCAGCGCTTTTCGCTAATTGCCCGGCAACACCTTTAGCATTACCTGTTTGCGACGAAAATAAAATAGTTAACGTTGCAGCAACTTGTGTTTGCACAGCCGTTGGTAATGTAGCAACTGAACTACCTTCGCTTTTGGCAGCCAAATAACCACTTGCCCACGCAAGTTGTAGTGGAGAGTAAGTACCAATTGTTTCTTTAAAGGATGCTAATTGATTAGCATCTAACATCGTTTGATTCAAATTTTGCTGACCTGGCAACATAACGTTAATTCGCCCATTTCTAAATAATGGACAAATGATAGTCGTTGTTAGAAGAATTTAAAAAGAATAGAAAACGATTTTTTATTCCAAAAAAGAATATAGGATGTAAATTACACTGTTTAAGTCTGTTTGGTTTGTTCAATAAGCCCTGATCCCAAGATGATGTCCAACGCTATAATAAGTTGTTGTATCGATTTAGCGGCGCTTAAACTAATACGTATATTATTGGGAATATTTCGACTCACCGCAAATATTGACGCTGGCACGACAATGACGCCCAAACTTCTTAACTTATTTATGGCAACGTCAAGATCTCCTTTTATTGGCAGCCAAACATGAGCACATATTTGGCTATTACCCACGTATTTTTTGTCAGGAAAGTTTTTCTTAAATAAGCGAAATCTTTTACACGTTTCTTGCCATTGCCATGCTTTACGATGTTGTGCAATATCACTTTCAATCCATTGGCAGGCTATTTCAGCCATTAGAGGACTCAACTGCCAACTTGTCGCATGCGGCTCATCAATCAGTTGTTCTATAAGAGAATGTTAACCCGCGATCACAGCAAAACGAATGCCCGGACAAACCGCTTTAGCAAAGCTGCTGATCAATAACGATTGCTTTTTAATGGTAGCCGATACTGGGACTAGGTTTGAGGTTGCGCCAATAACATACTCTTCAATAAATAAAATTTTGTGTTTAATGATCACATCGATAAATTCTTTACGTCGCTCCTCTCCCATCACGCTACCTGTGGGGTTTTGCATTATGGCATCTGATACCAGTACTTTTGACCCAGAGCTTCTAATCGCTAAATCTAAGGCCGTAGGCAATATCCCCTGTTCATCCATAGCAACACCATACAACTTTATCCCTAATTGTTTAGCTACAGTTTTCATACCAGGGAACGTTAATTCATTGACGAGTACTACGTCGTCTTTACCGCAGTAAGCCAATAGTGTTACTAACAAAGCATTTTGTGCCGTGGTGGTCGCTAGACAATTTTCTGGCTGAGTAATATACCCAAGTTGTGATAGCCACTTCACCGACATCATTTGTATACGTTTTAACGCTTGCGGGGTGTGATAAGTCAAATACTCTGATAAATTTGAACCCGTTGACATCATTGCTTTTATAGTAAGAACAAGATCATTATCCTCAGGTTTTTCAGCAGGCACATGAGTACTTAAATCAATTAGACTACTTTTATTATTTAGTTTTAATAAATACAGTTCCGCTTCTGTACTTTGCGCTAAAACATAAGTACCACGGCCTACTTCTCCAGAAATGAGATGTTGTTTGGCAGCTAGTTGAAATGCCTTGGTTACCGTACTTAAATTGATATCTAAATGCCAAGCAAGTTGTCTTTGTGGTGGTAGTTTTTCACCTATTGCCAGTTTTCCTGTAGCAATATCATTCGCCATAATATCGACCAGCTGTAAATATAGAGGTTGTTTAATTTTTTTTAATTCTGGAGTCCACATAATTACAATTACTTTATATCCATACAATTTAATCATTGAACCATACAATCGACTCATCTAGGATAAATGTCAACTTCTACACAGCTGAGTATTTTATGTTTAACTTAATGGAATTAGAACAGGCCGCTACCGAAATTTATCAAGTAATGCCTGCCACACCGCAATATAATTGGCCATTATTGGCAAAAACAACCGGCTGTGATGTTTGGGTAAAACATGAAAACCATACGCCAACCGCAGCATTTAAAGTGAGAGGTGGTATTAACTTGCTCAATCAATTAATGAAAGCAAGTAATAAACCTAAAGGCATAATTTCAGCGACACGCGGCAATCACGGACAAAGTCTTTCATACGCAAGTAAACGAGTAGGTTTACCGTTAACAATTGTTGTTCCTGAGTGTAATAATATCGATCAAAATAATGCCATCAAGGGCTTTGGCGGTAATTTAATTGTGCACGGCAAAGACTTTGAAACGGCGAGAAAACATAGTTCAACGTTACAACAAGAGTTAGGCTATCTCGCTATTGCATCTTTTGAGAGAGCTTTAGTACTAGGTGTGGCAAGTTACGCATTAGAGTTTTTCTCTGCGGTAAAAGATTTGGATACTGTTTATGTGCCAATCGGCATGGGTTCAGGTATCTGTGCATTAATTAAAACACGTGACTTATTGAATCTTAAAACTGACATAGTGGGTGTCGTTGCAGAAGGCGCGCCGACATTCGCTTTATCTTTCGCTGCAGGTAAAGTGATTAATACCGATTACGCCAATACCATCGCTGACGGGGTAGCAACAAGCGCTCCTGCTGAAGAAGCATTTGAGATAATTAAAAAGGTGCAAGTCGGGTTATCACAGTAAGTGACCATGAGATTGCGCAAGCGATGTACCTTTATTATCAAACTACCCACAACCTTAGTGAAGGAGCAGGAGCCGTACCATTGGCAGGACTGATGAAAGAAAAGCAACAGATGAGAGGTAAAAAAGTAGGGTTAATTCTTTCTGGTGGCAACATTGACTTTAAGAGTTTTAGTAAACATATTTCTTCAGCTAGTTAGCTGATAGCCAATTTAACTTTGTAAATCCTAGCCTCTTTTTGATAATCAGGTAGTTTGATTAAAGTACTTTTCAAATTATACCATTTTGATTAAATTTGTGATCTAATTGATTTTATTTTTTATGCATCAATATCAGTAGCTATGCTCACACTTAAATCCATTGATTTTAAATCCCTTATAGCCAAAGAGACTAATGG
>JBLHNB010000029.1:0-54657 GCA_047621305.1 Alteromonadaceae bacterium | reverse complement strand
TGAAATTCACCTAGATGGTTTTAATGAGTTAAGGGAGAAAATAATTAAACTCATTGGTGGTCATGCATTGAAATTATATAAAATCAAAAAAGTTGCCTAGGGGTCTGATCAATGTCTGATACTACTAAGATTTATTATTTTTAAAGCTATAAAATATTCCTTGGATTCAAATCACAAATGATAAGCATCAGGCATTATTCAATACCGGATGCTTAAATTACTTATATTTTTTGATGGTTATACCAAGCTCACTAACTATGTGAACATTTCTACTAGTTTAAATAACCAACTACTTCGTTATTTATTTAATAATTAGCACAACTAGTTATTAAGATAAACGCCTTGTATGTGGCCATTTCCCTCCGTATAAAGTAGCTCACCTAATTAATGAAACAGGTATCATTTATTATGACGTTTTTGCAAAACGGCCATCACTTCCGACATTGCAATATTTTTATCCTGGAGTAAAACCAGCGTATGATAAAGTAAATCAGCACATTCACCGAGTAAATCTTCTTTAGTTTCAGCGACAGCCGCAAGGGCAACTTCGACACCTTCTTCACCCACCTTTTGAGCAATTTTTGTCGTACCTCGTGAAAGCAAGTGCGCGGTATAGCTTTTTTCAGGATCGTCACCTTTACGACTGGCAATGACCTGTTCTAATTCACTGAGAAAATTTTGCTGGGTAAGTTGCTGCTCAGGGAAGCAAGAATCCGTACCTAAGTGACAGCTAGGACCAATAGGTCGACATGCAATGAGTAAACTATCGTTATCGCAATCTGTTAATACTTGACTAACATTTAAGAAGTTACCAGAAGTTTCACCTTTGACCCATAAGGCTTGTTTCGAACGACTGAAAAAAGTAGCTTTTTTTGTGGTTAGTGTTTGTGCAAGTGATTCAGCATTCATATAGCCTTGCATTAATACTGCACCAGTGTCTTGATGTTGAATAATAGCAGGAATTAAATTTGCCATTTTATCCCAAGCTAATTTATTAATGTTTTCTAAGGTAACTAGCATAATCTGATCTCTACTTGTTTATTTTTTAACATTTGTTTTAATTGACTTATTGGGATAATACTCTTATGAAATACACTAGCGGCTAATGCGCCATCCACATCTGCTTGCTGAAATACATCGGTGAAATGTGAAATTTCGCCGGCACCACCAGAAGCAATTAATGGTATATTACAAACGGCACGTGCTTTTTTAAGTTGTTCAATATCATAACCTTGACGGACGCCGTCTTGGTTCATGCAATTTAAAACAATTTCACCAGCGCCACGTTGCTGTACTTCTTTGATCCAATCAAAGGTTGTCCATTTAGTCTGCTGAGTTCGACTTTCATCACCCGTAAATTGATAAACTTGATAAACACCGGTTTCTTTATCAAAAAAGCTGTCAATTCCAACCACTATGCACTGTTGACCAAAAACGTCGGCCAAACGGGTAATTAATTCGGGATCACGTAAAGCAGGGGAGTTAATACTAATTTTGTCGGCACCCATCATTAATATCTGCTTTGCGTCTTGTTCGGTTTTTATGCCGCCAGCGACACAAAAAGGAATATCGATAACCTCGGCAATGCGGTTAACCCAGCTTTTGTCTACTACTCTGTCATCTGAGCTGGCGGTAATATCATAGAAGACTAATTCATCAGCGCCGGCTTCAGCGTACTTTTGTGCAAGCGGTACAATATCACCAATTATTTCATGATTACGAAATTGAACACCTTTAACGACCTTGCCATCACGAACATCTAAACACGGAATTATGCGTTTGGCCAACATGCAATTGCCTCCTCAAGGGTGAATTTACCTTCAAGTAATGAACGCCCTAAAATAACACCGCTAACGCCAGTTGGTATGAGTGCTTTAATATCGTCAAGGCTACCAATACCACCAGAAGCTTGCCAGTCAATATCAGGATATTTAGCACAAACCTCACTATACAGGTCAATGTTGGTACCCGTTAATGTACCGTCTTTACTGATGTCGGTGCATAATACGTGTTTAATTCCAGCATCTTGATATTGAGCAAGTAAATCCTCTAAATTTACACCACTGTCTTCAATCCAGCCATGTGTAGGTAGCGTTTTATTGCCAAAAGCATCAATCTTTATATCTAGCGCTAAAACGATTTTTTCACAACCGTATTTTTTTAACCACTTTGTTACTAATTCAGGTTGTTTAATGGCTAAACTACCGATAACTACTCGGTCAGCGCCAAGGGCGAGTAATTGTTTTACATCGTCTTCGCTACGAATACCACCGCCTACTTGTATGATCATCGAGGGATGATTAACCACGGTTTTTAAAGTTCCAAGTTGGCGTTTAGTTGCGTCTTTCGCGCCATCTAAGTCAACAAAATGCATCACAGTAGCACCCGACTTTGCATAGGCTTGTTGGCGTTCTTGAACGGTCGTTTGGTAATGGGTCTGTTGCGTATAATCGCCTTGAAATAAACGTACTACTTGACCGTCGATCAAATCGATTGCTGGGATCATCATTTTTGATTCTCCCAATTAAATTTTTCGATAGGTAGTTCTAAAAAGTTTTTAATAATTTTACTTCCTAATTTACTGGAACGTTCAGGGTGAAATTGACAGCCGATAAAATTGTCTTTGGCGATAGCTGCTGAAAATTCACTGCCATATAAGCAAGTAGCGACAGTAAATTCACTGACTTGTGCAGCATAGCTATGCACAAAATAAAAATAATCGCCGATGTTAATACCTGCAAACACGGGATGATTATTGACTGACGTTAATGTATTCCAGCCCATGTGAGGTAAACGTTGTTCTTTGGCATCTAATGCTTTTATATCTGTTGGAATGATATTAAGACATTCAACAATAGCGCCATTGGTACTTTCTACAGATGAACGACACATTAATTGCATACCCAAACAGAAACCTAAAACCGGTTGTGTTAAATTTTGTAGGGTGGCAACTAAGCCTTTAGCGTGAATGTTTTTCATTGCATGTATAGCGCTACCTACACCGGGTAGTATTACTTTAGTTGCACTTTTGATTGTATTGATATCGTCAGTAATCGTGACCTCAAAACCTAAGCGCTCAATGGCAAATTTTACCGAAGATAAATTAGCACACCCCGTATCAACAATAACGTTTTGCGCAGGCATTAAAGTGTTCCTTTAGAACTAGGCAACACATCACCATTTACAGTGATTGCTTGACGCAGAGCTCGACCAAATACTTTAAATAAGCTCTCTACTTGGTGATGACAATTTCCTTTGGTTGTTGAAAGGTGCAAGGTTATTGCCATTGAATCAGCAAGAGAGCGAAAAAAATGAGAGACCATTTGTGTCGACATTTTACCGACAGTGCTATCAGTAAATTCAGCGTCAAACTCAAGCCATGGTCGGCCTGATAAATCTATTGAGCATTCAGCGCGGCATTCATCCATAGGAAGTACAAAACCAAAACGACCAATGCCACGTTTATCGCCTAAGGCTTGTCTTAATGCTTGTCCTAAAGCAAGCGCGGTATCTTCAACACTGTGATGTTCATCAATGTGATAGTCGCCATCGACATTAACTTCCATTGAAAAACCACCGTGCGTAGCAATTTGCTCCAGCATATGGTCAAAAAATCCTAAGCCAGTATTGATATTTACCGTACCCACTTTATCTAAATTTACTGCGACACTGATATCGGTTTCTTTCGTGGTACGCACAACTTTAGCATCACGCTGTTGTGTTAGTAATTGCTCAGCAATCGCCTCCCAATCGAGTGTTGCTCTATCATACTTAATACCTTGAATACCCATGTTAGCGGCAAGTTGTATATCAGTTTCGCGATCACCGATGACATAAGACTTGGCGAAATTAACCTTACCTTGTTGTAAGTACTCACTTACTAAGCCAAGTTTAGGTTTACGACAGCTACAATTATCCTCATTAAAGTGGGGACAAAGCAGTATGTCATCAAAAATAACACCTTGTGATGAAAATATGTCGATCATTTTATTGTGAGGTAAATCAAAATCAGCTTGTGGGTAGCTCGTTGTTCCCAAGCCGTCTTGATTCGATACCATCACCAAACGAAAGCCTTTCTTTTGTAATGATAATAAAACGGGTAATACATTGGGTTCAAAAACGAGTTTTTCTAAGCTATCGACTTGCTTATCAATGATCGGCTCTTCTATCAACGTGCCATCACGGTCAATAAATAATATGTTTTGCTGGTTCAAGTTAGTCGCCATGTTATGTTACTTCTCTTTTACAGATAAAGGTTCATTAACGTTTTGATAAGCATTAATGATGGTTTGTTTTAATAGTGATAATTCGCGCTCACTGCCAATGCTAATACGTAAACAATTACTCAGTTGCAATTGTTTTGATTGGTCGCGAATTAAAATACCTTGTTGTTCAAGGCAATTAAAAATGAAGGTTTTGCTAGTTAAATCTTTCACTTGAAATAACACAAAGTTGGCATCACTTGTATAAACGTGCTGGCACCAGTTTTGTTGATTAAGCCAAGCAGATAATTGCTCACGTAAAATGGTGGTTTCTTGAACACGAATACTGACTTGTTCTACGCCTGTTTTTGCTAAAGCGTTACTGGCAATTTCAGCGACAGGTGCTGAAATAGGGTAGGGCGCAATGACTTTACTAAGCATGGTAATAATGTCGGTATTGGCTAATGTGAAGCCACAACGTAAACCAGCTAATGCAAATGCTTTAGATAAGGTTCTAAGGATCACCAACTGTGGATATTTTTTTAACCAACTTACCGTGCTATTTTCGAGTGAGAACTCGATATAAGCTTCATCGACAACAACAATTGCGCTATCACCAAACATTTCAAGTGTCGATTTAATTGAATCAGCGGTTAATAAGTTACCTGTTGGGTTGCCTGGTGAGCATAAAAAGACGACTTTCACTTTGCCTACTTGTGATTTTAAGCTATTAAGGTCGAGCTGATTATTTATTAATGGTACTTTGACAATACCCGCACCGTGATTTTCTGCACTGATCGCATACATGCCATACGTTGGTGGACAAATTAAAATACTGTCTTGATAAGCTCGGCAAAAGGTGCGAATAATTAATTCAATACCTTCGTCAGCGCCGCGTGTTGCAAGAACATTTTTTGAATCTATTTGTGCATAAGCACTGTAAGCGTTAATTAAGTTATCAGGTTGAAAGTCAGGATAACGATTGATGCAGTTGCTGCTTAGCTGATAAATGCCAGGGCCTGATGCCTCATTGGCGTTTAACCATATCTTACTTGTTGTTGAAGGTGAACTAGACTCGCTGCCAGCAGAATACAAGCGTCTTGCCGATTGGTAAGGCACCATATCAACTAATTCTTCTCGAGCAAGTTTATTGGCTATTGTTGTCATGGTTACTCCTTTGATCTATTTTCTTCAAAACATGAGCCTTCTAAACGGATAGTAACAGCACGCTTATGACCATCTAAACCTTCCGCGTCGGTTAGCTCGGTAATACATTCCGCGATGTTGGCTAAACCTTGTTTCGTGATTTCTTGCACCGTAAAGCGTCTTGAAAAATCAGCAAGTGACAAGCTACTGATCACTTTTGAATACCCATAGGTGGGTAAAACATGATTGGTACCACTGGCATAATCGCCAGCAGATTCAGGCGTATAAGCGCCAACAAAAATAGAGCCCGCATTACGTACACTCTTCAACAATTCGTGGGCATTATCGGTTTGAATAATTAAATGTTCGGGGGCATAAGTATTCGAAACATCAACGGCTTGATTTAAATCTTTGACTAAAATCAAACGACTTTGTATTAATGCCTGTTCTGCTATCTCTTGGCGAGAAAGTACGGCTACTTGGCTTAATAACTCAATTTGCACTTTTTCGATTAGCTGGCGACTGTCAGATAATAAAATCACTTGGCTATCTGGACCATGCTCGGCTTGGGAAAGTAAATCAGCAGCAATAAAGCTAGCGTTTGCGTTTTTATCAGCAATTACTAATACCTCAGATGGACCTGCGGGCATATCAATAGCAAAGCCATTTACTTGTTGTGAAAGCTGTTTTTTTGCTTCGGTAACGTATTTGTTGCCAGGACCAAAAATTTTATTTACGGCGGGTATTGTTGCCGTACCAAAGGCTAATGCCGCACAGGCATGTGCGCCGCCAACGGTATAAATTTCATCTATTTCACACAAACTTGCTGCTACTAATATTTCATCGGCAAGTTTACCGTTTTTATCTGGCGGGCAAACTAAAACGGTACGAGAGCATTGGGCTAGCTGTGATGGCACACCAAGCATCAATACCGTAGAAGGTAGAGGGGCTGAGCCTGCCGGAATATATAAACCAACACTCTCAATCGCTTCTGTTTTTAACGTACAACGAACACCTGGAGTGGTTTCTACAGTGATATCGTTACATAATTGTGCTTGGTGAAAGCGTTTGATTTGTCCATAAGCGGTTTCAATTGCTTTTAAACGTTTTACTGATAATGCTTGTTTAGCTGTTTGAATAATATCATCAGTCACCTTTAATGTGGTGAGCTTCACGCCATCAAATTTCTCAGTTAACTCATAAAGTGCTTTATCTCCATTTTTACGAACATTATTTAAAATGTTTGTGACTTGTTGAGACAATAAACCGCTCTCTGCAATAGCGGGACGCGCTAGTGCAGTTTGTTGCTCCCGAGTTGATAAGCTTTGCCAGTTGATCATTTCTTTTTTCATTATCTTAAATCCTAGCGTAAATATTCAATTAATAGATGAAAACCACTAATTAGCTCATCAATTAGCCCATCATTTTTTCAATTGGCATAACAAGAATTGAGTTACAACCTAGCGCATTGAGTTGTTCCATTGTCTCCCAAAAGAAGGTTTCAGTAGCGACTACATGTACAGCAACTAAATCATCGCGACCTGCAAGAGGCAAAATAGTGGGAGTTTCTTTACCTGGCATTAATGCACTAACTTCAGCTATTTTATCTTTAGGGGCATGTAACATAATGTACTTGCTTTCTTTAGCTTTCATGACTCCCTGAATGCGTGGCAAGAGCGTGTTTAGAATGTTTTGTTTTTCAGGGCACAAGGCTGTCGATGTTTGAATAAGTGACGCTTTCGATTTGAAAATTTCTTCTACTTCAACTAAACCGTTAGCTTCTAGTGTGGCTCCGGTCGAGACTAAATCGCAAATTCCGTCAGATAAACCGACTCGCGGCGCAACCTCAACAGAGCCTTTTAATAAACAAAACTCAACATTAATTCCCTTGTCTTTTGCATAACGATTAAGTAATTGTGGATAGGTAGTGGCAAAGCGCAAGCCATCGAGACTTTCTATACCTTGATAGTTAAATCCTTCTGGCATGGCAATAGATAAACGGCAGTCACCAAAATTAAGCTGTGAGGTACGAATGTACTGTGATTTTTGCCCCATTAATGCACGTTCTAAGGCGGTTTCTTCTAAAGTATTATCACCAACTATGCCTAAATCACAAACGCCATCCATCACTAAACCTGGAATATCTGAACTACGCACACGCATAACATCAATGGGCATATTAGCAACATGTGCGAGTAAACGGCGATCGGAAACATTAAGGGTTAAGCCGCAGCGTTTTAGTAAAGCTTGAGTGTCGTCACTTAAACGACCTGATTTTTGCATGGCGATACGTAGACGAGTTTCTGTAGTCATGTTGATTACTTCCTTTAATTAAAACTAAATTTGTTGGCCAAAAAATTCCTGTATATACAATTTCAAGACCTATAAAATGCGAAAAACCCCCGAGAGAGTTTGACTCTTTCGGGGGTTTATAAATGAGTGTCTAACTCGCCGAAAGGTCAATGCCCCTCAGCGAATAAGCCTGAGCAGCTAATCGATATGATGGTGATGGCGATGTAGTGTGCTTAGGATCATATTCATAATTTACTCATAGTTTATTTTGTATGTTGACTTAACTTGTATAGTCAACTTGTATCAATAACTTGACGAATTTAATTTTTCGCCTTGATATTATTTTCTAATGTGTATTTACATTACTGTTTATTTTGATTTTGAGCAAGTTTTAAATAAGAAACTTATATTACATTTAGATATACTTAATACCTAAATGTAAAGTTTATCGATTAATTTCCGATAATAATAGATAGGCTCAAATCTTTGGAGGTAATATGGATATATTCACCACACAACTAACACGTGTTGTTCCTGTGCCAATTAAACCCGCCTCTTTAAAAGTGAAAGCGTTAACAAAAAATGCGGCAACTGATAAATTAACGGATGATATTGACCATTTAGAAAATCATGAACAATATTTCAAAAAAAAAGATGATGGTCAGCAAGAAACATCAGAACATCAAGGTAAACATTGTCATGATGTTAATGAAGACGGTGCTTTACATAAAGTAGAGAGGTTTACTGACCATACCAAGACTAAAAAACAAGACGATGACGATGATGTTCATCACCTAGACCTTTTTATTTAAGATCTTCTAAACATTTGCTGATAAATATCTTCTATTTTCTTTCGTCACGTTTATAATGAGCGGTAATTAATTTAAAGTGGTTACTGTGTATTGACTCCTGTTGAACAAGCCTTTTCTCTCAATGGCGTTTTAGCGCAAGCTATTGAGCGTTTTTCGCCGCGGCAAGCACAAATTGATATGGCTATGGGGGTTGCTAAGGCTATAGAACAAAAATCCTCATTGATTGTTGAAGCAGGTACCGGAACGGGTAAAACCTTTGCGTATTTAATCCCCGCATTAATGGCCAACAAAGCAGCGGCTGAGAATGATGAATTACAAAAAAAGATTATTGTTTCTACCGGTACTAAAAACCTCCAAGAACAGTTATTTCATAAAGATCTTCCTTTAATAAAAAAAATATTAGCAACCAATGCGCAATTAGCGTTATTAAAGGGTCGTGCTAATTACTTGTGTATTAATCGCTTAGATCAGTACCAACAAACTCGTGGGCAACTAGATGCGGCAACCTTAGGTGATTTTGTTAAAGTAAGGACATGGGCAAATAGTACGTTAACGGGTGATATTGGTGAACTTGTCAGTGTCGCTGAGGGCTCATTAGTGTTCCCTTTTATTACCAGTACTGTCGATAACTGTTTAGCTAAAGATTGCCCTGACTTTACTGATTGTTATTTAATTAAAGCCCGGCAGAAGGCGATAGATGCAGATTTGGTGGTGGTTAATCATCATTTGTTTTTTGCTGACATGGCATTAAAAGATACCGGTTTTGGTGAGTTGATCCCGAAAGCCGATGTAATGATTTTTGATGAAGCACATCAAATAGCTGATATTGCCAGTGAATATTTTGGTGATGCATTTTCAACTCGGCAATTACTCGATTTAAGTAGTGATGTTTTACAAATATTTCGTACCACGCTCACCGATGTCAAACAGTTGGGCAAAGCTGCGGAAAAACTCTCTAAAAAGTGTCAAGAATTTCGTTTGTTATTTAACTTTGATCCCGAGCGTGGCAATTGGCGTGATAAATATCACCAACAGCGTTTCAATCAATCGTTTATTGACTTAAAGACAGACTTAGACTTTTTATATCAAGTGATTAAGCTCTGTCTTTCTCGTAATGAGGCTATTGATAATTGCTTTGAACGTGCTATCGATTTATTAACGCAATACGAAATTATGGCTGATGTTGATGCACTAGGTATGAGTTTTTGGTATGAGACCACACCTCGGCATGTGGTATTGCATAAAACGCCATTAACGGTTGCAGATAAATTTAATGATTATGTGCAAGCATCAGGAGCAGGCTGGATCTTCACCTCAGCAACGTTAGCTGTAGATGGTACTTTTGAACATTTCGCTAAGCACTTGGGGTTGCAGTTGGCTGATAATTTATTATTAGATAGCCCCTTTGATTATCAGCAACAATCCCAGCTGTTAGTGCCCCGATATTTACCTGAAGCTAACGATAAAAATAGAGCGTCAGCTTTAGCTGAATTGGCCATACCATTAATAGCGGCGAGTAATGGCGCTTGTTTTATGTTATTTACCAGTTATCGGGTGATGCATCAAGTTGCTGAAATTTTAAATAATAGCATTGACAACCCATTGTTAGTGCAAGGACAAATGGGTAAAAGAAAGCTTTTAGAGGAGTTTGTTGAACAACAACAAGCCGTTTTACTGGCTACGGCAAGCTTTTGGGAAGGTGTTGATGTTAGAGGTGATAGCCTAACCTGTGTTATTATTGATAAGCTGCCTTTTGCATCGCCTGATGACCCTTTATTGCAAGCAAGAAGTGAAGACGTAAAACGCCAAGGCGGAGAGCCCTTTGCACAAATCCAATTACCACAAGCTGTTATTGCCTTAAAACAGGGCGTTGGCCGACTTATTCGAGATGTCAGTGATAAAGGTGTTTTGGTGATATGTGATAACCGTATCGTTAATAAACCCTATGGTGAAGTTTTTCTTAAAAGCTTACCAGCAATGAAACGTAGTCGTGATTTGGCACAAGCGGTAACATTTTTAAAAGAAATTAATAGTGAGAAAAAATAACGTGAATTATTTAGTCATTGATGCTTCAACTGAAGCCTGTTCTGTCGCTTTGCAATTTAATGGTAAGATCATCAGTCGTTATGAACTTTGTCCTCAGTCGCATAGCTTACGCTTATTGCCGATGGTTGATGAAGTATTAAAAGAAGCTGGTTGTAAATTGGCGCAACTAGACGGTTTGATTTTTGGTCGAGGACCAGGGAGTTTTACGGGCGTACGTATTGGTGTGGGTGTTGCTCAAGGTTTAGCTTTTGCTGCAGATATTCCGGTGGTTGGTGTTTCAACTTTACAATGTATGGCGCAACAAGCGTTTCAATTGCATCAACAACACAAGGTTATTACCGCGATAGATGCACGTATGTCTGAAATTTACACGTGTTATTTTGAGTTGGCTGACTCGGGTATAATGGAAGCTAAATCACCCGAAGTTGTACTAAAACCTGAACTTGCAAGATCATATTTTAATAAATATACGCAACAAGCTTACGGTGTAGGTAGTGGTTGGGATGCGTATACGAATGAACTTCAAGTGCTTAAAACTAACCCCGGTTCACCTGATATATTGTTTCCTCATGCTGAGGCGATGTTAGTTATTGGTCAAAATGAGTTTGCAAAAGGTCAAGGGGTTAGTGCCGAACATGCTCAACCTGTTTATGTTCGTGATACCGTTTCATGGAAAAAACTGCCAGGAAGAGCATAAAAGTATGATATTAGGTTGCTAATCTTACAAGGTTATTTTTATTAACCGGCTCTTTCTGTAGCTATAGCGCCTAATGTTGCGGAGACTGTTGTTAATTCATCAATTAATAACACTAATGTTTTTTTTGGCAGCTTTTTAATAATCATTTCTCCTACTTCCTCTGATTTTCTTGTCGCAGCAAAAATTAACAAATTTTGGCCGTTGCAAGTTACATCGCCAAATATAGAACGTATTTTTATACGTTGTGTTTTTAAAAAAGAGCGCAGTCGTTTTTTATCGTCAGCGGCTACATATTCACAAATATTTCTAGCCAAATTATTTGCCGATGATACCGGCGAGTATAATTGCGTTATTAATAGTAAACTAATTATTGAGATCATACTCACAGTGTTATTTTTCAAAATATATTCCTCATAAAAATTCATTCCACATAAAAAACTTACTCACTAATTTTTCTTTGACCTTACTAAGTGTAGCTACTAATTTAAAAATTTCATTTTTCTCATAATCTTTCTGTAATAAATACATAGTTTATTGTGACTTTTTTAGATTGTTTTGTGGTAAATATAAGCATTAAGTTGAAATGAGTTTATAGGTATATCTACTGGTTACTGGGCTGTAACTGGAAATTTTAGTCGTAAATGTTTAAAGAAAAATATGTAAGGCTAAGTATTTAAAAAAATAATAATAAAAGTTTTGTACTTTTCATATTTTTTGTTAAATTAACGCGTATGCAAATTAACACGTCAGTATCGCAAAATACGCCTCTGGTAAAGCATCAAAAAAATGATGTGCAAAAGGCTGTGCCGCAATCGCAGGCAGCTTTGCGTATTGAGCTAGAAAGACCCTCTGCACAACCTCGGTCACAACGATTTGATATTGAAGAACTTTCACTAATTACCCAAGAATCACAATCTTCGCAAATCGACTTATCAAGTAACAAGCAAACATCTGATAATCACTTGGGTAATAACGCTACAAAAAACCGATACGATCAACCCTCTCAACATAATAAAAGCGCAGTTGCCGCATATCAGTCTGTTGGTAATCAATCAAAAAAAGAAGGGATACAGCAAGTTTTTGGAGTAGATTTATTTGCCTGAATTACAAAGTAAGCCTGATCGTAGTTTTCGTCAGAAGTATCAATTTTGGCTTTATTTAATCGCTGCCTTTTTAATTCTACAATTACCTATTATTTCTGTACCATTTAAATGGTTAGAAAGTTATTTTCATGAAATTAGTCATGGTCTTTCTGCGTTATTAACGGGGGGAAGTATTGTACAAATCCAACTTTTTCCTAATGGCGCGGGTTTATGCACTACTCATGGAGGTTTAAATTTTGTGATTAGCTTTATGGGGTATGCTGGGGCTATATTTTGGGGAGCATTAATTTATGCTATTGCATCGGTTCATCACCGCATTGCACAAGTTTTATCTGGGTTAGTTATTGGTTTATTTATACTTTCTTTAGTTTTTTGGGTACGAGATATACTTAGTTTCGTTATTGTTACTATATTACTTGCTATTTTTATCGCACAATTTAAGTTACCTAAGTCTTATTATCTGCAAGTAGCCTTAAAGCTTACTGGGTTTTTAGTTTTAGTTAATAGTTTATATAGCCCTTGGTATCTAATAGATGGCCGTTCGCTCGGTGATGGTGCAGCATTGGCGCAATTGACAATGATCCCTGAATTTATTTGGGTATTTATTTGGTCTGCTTTAGGTGTCTCGTCATTAGTGCTATTAGCTAAGAGATCATAATAGACTGATAAAATAAAATATTATCAAGACTTTAATGATAGGGTTTGAAGGTCAAGCTTTAGAAATTAGAAATTAGAAATTAGAAATTAGAAATTAGAAATTAGGAATTAATCATGAAAATTTTAATATTATCCTTAAGTGCCATTTTACTTTGTGCCTGTTCTTCCATTCCTAAAAAATTACAATTGCCTGAAGTAACTAATTTAGCTGCACTTTCCGCCCAGCAAAGTAACAAAGGAGAATATGCGCGTTGGGGAGGGGTGATTGCCGACGTTAAAAATAATGCTGACAATACCATGATTGAAGTGGTGAGTTTTACGTTAACTTCATCAACAAGGCCAAAACCAAGTACAGAAACTCAAGGACGCTTTCGCTTGTATTATGCGGGTTTACTTGACCCTGTTATTTATCAAAAAGGGCGAAGTATTACTGCCATAGGAACAGTAAAAAGTGCTGAAGAAGGTAAAATAGGTGATCATCAGTATAAATTTCCAGTACTTAAAGCAAGTCATGTGCATTTATGGAAAAATATACAACGCATTGATGTCAATGTCATCCCCGATCCTTTTATGTACTCTCCTTATCATTGGCGTTCCCCCTTACTATATCGTCATAATAGACCTATTATCATTCACGGCAAAAGTAGCACAAACCAATCAGGTAGTGTGCAACGTAGTTCAAATAATCAAAATCAAAAACAGAAATAGTCTGAATATAAAATAATGTTAGCTAATTTACCTATTGAAGATATCTGTTATAGCCATAAAGGTTTTACCATTCATGGTCTAGCCTATGGGCATGAAAGTGATGATATTGTTTTATGTTTGCACGGCTGGTTAGACAATGCGGCAAGTTTTCTCCCGATGTTACCTTTGTTTACGAATAAACGAGTTATTGCTATTGATTGGCCAGGGCATGGTTATTCTTCTCACCGTAGTTTTGATGCACATTATCATTTTATTGACTGGGTCTACGATTTAGTACAGCTTTTTGAAATAAATCAATGGAAGAATATTGATGTTGTGGGGCATTCAATGGGAGGAATGGTGGCATCTGCATTTGCGGCGGCTTTTCCTGAGAAGGTTAAATCGCTGACCTTGATCGACACTATTGGTTTTATTAGCATGGCAGCCGAGCAGTCGACCACGCAATTAAGACAAGGTATGCTGAGTCGTTTAAAAGGCCTAAATAAAATAAAAAGTAAACATATCTCAGAAGATTCGGCAGTTAATGCCCGAGTTTCAGTTTCTGATCTAAACTATGAACAAGCTGCATTAATTATTAGGCGAGGGATAGCTCAACAGCAAGAGCATTTTGTATGGCGAGCAGATAGTCGTTTAAGAGCAATATCGCCTTATCGTCTGACATTAGCGCAAGCAGAACAGTTTATTCGAGACATTAAAATACCGGTCCAGCTAATATATGGCAGTAAAGGGCATGATATGGTCGTAAAAGGGGTAAAACATTTTGGCCCTTTATTTGAACGCTTTATAAGTCATAAATTAAAGGGCGGCCACCATGTTCATATGGAACAACCACAAGCTACAGTACGGTTAATTAACGAGTTTATTTAAATACCTTGTGCTGATGTTATTCACTTAATTATGAATAGTTGCTAAGTTGAAATATTTTAATTTCAAACAAGTGTTTAAATTAACTGGATCGACCAGTTAAAATTTGGTAAAACGTGTCTATAAATATTATAATAATTAAAACTAGTAAGGAATTGCACCGTGGACAAAATTTGGCTTGAGAAAAGTTATCCTCCTAATGTTCCATTTGAAATTGATCCCGATAAATACTCGTCTCTTGTTGATATGTTTACTAAATATTGCGGCGTTTATGCACAGCGTTCTGCGTTTATTAACATGGGTGCTGAAATAAGCTATCGAGACTTAGAGATTGAAGCTAAGGCTTTTGCATCCTACTTACAACAAAATTTAGGTTTAGTTAAAGGCGATAAATTTGCCATTATGGTACCCAACTGTTTGCAATACCCTGTTGCCTTGTTTGGTGCGTTAATGGCAGGTTTAACCGTTGTTAATGTCAACCCGTTATACACAGCGAGAGAGCTCGAACATCAGTTAAAAGACTCTGGCACTAAAGCCATGCTGATTATTGAAAACTTTGCTCATACACTTGAGCAGGTAATAGATAATACACCGGTTGAACATGTTATTTTAACCTCGCTAGGTGATAGATTAGGAGGGGCTAAGGGACTGATAGTCAATTTAGTTGTAAAATATATTAAAAAAATGGTACCTGCATTTTCGTTAAAAAATACCATTAAATTTAATCATGTTATCTCTAAAGGTATGACCTTAACCTTCTCACCGGTAAAACTTGTAGGAGAAGATTTAGCTTTTCTACAATATACAGGTGGTACCACAGGTGTATCAAAAGGCGCGATGTTAACGCACCGCAATATGGTCGCTAATTTACAGCAAGCAAAGTCAGCAATAAAACCGGTTCTTGAAGAAGGAAAAGAGTTAGTTGTAACCGCTTTACCGCTTTATCATATATTTGCCTTAACAGCGAATTGCCTAACCTTTATAACGCTAGGCGGTACCAACTTATTAATTACAAATCCTCGAGATATGAAAGGTTTTGTTAAAGAGCTGGCAAAATATAAATTTACCGTAACCACAGGTGTTAATACGCTATTTAACGGTTTACTCAATACGCCTGGTTTTAGCGAATTAGATTTTAGTCACCTTAAAATATCACTCGGTGGTGGTATGGCAGTACAACGACCTGTTGCTGAAAAGTGGGAGAAAATAACTAAGACGCGTTTAATCGAAGGTTATGGTTTAACTGAATGTTGCCCTCTTGTGACAATATGCCCTTATAACCAACAACACTATAGCGGTAGTATTGGTTTACCAGCGGCGTCAACGGATATTCGTATTGTCAAAGAAGACGGTAGCGAAGCGGATATTGGTGAGCCTGGAGAAATGTGGGTACAAGGACCACAGGTGATGAAAGGGTACTATAATCGCGTTGAAGCAACAGATGAAGTGCTAAAAGATGGTTGGCTGGCGACAGGCGATATAGCCGTAATGGATGAGAATGGTTTCTTTAAAATTGTTGATCGTAAAAAAGATATGATCATCGTTTCAGGGTTTAATGTTTTCCCTAATGAAATTGAAGAAGTTGTAATGATGCATGATGGCATACTCGAAGTCGCGGCTATTGGTGTACCACATGAATCCTGCGGTGAAACGGTGAAAATTTTTGTTGTTTTAAAAGATAAAAATATTACCGATAAAGAAATAATTGCTCATTGTCGAGAAAATTTAACTAATTATAAAGTCCCTAAACTTGTTGAATTTAGGGATGAACTACCAAAAACAAATGTTGGTAAAATTTTAAGAAGAGAATTACGCTAACAAAAACCTTGTAAAAAACGTGCGTATTATAAAGCCAGTAATATTGTTACTGGCTTTATAATAACTAACATATCTGCGACAAAGCTTTAGCGTCCTGTTCTCGCCCTTATGTTAGCTGCTTTAAGTATATGCCTTTCAAAACATGGTGTTTCATTACTGTTGATTAACGATCAATTTTTTCCAGATAACAACTCTTACCATGCTCACTGATTACAATATTATTGCGCGTTAAGGGTCTTACCATTAATCTCTTTACTGTCATCACTCATCAAATATACATACAAAGGCATAATGTCTTCAGCTGAGGATAAATTTTCTTTATTTTCGGCTGGAAATGCACTAGCGCGCATTTTAGTGCGAGTTGCGCCTGGATTAATTGCATTAGTACGCATACTGGTATTTTCATATTCGTCTGCAATAACTTGCATCATACCTTCGGTAGCAAATTTAGAAACACTGTATGGTCCCCAATAAGCTTTACCTTTATGGCCAACCCCTGAAGAGGTAAATATTAAAGAGGCGTTATTGGCGAGCTGTAAACTTGGGATAAGCGCTTGCGCGATTAAAAATTGGGCATTGACATTAACTTGCATAACATCTGTCCAAATTTGTTCATGAATTTGTGTAAAGGGCGTAAGTTCACCTAACATTGAGGCATTAAGTAATGCACCATCGAGTTTACCAAACTGGGCGTTTATGGTGGCGCACATATCGATGTAGTTTTGTTTTGTTGCTCCTTTCATATCTAAAGGAATAATCGCTGGCTGAGCAGATCCTTGAGCAAGTATTTCATCATAAACAGTTTCGAGTTTTTTAACCGTTTTCCCTAATAGAATTACAGTGGCACCCAATTTTGCATAGGTTAAAGCGGCTTGTCGACCAATGCCGTCGCCGGCACCTGTAATAAGAATGGTTTTATTTTCTAAGGTGTTTTCTGATATTTTATAATTAAACATATGGCAGGTTTGATGATTTTTATATGCTGCTGATTCTACTCTGAGCTAAGGTAACAAACGAGTAAAAGTTTAATTCTTTAAATAAAAAGTGATAAATTATTTAATAAATAAAAAAAAGCGCTAGCACAATCACAAGTCTTAGGTTAAGTTTAACTGGTCGAACAAGTTGTTTTATAGTGAAAGTGCGTTCAAAAAACGAACGAACATTAAATAATAACTTCAAATATAAATATAAATATAAAAGACCAGTCTGTGGGGAGAAATTATGAATAAGCTAGTGGTCAGTATCGCAATTGCCAGTGTTTTTGGTTTAAGTGCGTGTGGTGGGGAATCCATCGAAGATGTACAACAAGAAGTCATTAAAACCAATAATATAATTACACCTACAGCACGTATAGTGTTTGACCCATCTAAAGGTAAATTGTCACCACCTAACGATTTATTATTTACTGGCACTAAAGATGGTACGCTCAATATTCCTGTCGTAGACCCAACGAATATTGCTGACCCTACAGTCGCTCTAAATGGACTGGATGGTTGGTCTATCTCTCAACCCTTTGTACTTGGTATTGATTTTCCTACAGGAACAACATTAGATCCTGGTAGTGTATTTAACTCATCAGCTGTGCGTATATTTGAAACAGTTATGGGGGGGGATAGGAGTGATGCAGATTGTGTCTCGATAACGCGCGGTTCAGCATGTAAAGTCGTTGGTGAGTTAACATTTGGTGTCGACTTTGTTGCTCAAGCAAAAGGAAACAGCATTACCGTAGTGCCTCTTAAGCCTTTTAAAGGTGCTACCAGCTATATTCTTGCGTTAACCAATACACTTCAAGATAATAATGGTAAGTCTGTTGCTGGCTCAACAACGTATGAACTGGTTCGTCAAAATATTAGTGAAAAACCACTAGGTAACGCCGCGCAACTAGGGTTGCAGGGTGCTATTAATAGTTATGAAAGAGTAATAGTCGCTGCTGGTGCTGATAGTGATTCGCTCATTTATACGATGGCGATGACTACTCAATCGACAAGCAATGTTTTATTTACGGTTAAGTCGATGATGGCAGCCAATGCAGGGCAAGGAATTGTGCCTACAATAGGTATGGCTGATACGGGGTTAACTGTTGCAGACGCATTGGCAGGCCTTATCCCGCCATCGCTAGTGCCATTATATTCAACCGCGAATTTGATGAAAGGTTCGATTACTTTACCTTATTACTCCGGTGTGCCAACGGCAGAAAACCCAATGGCGCCAGTAAACGAAAGATGGGAAGCGCTTTGTGATTCCGGCGCTATGTTAGCAGGTCTTGCTGCGGTTAATCCTGCGGCTATACCAGAAGCGCCATTAAGTGTTGCTGATGGTACCTGCATGGCAATTTCTCAAGCCGGTGGCTTACCAACGCCGGGTCTTCGCGACTTAAGCAGCATCATGGCATTAGATACAGAGCGTAATTTAACTAAATTTAGCCCTGTTCCTAAAACAAAAGCTATGATGCCAATTGATATACAAATGACTACACCAGATATTAATGTTGCTAATGGGGTACGTGCTCAATTAGGTTTGCCGGCGCTCATTGAACCTGAAAATGGTTGGCCTGTAGTTATGTTAGTGCATGGCATTACGAGTAAAAAAGAAGTGATGTTACCTATTACTGGTATATTGTCTTTATATGGTATGGCAACGGTTGCTATTGATCACCCGCTTCATGGCAGCCGTGGTTTTGACGTAAACATGGACGGAACTGATAACATTAACGCAACACAAATATCTGCGACTCACTATGTTAACTTAGCAAGTATGTTAACCATGCGTGATAATACGCGTCAAAGTTCGGCAGATCTTTTAGGTTTACGTTTAGGCTTAAACTTCCTAGGTGGAAACGATAGTGAAGGTAACCCGATAAAGGTTGATACGTCGAAAGTGCATATGTTAGGTCATTCGTTAGGGGCAATTTATGCCATACCCTTTGTTGGTTTAGCAAATACGTCGCTAAATCCTGCAATTGATGGTTTATTTAAAGTGGCGAGTACTTCACTAGCTATGCCAGGTATGATGCTTGCAAATTTTGGTATTGAATCACCGGCATTTGAATCTTTAATAAAATCAAACTTAACTTATAAATCATCACCTGACTTCCAGGCGTTTGTTGCTGCTATACATCCAGAAGGGCCTTCTGAAGATGAACTTAAGAGTGCTTATGAAACATTTTACAATGACATGCTAAATGACAGCCAACGTGCTGGTATGGATGCCGTTTTCGCTAAATTTACGTTTGCATCACAAACGGTGACCGACTCAGGTGACCCTATTGCTTATGCTGATGTTCTAGTTGCCACGAATACACCAATTCATATGATTGAGGTTGTTGGCAATGGCATGGATAATTTATCAGACCAAACGGTTACTAATACGGCTCCTAATTCGCCGATGGCAGGAACTGAGCCACTTATTCGCTTATTGGGTTTACCGGGAATATCCGAAACAACTCAAGATGCTGAACAAGGGGTTTCAGGTGTAACTCGGTTCATCGTTGGACATCACAATTCAATTCTTGACCCTCGCCCTAATGACGCGTCACCTGATGCAGTAATGTCTGGTCGAGCAACTAAAGAGATGCAAAGCCAAGTGGCGAACTTTTTTGCGAGCATGGGACACCTTATTTCAGTACAAGATGATGGTGTTGTTCAGTAATCATTTTTCTGATTTTTATCGTTATTTTAGAGCCCTCATTTGAGGGCTTTTTATTGTATAAATAATACCATGCCTGGTTGACCAGTTTTATTCTAAATAGTAATTAAATCAACGCCTTTAATGAAAATTTAAACTAAATAGGCTTGTTTGTTTTGTTATCCTATAACTCAACCAACTGGACGGATGACTTAACGTGAATAATAAAAAAAATAAATTATATAGCCTGTTGCTTGTACTCGGGCTGACTGCATGTGGTAGTGATAATAAAGATACACCCATAACTGTAACGCCTCCTCCGGCCGTAATACCTGAAGAACCGACACTTGTTGCCTTTGATCCCGATGGAACATTAAATGCTAATATAAAGTGGACATCCTATGGCGTACCTCATATAACGGCGAATAATTTGCAGAGCTTAGCTTTTGGTTCTGGCTACGCTTATGCTAAAGATAATATTTGTATTTTAGCGGATCAGTTCGTGAAAATCCGCAGTGAACGTGCTAAGTATTTTGGTCCTGATAAAGTTATCGGCTCTGGAGATTCAGCTAATATTATTTCTGATTTTGGTCACCATGCTTTAGGGGTGCTTAATTCAGCTAAAAAACTTTATCCCACTATTTCTGAAAATACCCGCGCGTTATTAGAAGGTTATAGTGTTGGATATAATAAATATTTGACTGATGTCGGAGTCGAAAATTTAGCACCTGAGTGCGCAGGTCAACCTTGGGTCAAAGATATGAGCCCACAAGAATTACTTGCCTATATTTTTGTTACATCACAAAGAGCCAGTGGTGCTAACTTTCTAAACTTAGCCTTTTTTGCAAACCCTGGTGAAGGTACTCAATACTTGCCTTATGTCGGCGCTCGAAGTGAAGCAACAAGTAATGCTATGGTTGCCAATCAGTCGATGGCTAAGTCGCTATTGCAAAATATAGAGTTAACAGCACAGAGCTTTGTTACCCCTGATGCAAATTATGGTGATTTAGGCTCTAATGGTTGGGGAATAGGAAAAGATAAAACGGAGAATGGTAAAGGTATATTACTTGCGAATCCTCATTTTCCTCATACAGGTAACTTGAGATTCTGGCAGTCACACAATACTATTCCTGGTGTTATGGACGTTACGGGGTCTAGTTTACAGGGCATACCCGGTATTAACCTTATTGGTTTTAATCAAAACTTGGCTTGGACACATACCGTATCAAAATCACGTCGTTTTGCTGTTTACCAACTTTCTTTAGCTGAAGGTAATAATCAACAGTATGTTGTTGACGGTGAAATTAAAGATATCGATAAACGTACCTATTATGTGGAAGTAAAGGCGGGCGCAAGCTCTGTTATGTTATCGAAAGACTTTTATTATAGTCATCACGGATTAATGATTGAAACACCAGCTCAAGTTTCTAAATTAATGGCATGGTCAAATATTCATGCTTTTACATTACGTGATGCAGCCGCTGAAAATGTAGACTTGATTGACCAATGGTTAGCGATGAACCTCGCGTCTGATCTCTCTGAGTTTCAACAAGCCTTTAAAGACTATAATGGTATTCCGTGGGTGAATACTATGTATGCAGATGACCAAGGTAATGCCTTTTATATCGATAAATCTCGAGTACTTAATCTAAATGATACTGCACTTGGCTTAATGCGTACGGATCCAACATTAGTTGGCACTAGGCAACTAGCAGGGTTTGATATCTTACCGGGTAATACCTCTATTTTTGAACCTGATGGATTAAATAGCTATGAACAAGCACCAAAATTGTTACGTAGTGATTTTGTGCAAAATTCAAATGATAGTTATTGGGCTACTAATCCAGCAGAGCCGCTATCGGCGTATTCCATTTTATATGGTGATGACTTAGTTTCGTTATCATTAAGAACGCGTATGGGATTACAGCTATTAAGTGACAGTGCAGGTGATGATGACAAGTTCTCTCCAGCAGAAGTAGCAGCGGCTTTATTAGGTAACCGCACCTACTTAGGTGAAGCAGTACGTGCAGATTTATTAAAGCAATGTCAATTACAAGGCAGTACGCCAATTAGTCTAGAAGATGGCTCTGATGTAGATATTTCTACGGGCTGTAATGCTTTAGCAAGTTGGGACGGTAAAATGAATAAGGAAAGTCAAGCAGGGCACCTGTTTAGAGAGTTTGCTTATAAATTTAGTCAAGTATCTCATTTTACTACGCCTTTTGATGTGAAATTACCTGCAACTACGCCTAATGTCCTCGTAAATGATGGCAGTGCTTTAAAAGCATTCGCAATAGCAATACAAAACGTCGAAGCATCCGGCTTTGCTTTAACAGCTACGATTGGCGATATTCAATTCACTGAAAAAACAATGGCTGATGGTAACGGCAGCGGCACTAAGTTCCCATGGGCTGGCAGCACACATACAGAAGGTGGATTTAACGTTTATGGTTCGGCTAAATCAGACGATACTATGTATAAAATCCATCAATATACGCCTGTTACCGATACAGAAACAGGTAAAGCGTTATCGTCGGGTTTAACCACCGAGGGCTATCATTTAAATTATGGTTCAAGCTGGATGTTTGTGGTTAACTTTACCGATGATGGTCCTATAGGTAATGGTCTTTTGGCTTCGTCACAGTCTTCAGATAGTAGTGAATCATCAATGCATTTTGATGATCAAAATCGTTATTATTCTGAGAATGCAGCACTGAGACCAATATTGTTCAAGCAAACAGATATATCAAATGATATCAAAGAAGAAATGGATATCAGCTCAAATTAAGATTATTTAATTGAACCGATATTTGTCTGTAAAGCCCTCTGTTGAGGGCTTTTTGTTATCACTTTATATTTGAAAAAAAGTCCCCATATATAGATGAATTGTTATACCAATATCATTAAGCTTTTGATCTTGTTGTGCGCAGGATAAATATTATTGGGCAAGGCGCTTGATTGACTCATAGCTAGCTATGAGGATTGAGAACAACGTAGACCTGAAAAATTTTAACCCGTACAAGTGAGCAATAATTTAATGGGATTGGTATTAGTCTATCTACAAGTACTTATTTTCAGGAGAAAACGTTTGGATTTTTTATATGAATATGGTTTATTTTTTGCCAAGGCAATAACTATCGTATTAGCTATTATCGCCATTATTATTGCCATAGCTGCATCGGCTATTAAGCAAAGTCATAAAAAAGGTGAATTAGAGATTACTGATTTATCAGAGCATTTTGACGATGTTGAGCAAGACGTTATTTATCATCTTTTAACGAAAGAACAGCTCAAGCAAAAAGAAAAAGAAGATAAAAAACAGGCTAAAGAAAAAGCTAAAGCAGATAAAAAGTCTGTAAAAGACGGTGCAGAAGAGCAAGAAACCCGTGTTTTTGTTGTTGATTTTAACGGCAGTATTGATGCTAAAGAAGTTGCTTCCCTCAGAGAAGAGATCAGTGCAATATTAACTGTTGCTACACCACAAGACGAAGTTTTTGTGCGTTTAGAAAGTGGCGGCGGGATGGTGCATGGTTATGGTTTAGCCTCGTCACAATTAGACCGGATTAGACAGCATGGCATTCCATTAACCGTATCTGTTGATAAAGTCGCTGCAAGTGGTGGTTATATGATGGCGTGTGTTGCTAATAAAATAATATCAGCGCCCTTTGCCATTGTTGGTTCAATTGGTGTTATTGCACAGGTACCTAATTTTCATCGTTTACTTAAAAAGAACGATGTCGATTTTGAACAGTTTACCGCAGGTGAGTTTAAACGCACAATCACTATGTTTGGTGAAAATACTGAAAAGGGTCGTGAGAAGTTTAATGAAGAGCTTGAAGAAACCCATTTATTATTCAAAGGTTTTGTTAATGAACATCGACCTAGTCTTGATATTGACAAAGTCGCAACCGGTGAACATTGGTTTGGCTTAAAGGCAAAAGAACTCGGTTTAGTGGATGAAATTCAAACCAGTGATGATTATCTGCAAAAAGCGAATAAATTACATAAAGTTGTCGCGATTAAATATGCAACGAAAAAAACGTTAGCGGAAAAATTTTCTAAAGCAGCCTCTTTATCTGTTGAAAGTATCTTCAGTAAAATGTGGCAAAAAAACCGCATTTTTCCAAGCTAACTATAAACTTTGGAATTAGATGAAACCTTCATTTTGGCATAAATGCTGGGAGCGTAATGCTTTAGGGTTTCATCAAGAAACTGTTCAACCTTTTTTGGAACAGTTTCTTTTACCTCGTTTAACTTCTACAACCCAACATGTTTTTTTACCTTTATGTGGTAAGTCACTTGATATGGTGTGGTTAGCACAAAAAATGAAGGTTTCAGGATCTGAGTTGAGTGAGATTGCATGTCGTGATTTTTTTCAAGAAAAAGATCTTCCATTTCAGCAACACCAACATCATGACTTTACTATTTTTTCACATCAAAATATTGAGCTATGGCAAGGTGATTTTTTTAAACTATTACCGGCAGAATTAGGTAATATCGATTGGATATATGATCGAGCAGCACTCATCGCGTTACCTATGAGTATGCAGCAGCAATATGCTCAGCATCTATCTCATTTTATTTCTGATCAAACTAGCTTATTTTTAATTTCCCTTGAATTTCCTCAAGAAGAGCTTGCAGGCCCACCATTTTCGATTTCATCCTTAAAAGTAGTACAGTTGTTTTCAGGCTTTACAGTCGATTGTATTGCAGAGCAGGAATTGACAGATAAAAAATTTGCGCAACGTACGTTTAATGTCAGCCACTTAGTTGAGCGTTTGTATTTAATTAAGAAAAAGTAATAACCTCCTTAACCATAGCCTTAAGACTCTATTTTTCATGTTAACGACTAATAAATAGACGAACTATTCTTTGTTTTGGTCAATAAAGCGTTTGATTTATCTATTCATCTCGCAGAACCCGTGTTTTTCCTATAAAAATTTTATTTTTCTGTTAAGTTATCGGTAATTAAAATAATAGAGTTTCTATAAATGCAAAATAAACTAATAAAAATGAATGTTTTTATAAAATTAATACTCGCTGTTGCTTTATTTGGAGCAAGTATATTCAGCTTTAACATGGAAGTTGACTTTGCTGGCTATGTTTTATTATTCAGCGCCTTATATGTTTTAAATGAAGGTTTTGGCTTCTCACTTTTTATAAAAATATTACTTGCGCTGGCACTAGGGATCATCATTGCATGGACGGGCTTTTATAATAGTGCGGACTTAATGGCGATACGGCCAGTAGGTAGTAAGATCTTTATGAATTGCCTGACCATGGCGTTAGTTCCTTTAGTGTTTTCTTCAATTGTTACCGGTGTTACTAGCTTAGGGGATATTAATAAACTGAATAAAATTGGTCTTAGAACAATCGCTTATTATATCGTGACCACTGCCATAGCGATCACTATCGGTTTAGTTTTAGCTAATACTTTCCAACCAGGAAAAAATTTAGACAGTGAAACCCGCGCACAATTCGAACAATCGTTCAAAACATCGGCAACGACACAAGTAGTGGCAGCTCAAGAAAATAAACAGACACTGTTTGAAGGGTTACAAGCTATTTTCCCCTCCAATATATTTGCATCAATCAGTAAAGCTAAGCCTGATATGTTGCAATTGATATTTTTTGCGGTGATTTGTGGTGTCGCTTTATTGCAAATGGCGCCTAAACACTCTGAACCTGTGATTAAACTGCTTACCGGCGTTACTGAAATGACTATTAAAATTATTATGATGGTCATGCGTTTGGCGCCTTATGGTGTTTTTGCGTTAATAGCCTCAACGGTTGCTGGCACTGAAGGTGCAGGGCTGTTGCTAACCCTGATCCCATTTTCTCTGATTGTTGTTGCTGCATTGCTGATCCATGGCATAGGTACGAATAGTTTATCGTTAATATTTTTATCTAAAAAAAGTCCAAAATGGTTTTTCTCTAAAGTGAAAGAAGTGGCTATTACTGCCTTTTCTACGTCTTCTAGTGGCGCTACTATGCCTTTAACGATGAAAGTTACTGAGGAGCAATTAAAGGTTAAAAATGAAGTAGCGGGTTTTGTTGTGCCATTAGGAGCAACCATTAATATGGACGGTACGGCTTTATTTCAAGGGGTTTCTGCGGTATTTCTAGCCAATATTTATGGTATTGATTTAACCTTAGCTGATCAATTAACGGTTGTTGGCTTGGCTGTTATGGCGTCAATTGGTACTGCGGCAGTGCCGGGGGTTGGTATTGTTATTCTTACTATGATCTTAGTTGCCATTGGTATACCAGCAGAAGGAATTTTATTCATTCTGCCGGTAAATAATTTACTGGATATGTGTCGTACGGCAACGAATGTTATGGGTGACATGACATGTGCGGTATATATTGACCACAAAATGGAAAACCCTAAGCCCAATTAAACGCTTTACCCATAATTATATAATTGTAAATTAATTAATTAAATAATTAGATTAAAAACCTGAGAAATCAGGTTTTTTTACTAAGTTAGTGACCTTTTTTCAAATTATCAGTTAATATCATTAATGTTAATATAATAAATTTACCAGGGAGATGCTTTAATGGCGCTACTTCAACGCTTTAGTTTTATTATGCTACTTATATCATTAGTAGGTTGTGGTGGGGGAGGTGGATTTACCGAGGGTGGAACACCTGTCCCTGATGATACATTAGATACTATTGTTATAACGTTAACCATTTCCGACGAAAATGTTACAGAACAAAGCCCTGCGACTATTACGGCGACTGTACTGAAAGGTAC
This sequence comes from Alteromonadaceae bacterium, assembly GCA_047621305.1. GTDB lineage: Bacteria > Pseudomonadota > Gammaproteobacteria > Enterobacterales > Alteromonadaceae > Colwellia_A. Next base: position 27,928 of record JBLHNB010000029.1, on the reverse strand, counting down.
TGAACCTGTCGTTGGAAGCCTTGTTACATTTGTTATAGATAACCCTAGCCGTGGCGTTTTTAAATCGGAAACACCTGAAACAGATACTGGCGGTACCGACGCTAATGGCGAAGCAAAAATTGTTTTGAACGCAGGAGGAAGTGCTGGCTTTAGTAAAGTGACAGCAACAGTAGACTCCGCAGAACCCGTTTCAATAATATTTAACAGTCAAGGCTCATCAGCTATTGTCTTCAAGCTAGGTAGTGGTTCTCCCTTTAAAGAAGGAGCTATTACACTTTCAAGAGAACAAATTCCTGCGGGGGGGACATCGGAAATATCTGTTTCTCTGATTGCAGACTCAGGCGAACCTTTTAGAGAGTCTATAGAAATTAACTTTACTTCGGATTGCGCTTTAGAGACGGTGCCTTCTGCTGAGATATCAGCTCCTTTTACCTCTGAAGGTCAAGTGAGTGCGACATATTTAGCTAAAGGGTGCTCGGGCAATGATGAGATAAAAGTTAATGTAACAGTCAATGGTACCAATCTTTCTGCTACGGGAACCATAAATATTATCCCAGCAGATGTCAGAAGCATTGAGTTTGTTTCTGCAACACCACAACATATCGCTTTACAAGGCGCAGGTAGTGCTGAACTTCCAGAAAAGTCTACTATTGTCTTTCGAGTATTAGATACAGATGGGAATCCTGTAAAAGGACGCGATGTAAGTTTTTCATTAGTTAGTGATGGGGGAGACATATTATTAACGCCGATTGTAGCAACCTCAAATTTTGATGGTTTAGTTCAAACAACCGTTAATGCAGGGACTGTATCTCGTGTCGTTAGTGTGAAAGCCACAGTTGATGATACTAGCAGTCCTACAATAGAAACTATTTCTCATAAACTCTATATATCCTCTGGGATCTTGGATCAAGACAGTATGTCAATTTCTGCTGATATTTTAAATCCAGAGGCGTGGAATTTAAATGGAACCGAAGTACAAATCACAGCCAGATTGGCGGATTCTAGTAATAACCCTCCACCACCGACGGCTGTATACTTTACAACAGAAGGCGGTTCGATTGAAAACTTAAATTCTTTGTGTATAACAGGAGATGACGGTTCTTGCTCAGTAACGTGGAGAAGCCAAAACCCTAAACCAGAGGGACATATTTTAGGCGACTTAAACAATCCAAATCATGTGCCTGAAACGCTGAATACAATGGGGCAAAAAAAGGGGGGGCGAGCAACTGTTCTTGCGACTACTATCGGAGGGGAGTCTTTTCCTGATTTGAATGGTAACGGCAGATTTGATGTTTGTGAAGTTCCAGCTTTTACTGGTGGTATTGGCAAACCATGTGGAGAAAATGGAGATTTTGATGAGACGGGTTTAGATAGAGCTTATTCGGGAAATGACGTTGGTGGAAATCCATATGATTTACCTGAAGCATTTGTTGATCATAATGAAGATGGCGTTTTTAATCCGACACAGCCCGGAGGTCAGGCTGGTGGAGAATTAGAAGAACCTGTTGATTACAACAATAACCTAACCTATGACAAAAAAGATGGTAAATATAATGGGTTTTATTGTGCGGTTCCCAACCACATTGGTTGTTCAGCTGAAACAGCGATAGATGTAAGAGGGAGTATCGTTCTTGTAATGTCAGGTAGTGCTGCAAACTTTGTTACTACTTTTCCAACAGGTGGCCAAGATATTGAAATTGTAGGAGAAGGAACAGGGAATGCATCGGTTATTATATCTGATTTACATAATCAACCTATGCCAGCAGGTAGCATCGTCACGTTTTCTGTTGCAGGTTTTGGTAGTGTCGCAAGTACGGCATCATTTACTTGGGGTAATACTAATCTTAATGGCGGCAACAGCTATTCAGTCACAATTAAGGGAGAAAAAGAAGACCTTCCTAAGTCCGGTACGTTATGGGTGAGTGTTGAGACGCCTAGCGGTGCTAGTTCAGTATACCAAGTTACTAATATTCAGATTATAGCGCCAACTAATTAAGTTAATTATTTTACTAAAAATGCCGCTCAATGAGCGGCATTTTTTTTGTGGGTCGTGGTTTACCTCGACAAAGGTATTATTCCTTCTGATATCAGGTATTAATTCTAACCCTTTATCGAGCCTAGGTGCACTCGTATCAACCTACATTTAGACTTATATTTAGAGCTGAAATAAATATTACTTAGCCATTTCTTTAATTAAAAATGCAGAAATCTCTGCACCAGCATTAAGGGTTTTGTTACGACTCTCTAGACCTAAACCCGAACTATCAGTAAATGGTGCTATTTCCATCATATCAGCACCTGTGATCGGATAATTATCTGCTAGTGTGGTTAATATTTTCATAGTTTCTGCTAAAAACAAACCATCAGGTTCAGGCGTACCTGTTGACGAGGCAACACTATCATCTAGAGCGTCAATATCAAAGCTGACATAAAGCTCATCAATATTTTCATCTTTTAACTGAGCAAGAATGTTGGCAATGATCACGTCAACACCTTGTTCTTTAATTTCATGAGCCCAGTGTTGTTTTACCCCAAAGGTACTCTCCCAATGTGACTTAGGTCGACCACTTGAGCGAATACCTACTTGGATCAAATGATGCTTTTCATGTAAATCATCAAGAATATGGGTACACCAAGAGCCAAAACATAAATCGATACCAAGGCGCTCTACCAATAAATCGGTATGTGCATCAAAGTGAATAATGGCGGCACGTTTGCCAAGTTTCTTTTTGGCTTGTAAATATGCCTTGGTTAATGGGTAGCTCACTGAATGGTCACCGCCAATACCAAAAATCCCTTTTTCTGGAAATTGGGCATAAAAGTCGTGAAGCACATCTTCGGTAATAGTTAACGGACTTACCGCATACTGGCTATTTTCATCTTGATAGAGTGCTTTCCTGCAATTTGATAGCGTTGCTTCATTTAAATATTTGTCGTGCAATAAATGGGGAATAACACGTACATCACCCATATCGAAAACATCAAGGTTAGGATATTGTTCTAGTAATGTAGAACGTACAAAAAGTGGCCCCCAATTAGCGCCACGCAAAATACCACCACCACAGTCTGATGCAATGCCCAAAATGACGGCGTTAGACGATTCTGGGAGCTTTTCTAGTGAAGATTGCCATATGGTGTCAATGTTGTCTGATTGACCGTATAAAGCATGATGTAGTTGCTCTTTACGTTCTTTAGCCGTATTGACGGTAAAAACACCATTACCTGGTGGACATAAGCATTGCGTAAGTTTTGTTTGTAACTGAGACCAAGAAGTTGTCATATGAATTCTCTTATAATGAGTCAATTACTGCTCTGGGGCATGAATATCGACTAGGTTCTATATTTTAGGATGCTTGTTTGATATAAATTAGCGGAGTATAGCGCAAATCTGTTTCTATTCGCTTTTTATTAGCATAGTGTTTTTAAGTATTATCTAAAATTTTATTATAAGTGTGCCAAATTAGTAGTCCACTTTATAACGAAAAAGAATAAAAAAGCCTAATTTTTAAAAATAATAGCTTGTCAGCTTGCTTATTTGCAGATATATCTAATAGTAATTTTAGATTAACTCAATATTTATGAAGAATTGCTTTAAAAGAATGCAGCTCGCTTAATTTTAAATCAATTTTTAAATCAATTTCAATTAAATTTTATCTGACAGCAAAAATTGTTAGTTAAGTAGGAATGAAAATACATATGGCAAAATCTCTAGTAATTGTCGAATCACCCGCAAAAGCGAAGACAATTAATAAATATCTGGGAAAAGATTTTATTGTAAAATCAAGCGTAGGTCACGTTCGCGACTTACCGCACAGTAGTACAGGTAAAAAAGTCGCGGCTAAATCACCAGCTGAAGTGCGAAAAATGGAGCCGGAAGCAAAAGCAAAATACAAATTAAAGCGCGATAAGTTGGCGTTGGTCAATCGTATGGGGATAGATCCCGATAACGATTGGGAGGCCAATTATCAAATTTTACCGGGTAAAGAAAAAGTTGTCAGTGAATTAACCAAACTTGCGAGTAGCGCAGATATTATCTATCTCGCAACCGATTTGGATCGCGAGGGAGAAGCGATAGCCTGGCATTTAAAAGAAATTATTGGTGGTGACGACAGTAAGTTTAAACGCGTTGTTTTTAATGAAATCACTGAAAATGCTATTCAACAAGCCTTTGCTACACCGGGTGAATTAAGCATGCCGGGTGTTAACGCGCAACAAGCTCGTCGATTTTTAGATCGCGTTGTTGGTTTTATGGTCAGCCCGTTACTTTGGAAAAAAGTAGCGCGTGGTTTATCTGCAGGTCGAGTGCAATCTGTAGCGGTTAAATTAGTTGTGGAAAAAGAACGTGAAATAAAAGCGTTTGATCCCAAAGAGTTTTGGGAAATTGCTGTTGATACTAAAACATCAACGAATCTTGATTTTGCCCTTGATGTTACTCATGAAAATGGTAAAGCCTTTAAACCCACGAATGAAGCAGATACTAATAAAGCATTAGCGATATTAGAAAATGCAACTTATACCGTTAATAAGCGTGATGATAAACCGTCAAAAAGTACACCATCAGCCCCATTTATTACGTCTACATTGCAACAAGCGGCAAGTACTAAGCTAGGTTTTGGCGTCAAACGTACTATGGGTTTAGCACAACGTTTGTATGAAGCAGGGCATATAACGTATATGCGTACTGACTCAACCAATTTAAGTGCAGATGCGGTTGAAATGTGTCGTGGTTATATTCGAGACAGTTTTGGTGAGAACTACTTACCCGAAAAAGCAAAAGTTTATAGCAGTAAATCCGGTGCACAAGAGGCGCATGAAGCGATCAGGCCTTCTAATGTGAAAATAGAATCTGCATTTATGGAAGGCATTGATGCTGATGCTAAAAAACTCTATGATTTAATCTGGCGTCAGTTTGTTGCTTGTCAAATGACCGCTGCCCGATATACCGTGAGTACAATTACGGTAGGTGTAGAAAAGTTTGACTTAAAAGCGAAAGGTCGCGTTATGCAATTTGACGGTTGGACAAGAGTCCATCCACAATTGTCTAAAGGCGATGATACACATTTACCCGACTTAGCTGTTGGTGAAATTTTAAATTTAGAAGAATTAAAGCCTACACAGCACTTTACTAAGCCACCGGCACGTTTTGGTGAAGCATCCCTTGTTAAAGAGCTTGAGAAGCGTTCTATTGGTCGTCCTTCAACGTATGCATCAATTATTTCTACGATCCAAGACCGTGGTTATGCTCGTTTAGATAAAAAACGTTTTTATGCTGAAAAAATGGGAGAAATTGTCACTGACAGTTTATCTGAAAGCTTTAAAGATCTAATGAACTATGACTTTACCGCCAACATGGAACAAGAGCTTGATGAAGTTGCTGAAGGTAAAGCAAATTGGAAAGATGTACTTAATGGCTTTTATAAAAACTTTACCAAACAATTAACCGTTGCCGATCAGCCTAATGAAGAAGGCGGTATGCGTAATAACGAGCCTGTTGTTACCGATATTGATTGTCCAACGTGTGGCCGTAAAATGGGGATTAGAACCGCCTCTACCGGTGTGTTCTTAGGTTGTTCTGGTTACGCTTTACCGCCTAAAGAGCGATGCACTACCACCATGAACTTAACCGCTGGTGAAGAAGCGGTGAGTGTTTTAGCAGAAGATCAAGAAACTGAAGCGCTACGGGCAATGCATCGTTGTTCAAAATGTAATACGGCGATGGACAGTTACCTCATTGATGAAACACGTAAATTACATGTTTGTGGTAATAATCCGGTGTGTGATGGTATCGAAGTAGAAAAAGGTGAGTTTAAAATAAAAGGCTATGATGGCCCTATTTTAGAGTGTGACCGTTGTGAAGCTGAGATGGAACTTAAGTCTGGTCGCTTCGGTAAGTATTTTGATTGTACTAATGCTGAATGTAAAAATACACGCAAGCTATTGGCGAGTGGAGAAGCTGCGCCGCCAAAAGAAGACCCGGTACAATTACCTGAACTACCTTGTGAAAAATCAGATGCCCATTTTGTTTTACGTGATGGTGCTGCAGGAATATTCTTAGCAGCAAATACTTTTCCACGCTCAAGAGAAACTAGAGCGCCTAAAATTGAAGAGTTACAACGCTTTAGAGATAGAATTTCAAGTAAGTTTTATTACTTAGCTGATGCTCCAGTTAAAGACCCTGATGGTAATTTAGCGATTGTCCGTTTTAGCCGAAAGGTTAAAGAGCAATATGTAATGACCGAAATCGAAGGTAAAGCAACCGGTTGGACGGCAAAGTACATTGACGGAAAATGGGTTGAGGAAGCGAAAAAGAAAGTGGTAAAAGCTAAGGCCAAGCCAAAGACTAAACCAAAAGCCAAGGCTAAAACCAAAGTTAAAGAAGAATAAATATAATATTGATATTACTTTGTTAATCAAAAAGGCGCTAATTAGCGCCTTTTTGTTCGAGATAAATTAATCAAGCTCTTCTAATTCGTCAAGCACTTGTCTTGCCTGTGCAATAGTACAGTCAGTTTTAGCCATTAATTGATTCATACTAATGCCACTATTTCGCTTGGCTATGCGTACTAAGTCATCATGAGAAAGGTTCTTTTTTTGGCTATTTAAATGTTTAGCTAACCATTGCCAACTTGGTTCATCTGCACTTTCTATCGCGTTAATAATGAGTTCAAGTTGTGCTAAGTTCGCTTTTAACTGCCAATTTCTTGAGCGGCCAATTCGGTATAGTTCACTACCTGTTATTCTTATTTGAGCTTTAAGTGCATAGGCTTTCATTACCCTGCGAAGGAACGAGGGTAAGGTAATTACAAAGGTATCTAACAAAACAAGGCCATAATTAATCTAGATCGCTAAATATAAGCTACTTAATAGGATATTAAAAAGCCAGCATTGTTTTTTTAAACATATGGCTGGCTTCATATTTGTTTTAGCTTGTAACTACCATTTCTTTTTAGGCTGAAATAACATGTCCAAGTCATTTTCTTCATCTTTGGCTTTTTTCGCAGCATCAGCAGCGTTAGTACTTTGTAATGCTGTGGTGATTTCACCCAGTGTTTGTTCTATCTCAGCACGTTTACTTTGGGTATATTCGGTTTGTGAACCGTGTTCTGTCAATGTTTGTAGCGCTTTTTCGAAGTATTGTCTAGCTGAGCCTAACATTTCATTTGAATAGGCTTTATTACCCCTTTTTGCTAAACTTTCAACGCCTATTTTTAATTGTATGGCATCTAAACGTTTATCTTGTTGGCTAAAAGTTTGTGGATCTAATGCTCCTTTTGTTCGTTCTGATTTGAGCATAAATCGAAGCTTTTTAATGCATTGTAAAATACCAACAAGTTGTTGTTCATTTTCAGGAAGAATAAATGTTTCTTCTGGGAGTCCAGCTTGATTTTTTAGCATCTCTTCGGAAGCATCAAAACGAGTTTTCATATCTTGGAAACGTTTTTTTATGGGTTTTGATTCAGGCAGAATTTTCGACATTTCTTTAGCCGCATTCATGCTACGTTTATTTAGAATATTATAAATAAAAGGGTTCGGTGGTAAATTACCTAGTTGCACAATTAACTCTTCGGTTTCTTCAACAATTGCTTTTTGTTTTGCAGCAAGAGCACGTTTTTCCTGTTCTAATTTTTCTCTATGTTGTTGTATCCCGTTAACCACCACGACAATGGTGATTAAAGCAACGAAGAGGCCAATAATTATTGTGATCATAGTTTTTACTCATAAGATGAAAAAGGAGCTATCTATAACCAGTTTACAAAAAATGGGCGTATTAGCATAGAGTTAACTGAATCTTTTATTGACAAATACTTGTAATGTTTGCTTTAACTTTGTAAAAGTTAGGTGATTTGTTCTATTTTTTAGTGGTTTTTTCAAAAAAATAACACAATTTTTAAAAATCATATGGAATATATGTTCATTTAAGTATATATTTTTGGAATAAGAAAACTTGAAATACTATTATGAAATTGCAACAACTCCGCTATATTGTCGAAGTACTTAACAACAATCTCAATGTATCTGCAACGGCAGAAAGGTTGTTTACATCACAACCGGGTATCAGTAAACAAGTGCGCATGTTAGAAGATGAACTCGGTATTCAAATCTTTGGTCGAAGTGGAAAACATTTGACTCATGTAACCTCGGCAGGTAATGAAGTGATTAATATTGCTACCGAAATATTATCTAAAGTTGATGCAATAAAAGCCGTGGCTCGTGAACATACACAGCCAGACGAAGGTAAATTACGTATAGCGACAACGCATACTCAAGCTCGCTACGCTCTACCGCCGGTTATCCAAGGTTTTATGAAGCTGTATTCAAAAGTATCATTACAAATGTCCCAAGGTACGCCTGCACAAATCAGTGAAGCTACAGCTAAAGGACACGCCGATTTTGCTATAGCAACAGAGTCATTGCATCTTTTTAACGATTTAGTAATGTTGCCTTGCTACTATTGGAATCGCAGTATTATTGTGCGTCCTGATCATCCTCTTGCTAAGAAACGAGATATAACTATTGAAGATATCGCTAAATATTCATTAGTGACTTATGTCTTTGGCTTTACTGGCCGTTCAGAACTTGATACCGCTTTTAATAGTGTGGGTTGTGAGCCGAAAATAGCCTTTACAGCAACGGATGCTGATGTTATTAAAACTTATGTACGTTTAGGTGTCGGTGTGGGGGTTATTGCAACAATGGCATTGGATCCTAAACTTGATAGTGATTTAGTGGCAATTGATGCAAGTCATTTGTTTAAACCAAGTACAACAAAAATTGGTTTTAGACGAGGGACATTTTTACGAGGTTATATGTTTGATTTTATTGAAAGATTTGCGCCTCATTTAAATAGAGACCTTGTGACTCGTGCGGTATTACTAAAAAATAATGCTGAAATAGATGAGTTGTTTTCCGGTATTGAATTACCGACACGTTAATATTTACTGAATAATGAATAATGAATAATGAATAATGTAAAGCCGAAACATCTATTGATGTTTCGGCTTTATTTTTATTAACGATTGAACAATATTTGTTTAATGCTATTAACACTCAATGATATTAACGGCTAAGCCACCACGAGAGGTTTCTTTGTACTTAGTCTTCATATCATTGCCTGTTTCCCACATGGTTTTGATCACTTTATCTAAGGTTACTTTTTGCGTGCCCGTACCACGAAGGGCAAGTCGAGAAGCATTAATCGCCTTTACCGAGCCCATAGCATTACGTTCAATACAAGGCACTTGTACTAAACCGCCAACAGGATCGCAAGTTAGTCCTAAGTTGTGTTCCATACCAATTTCAGCTGCATTTTCTACTTGTTGCGGTGTGCCACCCATTATTTCCGTTAAAGCCCCAGCTGCCATCGAGCATGCAACGCCAACTTCGCCTTGGCAGCCAACCTCAGCACCCGAAATAGAAGCATTAGTTTTGTATAAAATACCAATAGCAGCAGCGGTTAATAAGTAACGAATACAATCATCATCTGATACGGGTTTTACAAATTTGTCGTAGTAGGATAAAACCGCGGGAAGAATACCTGCAGCGCCATTAGTTGGCGCTGTTACTACTCGACTACCTGCTGCATTTTCTTCATTAACCGCTAAAGCAAATAAATTTACCCAATCCATGGCAATAAGCGGATCGTTGCTTTTCTCAACTGATAATGTTCTATATAACGCTGGAGCGCGTCGTGTAACTTTTAAACCTCCAGGTAGTATGCCTTCGGTTTTTATACCGCGATCAATACAGTCACGCATTGCTTGCCATATTTCTAATAGTTTTACTCTAATGGTGGCTTCATCATTTAGGCATTTTTCATTATTCATCATAATAGTACTAATGCGTAAACTTTTTTCTATCGCTTCATTAAAAAGCTCTGTTGCTGTCGTGAAATAATGTGGACGTTGAATATTTTCATGTAAAGAAAGTGCCTTATCTTTCTCTTTTTGAAAATCGCAGTCTTTAACAATAAAACCACCACCAATTGAATAATAAGTTTCTTCTAAGACGATATTATCTTGCTGATCAAATGCAAATAAAGTCATTGCATTGGCATGTGCAGGTAATGTTTTTCGGCGATGATAAATAATAGCATTCGTTTTAGGGAATGAAACCGTATGCGTACCGTTTAATGTGATCGTTTGACTATCAACAACTGCTTGTAGTGTTGATTCTATGATATTTACAGGAATAGTTTCGGGGGCATGTCCAGTTAATCCTAATATAACGGCTTTACCGGTACCATGTCCTATACCTGTTTGTCCAAGAGAACCAAAAAACTCACATTTCACTCGTGTGATATTGTTTAATAGGTTTGATTCATTAAGGCTATCAACAAATAATTTTGCTGCGCGCATGGGGCCAACGGTATGAGAACTTGATGGGCCGATACCAATGGAAAACATATCAAATACACTAATCATTAAAAAACCTGAATTAATTTTGTTGGAAGTGATTAAACTTCAAATTATCTTCGGTAATAATAACTGAAAGTTACCACTATAGAAAACAAAAATTGAGCGCATTAAGTTAAATGCAAGGCTAAATCTTTTAGCATTGCTGCTGTTGCGCCCCAAATATTATATTGATTATAGGGCATAAAAGGTACTTGGTGAGGTTTACTTTGATGGTAAACGGTTACTTGCAGATGATTTTCAGTGTTTAAGAAATGCTGCAATGGCACTTGAAATATTTCGCTTACTTCATTCTCATCTTTTGTAAAGTGGTGTCCACTGCCTATTAATGCAATGATTGGCGTCACTATATAACCAGAAATTGTTTGGTAAGGATGTAATTGACCGATAACGTTAACATATTTTGGTGACAAACCAATTTCTTCATGGGCTTCTCTTAAGGCTGTGGCAATAGAATCAATGTCTTCAGGCTCATGCTTTCCGCCGGGGAAACTCACTTGCCCTGGGTGGTGGCGTAGGTGAATTGCCCTTTTGGTTAGTAATACGTTTAATTCTTCTTTATCATCAATTAATACAATTAAAACAGCGGCCTGTCTTAGCGTACTAGCATAACGGTATCCGTGGCTAGAACGCTCTAGTTGTCGTAATTTAAATTTATGCAAAAATTCATCTTTGGTCATATTCTTAGTTTAAACCACAGATCTTTTTAAGGTGGATGTTTACTGTATTATAACGCGCTCAATACGGGTAATATTTTATGCACTTTATCAAATGTTTCTTGATATTCATTATCTACATTTGAATCAGCAACTAAACCACCACCAGCCGAGCAGTAAATGTTATTGTTCTGACAAATCAGCGTTCTAATTGTGATACTGGAATCCATATTACCACAGGCAGAAATATAGCCGATAGAACCGCAATAAACACTTCTGCGCTGAGGCTCTAATTCTTCAATTATTTCCATCGCTCGTATTTTAGGTGCACCAGTAATAGAGCCCCCAGGGAAAGCGCCGCGTAATAAGTCAGTCGCATTATATTCAGGAGCAAGTTCACCTTCGACTGTGCTAACGAGGTGATGGACCGCAGGAAAACTTTCAATATCAAAAAGTTTAGGTACGTTAACACTACCGGGTAGGCATACTTTACTGATGTCATTACGCAATAAGTCAACGATCATAAGGTTTTCTGCTTTGTCTTTCTCCGAATTTAATAATTCGCTGGCATTAGCTGCATCTATCGAGGCGTTAGGGCTTCTGGGACGTGTACCTTTGATTGGTTTACTCTGAACTTTACCTTGTTTTAATTGTAAGAATCGTTCAGGAGATATACTTAAAATAGCACAATTTTCTAAGCGTATGAATGCAGAGAAGGGGGCTTTGTTTTTCTCTCTTAATGCTGTGTAAGCCGAAAATTCATCACCTTGATAAGTCGCAGTAAAACGCTGTGAAAGATTTATTTGGTAGCAATCACCAGATAATAAATAGCGATGTACTCTGGCAAATTTTTGAGCGTATTCTTTTTTACTGATATTTGCTTGCCAAGCAGAGCTTAATTTAAAGGCTAATTGGTTTTGATTTTTTTTCGATAGGTGCTCGTTTAATTGTTGTGCGAATGCTTGTTCAATTGATGTTCTTTTATCGTCAGGGCAAACCAGATAATATTGCTTAGAGTGACGATTGAAAACTATAGCTTGCGTGTAAATTCCAATCGCCATGTCGGCAATACCGATATCTTGTTTGGCTTTCGCAGGTAAAGTCTCAAAATGTCTGCCTAAATCATAAGAGAAATAACCGACAGCGCCCCCTTTGAAAGGTATGTCAAACGCTGAGATTAATGAAGGTGAGAAGAGTTTAGTTTGTATCTTATTAATTAAAAAAAGTGGGTCATCATCGCTTAATTCAACAGTCTCATTGTTTAAGTTATGTATGGTGGTTGTTTGATCTTTTGTCGTTAAAGTAATGGCTGGTTGCCATACCATAATATCAAATTGGCTATCGATATGATCACTGCTACAGGAATCTAACCACATTGCCCAAGGTATATTCGCCAAAGGAGCAAAAACATCAAGAGGAGCAAGACGACTTTCTATTTTTAGAGGCGCTATAGAAAGTGTTATCGTATTATTAGTTACAGTCAATTTTATTACACTTTTTAGGTTGACGAATGGCTGATAGCCCAAGATAAGTTACTGGCAGCAGTAACACAAGCAGGGTATGATATCGGCAATTTTTTAACTTTCAACTCTTTCGTTAAAAGAGTCTCTAATTCTTAGGATCACAAGGGCAGTTATGGCTACTATCAAACAACAAGATTTAATTGAAAGTATTGCTGATGCATTACAATACATCTCTTATTACCATCCATTAGATTTCATTCAAGCGCTGGAAAAAGCATATAATAGAGAAGAAAGTACAGCAGCTAAAGATGCTATCGCGCAAATTTTAATTAATTCACGGATGTCAGCTCATGGTCAACGCCCTATTTGTCAAGATACTGGAATTGTCACTTGTTTTGTGAAAATAGGCATGGATGTTAAATGGGATAAAACTAACTTAACCGTACAAGAAATGGTTGATGAAGGCACTCGTCGTGCCTATTTAAATCCCAATAACCCGTTGCGAGCCTCTATCGTTAAGGACCCTGCGGGAGCGCGTATTAATACCAAAGATAATACGCCAGCAGTCGTTCATATTGATATGGTTGCAGGTGGTGGTATTGAAATTATGATCGCAGCAAAAGGCGGCGGTAGTGAAAATAAATCTAAAATGGTGATGTTAAACCCAAGTGATTCTATTGCTGATTGGGTCGTTAAAACATTGCCAACTATGGGAGCTGGTTGGTGTCCACCCGGAATGCTTGGCATAGGCATTGGTGGTACTGCTGAAAAAGCAGGTGTACTTGCTAAAGAAAGCTTAATGGGCTCGGTAGATATTCAAGAATTGATTGATCGTGGTGCAGAAACAGCAGAAGAAAAACTGCGTTTAGAAATATTTGAACGCGTTAATAAACTCGGTATTGGCGCGCAAGGTCTTGGCGGTTTAACGACTGTGGTTGATGTTAAAATTATGTCAGTGCCCACTCATGCGGCTTCAAAACCTGTAGTTATGATCCCTAATTGTGCTGCAACTCGCCATGTTCATTTTCATCTTGATGGCTCAGGCCCCGCCAACTTAACACCGCCTAAATTAGAAGACTGGCCGGAAATTACTTGGGAAGTTGGCGAAAATGTTCGTCGTGTAAATGTTGATGGCTTAAAAAAAGCAGATATTCGTAGCTGGAAAACCGGCGAAACAGTGTTACTTAGCGGCACTATTTTAACGGGGCGCGACGCGGCACATAAACGTATTCAAGAGATGTTAGCTAACGGTGAAGAGTTGCCGGTAGACTTTACTGATAAGTTTATTTATTACGTAGGCCCTGTTGATGCCATTGGCGACGAAGCGGTAGGTCCTGCTGGCCCAACAACGGCAACACGTATGGATAAGTTCACTGAAATGATGTTAGCTGAAACGGGCTTACTGGGTACTATTGGTAAAGCTGAGCGTGGTGCAGAAACAGTTGAAACGATTAAAAATCATAAATCCGTGTATTTAATGGCTGTTGGCGGCGCTGCTTATTTGGTATCAAAAGCGATTAAAAAAGCAAAAGTTGTCGCTTTTGCTGATATGGGCATGGAAGCAATTTATGAATTTGAAGTTGAAGATATGCCAGTAACGGTCGCTGTTGACAGTAATGGTGAATCAGCGCACGTAACAGGTCCTGCTATTTGGAAAAAGAAAATAGAAGTGATGGATGCTAAAAAACAATCTATGTAATAGACGTTTTACTCGACTATTTAGATGTACATTTACTTGTTTCTTTACTCGGTATTGCAAGGTTAAATACTTGTGTTGCTAAATAGATTTACCTGAAAACTGTGGCGCTCAATTGAGCGCTTTTTATTGGATTATATGAGTTGGTTCTATGAAAATAATAAAATTTTTACCTCTTGCTTTATCTTGTTTATTTTTCTTACAAACAAGTCGTGCGCAAGACCAAGAAAATATTCTAACGGTTGATGCTTTAAGCCAATTAAATCAAATTCAAACCATGGTGGTTTCACCTAATGGTAAAAATTTGGTTTATAGCCTTAAAAAAGGCATAAAATCATCTGACAATCATCTCTACATTAGAGACATAGCTACAGGGAATGAGCGTCAATTAACCACTCATAAAGAGGCTGAAAGTAATGTGCAGTATGCTGCAGATAGTAAAAGTCTTTATTTTTTATCAAGCCGTAGTGGTAGTTCGCAAGTTTGGCAATTGGCATTAAATGGCGGAGAAGCGCAACAAATTACTAACTTACCCCTTGATGTGAATGGTTTCGTTGTTGCAAATGACCAAGAATCTTTTGCCTTAGAAATTACTGTTAAGCCCGGTTGCAGTGATTTTTCTTGTACCTTGGCAGCACAAACACAAGATCAAGACAATAAGCATAATGTACGTGTATATGATCAGTTAATGGTGCGTCACTGGGATACATGGAATACAGGGTATAAAAACCATTTGTTTGTAGCTAAAAAAACAAATGGAAAGCAAATAAAAGTTGCAACAGATCTTATCCCTGATTGGTTTGCTGATATTGCAGGGATCGATCAAGTTAGTTTTAGTCCCGATGCTAAAAATCTTGTTTTTTCGGCAAAAGCGCCAAGTAAAGAACAGGCATGGACAACAAATTTTGATTTATTTGAAGTCAATCTAACAACGAATAAACTAACGAATATTACGATAGACAATAAAGCATGGGATGCTAAACCTGTTTATTCCAAAAATGGTCGTTACTTAGCCTATTTGGCGATGACCATACCAGGTTACGAATCAGATAAATTTAGCATAAAAGTACGAGATAATACCACAGGCAACATCAGCACGATTGCTAACCAGTGGGATCGCTCAGTAAGCGAGCTTATTTTTGCTGATGATAACCGCACCCTATATGTTACTGCGCAAGATATCGGGCAAAAGAGTATCTTTGAGATCAACCCTGAATTTGGTGATGTACGATCAGTGTATAACGTTGGCACTAGCAGTAATATTGCTGTTGTCGACGACAAGATTTATTTCACTCGCCACAGTTTAAATACGCCAACCGATATTTTTGTAATTAACAGAGATAGTTATGGTGTTAAGCAGCTTACAAATGTCAATAAAGATAAACTTAGTGATATACGTATGGCTGAATATAAACAATTTAGTTTCAAAGGCTGGCAAGATGAAGATGTTCATGGTTATTGGTTAAAACCGGCTAATTATCAGCAGGGACAAAAATACCCCATTGCTTTTTTAGTGCACGGTGGTCCGCAGGGAAGTTTTGGTAACATGTTTCATTATCGTTGGAATGCCCAATTATGGGCAGCTCAAGGATATGGCGTGGTGATGATCGATTTTCATGGTTCTACGGGGTATGGGCAAAAATTTACCGATTCAATTGCTGGTGACTGGGGCGGAAAACCCCTCGAAGACCTACAAAAGGGTCTTGCCTATATTGTAAAAGCGGAACCTTGGTTAGATGCTAATAATGCGTGTGCGCTTGGTGCATCTTATGGTGGTTATATGATGAACTGGATTGCAGGTCATTGGCCTGAAGGCTTTAAATGCCTAGTTAATCATGCCGGTCTTTATGATATGCCCAGTTTTTATACATCAACAGAAGAGCTTTGGTTTCCTGAACACGATATGGGTGGTCCTGTTTGGCAAGGCAGTGATGACTACAGTAAATTTAATCCATCAGCTTTTGTAAATAACTGGAAAACCCCAATGCTAGTGATTCAAGGTGAATTGGATTATCGAGTACCTTATGCACAAAGCTTAGGCGCATTTACGACCTTACAACGTAAAGGTATTGATAGTCGTTTGGTGATGTTTCCAGGTGAAGACCATCATATTCGTGACCCAGATAATCTCAAATTTTGGTATCAAGAGGTTTTTAATTGGTTAGATAAATATATGAAGACCTCTGCAAAGATAAACAATTAAGCTAAGGAAAAAAACACGAGCCCTTAGCGATTAAATACTTTTGCTAATTAATAAAAAATGAACAATAAAAATGCTTTTTTGTGAGGAAAGGTGTTTTTATTGCTGTTCTCCTGAGCTTGTATATTGTACAAATCCTAAATTATTGTCTATAAATTAATATGCATTATTGTTATTGGCAATCATATTCAAGGAATTTATGTCAGATAATCAATCACGTCTCGTCACTATTATATATTACAGCGATATATCTTTGGAATTGATGCACAAGGTCTGTACTTTTCCTCAGAGCGCTAGTGGTAGAGTGGTTATTCCTGAGTTGTTTAAAGACGGTAAGTCTATCGTAGCGGTCTGTGATGGTGAAGTTGAGATCCTTAACAAAGTTGGTGACCGTGTTGATGATGGAAATATTGACGTAGCATAATGTTAGTTATCGTTATTTCACATAGATAAAATTATTTTTAGATAAAAGTTAACCTTGAAGCTCAATCATGCTTTAATAACTGTTCATACTTACAGTGCATGGTTGTAGTAATGCCTATTTTAGAAAACCTTTCTTTAACTCCTGTCGACTTAACATTTTTTACTTTACTTAGTTTTATCATTGTTGTGATTATTCTATTGTGGCTACAAGTGCGTCAGCTAGTAAAAAGTAAAAATGATCAAAGTGAAATATCATTAAAAACATTGGAAAGGGTAACTTTGTCTAATGAGATGTTCGAAAGGTATCAACAACAGCTCAGTTTAAATAACCAACACTTTGCTAATCAACAAGCAGAGCTGAAAATGCATTTTGAGCAACAAATATCTGATCTCAAAATGAAGCTGTTACGTCAAAATTCAGAGCAAAATGAAAAACAAAACTTCACGTTAAATGAAAGCCACCAACAATTGATTAAAAAATTGAATGAACATCAGTTATATTTTAACGAAAACCAATCAAAAGCGGTTGACCAATTAATTGAACATTTAAATAAAGCCGCACTTAATAATCGTGATGAACTTGCCAAAACTATGTTGCAATCCAGTGATCAAATGGCGAAACGTATTGATGAACTGACGCAGTCAACAGATAACCGCTTAAAAGATATTAGTGGTCAGGTTGAAAAACGCCTCGCAGATGGTTTTGAAAAAACGACTAAAACTTTTAATGACATTCTGCAACGATTGGCATTGATTGATGATGCTCAGAAAAAAATTACCGAACTTTCGACCAATGTTGTGAGTTTACAAGAAGTGCTTGCAGATAAACGTTCTCGCGGTGCCTTTGGTGAAGTGCAGTTAACCGCACTGATTCGTAATGTGATGCCTGAACAGCACTTTTCTTTACAACATACCTTATCTAATGGCAAAATTGCCGATTGTATTTTGTTTTTACCTCAACCGACAGGAAATGTCGTTATAGACTCTAAATTCCCCCTTGAAAGCTACAAAAAAATGGCTGACAACCAATTAGGAGAGTTTGATAGAAAAGCGGCAGAGCGACAGTTTAAGCTTGATATCAAAAAACATATCAATGATATCAGCGATAAATATCTTATTGATAAAGAAACCGCCGATGGTGCAATTATGTTTATTCCAGCAGAAGCTATTTTTGCCGAAATACATGCACACCAAAGTGACTTAGTCGACTATGCAAATAAAAAACGTGTTTGGATGGCTTCACCAACGACTTTAATGGCCATTTTAACGACATCGCGTTCAGTATTAAAAGACGAAGAAACACGTAAGCAAATTCATGTGATCCAAGAGCATTTATCACAATTAGCTGGAGACTTTAATCGCTTTCGAGGTCGTTTTAATAATCTGGCTAAACACATTGACCAAGCGGCTAATGATGTTAAACAAATCCATACATCGGCAGATAAGATATCGAGTCGCTTTGAAAAAATAGAACAGGTTGAATTAAAACCTGATCAAGCTAGTTCGATTGAATTAGCTGAATAATCTTTATTAATTAAAGCTGGAGTTTAGCTTGTTGAGTATTGTAAAAGGCTTAAAAGCCACTTTTTTTAGCTGTATTGTTGTTGCGGGTATTTTTTATGCTGTGCTTGAAACTAAATTTTTTTGGCAAACACAGTTAAATATTATTGAGCAAGCACTTTACGGTTTACTTATCATCACGATCATTTTCTCTTCACAATTTAGTCGTAGTCGACTTTCATTTTTGAGTGCCGTTTGGGCATTCTTTTACTTAAGCATTAATCATGCACTGTATTGGTCATCTTGGTTAAACTCTCATACAACCTGGTTATTTCTTTGTGGTATTTTTGTGTTAGGTTTTTTATCGTTAGTTAAAGACCGTGGTGTGATATCAATACATGGTTTGGGTCGTATTATTGCACTTATTTGCTGTGGTCTTTCAGCCTATATGTGGCAAATAATCAATGTTTGGCTGATTGAATATCTTAAAGTTGAACAGCTATCTACAGGTTTTGAAGCTAAGTTAATAATTGAATTACCTATGCTTATTATTGGCTTATTATTGGTGTGGCGCAGTATTTCTACTAGCAGTTTATTAGTCATAGCACTGTTAATAAGTTATCTGGTGTGGTGCTTAGAGTATTATCAATGGTTGGTATTACCTTGGAGTATTATTTTAACTGTTTTAGTGAGTTATTATTTGTTAGTGGTTGTTATCGACGCTTACTTTTTGGCTTATCGTGATGAATTAACAGCATTACCATCACGTAGAGCACTGAATCAATTATCATTATCTTTGGGCCGAAAATATACGGTTGCTATGCTTGATATCGATCATTTTAAAAAATTTAATGATACCTACGGACATGATATTGGTGACCAAGTATTAAAGTTGGTGGCAAGTAAGCTGGCGCAAGTTAAAAATGGCGGTAAAGTTTTTCGTTATGGTGGAGAAGAGTTCACGGTTGTATTCTCAAGGAAGGATAAAGAGCAAACGCTGAATGAACTTGAGCGTCTTCGACAAAGTATCGCTGATTATAAAATTGTTATTCGTCATCCACAACGAGCAACAAAACAGGCACGTGATAGTAAGAAAAATAACGATTTAAAAACGGTCAGCGTCAATATTTCAATTGGTGTTGCTGATCGACAAAACAAACAAAACTTTACACAGACTTTAAAAATTGCCGATCAGGCCTTATATCGAGCTAAAAAAAATGGTCGTAATAACGTAAGTATTTGACCTTAATAAAATATAAAGTCAATAAAAAAGCATAAAGTGCTAAAACTTTATGCTTTCATATTCTCGAGCTTAGTATCTTACATAAGGTGTTCTAGTTAAGAATAGCAACATTTACAAACACTACGCTTAATAACACAGGGCAGACATAACGTAAATAATTTCCCCACAAAGGCATCCATTTACTACCTTTTTGTAAACTTACATCTCTTAGCTTATTACCACGCTTCCATAACCAACCCACAACAATAAAGTAAAATAAGCAGCTTAATGGTTGCAAGATGGTGGTTAATACACGGATAACTAAAGCAAACAAACTGTCGAAAAATACGACCAGTATCATACTGGCAATAAGTACAATAAATGATATTAACCACGTGGCTTTTTTACGAGTGAAGGCTTTGTCTTCTACTAAATAAGCAACAGGCACCTCAGTAGAAGAAATTGTTGACGTTAATGCGGCAATGGAAAGTAGCATAAAGAAACCACTAGCAACAAAAAGACCAGCATCTCCCATTTTATTAAAGAGTTGTGGTAATACATTAAAGATTAACTGACCTTCGCCAATGAGCTGATTATCCTTAAAGACTTCTACACCCGCTTCTTGTGCGACAAATATAGCGGGAATAATCAGTAAACCAGCCATAAAAGCAATACAGGTATCGAGTGCTGTTATCGACATAACTAACTTACCAATGTCTTTACCTTTCTCCATATATGAGCCATAAACCATCATGCCACCTACACCAATAGAAAGAGAAAAGAACGCTTGTCCCATCGCAGAAATGATCAGTTTAGGGTTAGTAACTTGCGAAAAATCAGGAATAAGGTACAAGGCTAAGCCTTTTTCTGCTCCTGGTTGATTTAATATGTAGATGATTAATGAAATGAGCATAACGAATAATAGTGGCATTAAACGCGCGGACCATTTTTCAATACCGGCATTGACTCCTTGATGAATAATAGCAGCTCCCAACAAAATAAATAACGGCGTAAAGAGTATATTTCGCTGTGTACTCGATGTTGATAACCACTGAGATATATCAATAAGCCCTAAAAGTTCGGCAAGTGGGGCAAGTGCATGAGCAAACATCCAACCAGCAACAATGGTGTAAAAGCTTAACATCATGATAGCGCCCGTCATCCCTGCTAAACCGCCATATTTCCCTAATCTTACCGAGGTATCTTTACAAGCTTCTTTTAAAGCACTGATCGGATTCTTTTGGGCCTGATTACCAATATAAATTTCAGCATATAATGCCGGTAAACCGAGCAAGAGGGTAACAATGAGGTATACAAATAAGAATGCTCCGCCGCCATTATTGGCTGCTTGTGTGGGAAAACCCCAAATATTACCCAGACCAATTGCTGATCCTGCGGCTGCTAATACAAAGCCAATACGTGAATGAAAAGAATCTCTTGTAGCCATATTATAATACTATTTATTGTTTTTATTTGTCGTTGAGCTTACCTAGTTCAGATCAGTTAGCAAAGTAATTTTCATTAAATGTTATTAATGATTTCTCAATTTTGTAAATATTTAAATTAAGCTAAGTTAATGAATGCTTGGAATTTAAGATAATGACACAATATAATATCAGTTGTGATCCCCCATACGTATTAGGAAGTACTTTGACATGTTGCAATACAAAATCATTCCAGTAACACCATTTCAACAAAACTGCACTTTATTTTGGTGTGATGAAACAATGCAAGGTGCGGTAATTGATCCCGGTGGTGATATTGATCTTATTAGTGCCGCGATTGAAAAGTCTGGTGTGACTTTAAATAAAGTCTTACTGACACATGCTCATATTGACCATGCTGGAGCAACTGATGCGGTAGCAAAAAAATATAATGTGGTCATAGAAGGGCCTCATCAAGAAGATAAATTTTGGATTGATTTAATTCCAGAACAAAAACAGCATTTTGGTTTTACTGATGCAGAACATTTTGAAACAGACCGTTGGTTAACTCAAAATGATATTGTATCGTTTGGTAATATCGAACTAGAAGTCTATTTTTGTCCGGGACATACTCCGGGGCATGTCGTCTTTTTTCATCGTGCATCTAAACTAGCGCAAGTGGGTGATGTTTTATTTAAAGGCGCTATTGGTCGAACTGATTTTCCACGAGGGGATCAAGCGACTTTAATCAAATCTATTCGCGAAAATTTATTTCCGTTGGGTAACGATGTCAGCTTTATTCCTGGTCATGGTCCAATGAGTACTTTTGGTGAGGAACGCAGAACTAACCCATTTGTGGGTGACCAAGTTACTTAACCTGTTTTAGATTTTTTTTTTGCTTAACTTTAATCTGAATTTTTATCGTATCTACACTATTTAGTCTTAATATAGAGAACATAACCTTGGCTTCATTTATCTTTCGCTTTCAACGTAAACTAAAAAAAATTGACTCAAGCAGTATTTTTCAATGGTCTATAATAGCCGTCATTATCATGTCGGCCCTGATGATCGGTGCAAAAACTCACGATTTATCGCCAGAAGTTGTTAGTGTTTTATCTTTTTTAGATAGTGCAATAACCGTATTTTTCGTCATTGAACTCACTATTAGGTTTTTAGCGTTTAAAAATAAAAAACACTTTTTTAAAAGTGGCTGGAACGTTTTCGATACAATTATTGTTATTGGTAGCTTGATCCCCGCAGGCGGTTCAGGTGTTTTGTTAGCTCGACTATTACGTGTATTTAGAGTTTTGCGATTAGTTTCAATGGTTCCTGAACTGAGAATATTAATAAACGCACTTCTTAAAGCTATTCCAAGGATGGGCTATATCGCCCTGTTAATGTTTGTTATTTTTTATATCTATGCTGCTGTTGGTAGCATATTATTTAGTACCATTAATAAAGAATTATGGGGTGATGTTTCAATTTCGATGTTGACATTATTTAGGGTCGCAACATTTGAAGATTGGACCGATGTGATGTATGAAACAATGATCATTCACCCAATGAGCTGGATTTACTATTTATCCTTTATATTCTTAACGGCTTTTATCTTTTTAAATATGATGGTAGGTACTATTTTAGAAGTGATGAGTAAAGAACATGATAATTATAGAGCAGAATCTCATGGTGAAACTGGCGAAGGAGGAGAACCCGCAAGTAGAGCGCAAATTGATAAAATTGAAAAGGACTTAGCAGAAATCAAAGCAATATTGATCAGTCAAAAAAAGGAATGATATACTTTTTTAAATTTTCTCTAATTAAAGTACGTTACCCTCTGGTACAGTCAGTTCGATAACATTTATTCATAACGTGTTTTAAGTAAAAAGGCGATGTTAGTTCCTGATTTAAGATGATAGCTACTGATTTTTCAATGAAATGTAACGTTTAGCGATAATGTAGTGGCTGTTAATTTTAATAATGTTCGAAATTCACTTCGCTTTATAATACCCTACGTTATATAAAAAACTGTACGTGATCTTCCATGCCTAAATCTTTACAAGCTAAAAAGTTATTTGAAAAAGCATTAACATCTCTCCAAGATAAGCAATTGGAAACAGCAAAAAAATACTGTCTTAAATTAACAAAGTTTGATAAATCTAACTTTTCAGCTTGGCATTTACTAGCTGTTATTCATGTTAATTTACAAGATGTTATCGCTGCTGAACTTGCATTTAATCAAGCTTTACAGTTAGCACCTTCTATAAAAGAGCAAACTGATATTTTGGAGCAACTGGGTAAGCAAATGATGCAAACCAGACAAGCATCAAAAGCGATAAAATACTTCAGCGAACTCACAAAACTCGTACCAAATAGACCCGATGTGATTTATTTTACTGCGGAAGCTCATCGGTTAAACAAAGAACATAAAATAGCGCTAGGGCTATATGAATATGGCGCTTCTAAAAATAATGGACAAGAGAAGTTCTTCAAAGGCAAGGGACAATGTTTAGCTGCTTTAGGGCAAATTAACGAAGCACTTGTTGTTTTTAATGAACTGCATTTGAACCATAAAAGCAAACCTGAATATATTGTCTTATTGGCAGATTGTTATGTTGAACTTAATGATGTCGACTCAGCAGAAACGTTATTAAAAACTGGCGTAGCATTACCTAATCAAGAAGCCTACTTTTCTTATAAATTAGCTTTGTTATATCGAGACTTTGGTAAACTCGCGGATGCACAAAGTGCCTTTGAAAAAACCTTATCATTAGAACCAAACGCAGCAACTGTTTATTATAATTACTCACGAATTAAAACATTTGTTGTTAATGACAGTTATATCGCGAAAATGGAAAAAACGTTAGCGGCGATTAATAATCAAGCAAGCGACAAGCAGATCGTTAAAGATAAAGTGGAACTCTTATTCGCTTTAGGGAAAGTAAATGAAGATATTGGGCAACATCAACAAGCTTTTAATTATTGGCAAGCAGCTAATAAATTAAAGCGTAGTCATTTTCAGTATCATATAAAAGACGATCAGAAGCGTTTTGAACTGATAAAAAACATTTTTTCAGTAGAGTTTTTGGAAAAACTAACGTTACCCAAGGTGGATAACTTTACGCTGATATTTATAGTGGGTATGCCACGAGCAGGTTCAACCTTGGTTGAACAAATTTTATCATCTCATTCTGATATTCAAGGTATGGGAGAATTAACGCTTTTACCTGAATTAATTTCTGCATTTGAAGAAATGACCAACTTACCTTATCCCCGCACTTTAAAAAACATCAAAGAGCAGCAGCTTGTTGATATGAGAAACCAATATATCAGCGCCGTATCATCAAAGGCAAATCGAGAAATTATCATTGATAAACTCCCTGGCAATTTTTGGCTTATTGGATTAATTAACATTTTATTTCCTAATGCTATTATTGTAAATGCTTATAGAAACCCTATAGATACCTGTTTTAGTTGCTTCAAACATTTATTTTCAGGAAGCCAGAGATTTGCTTATGATCTCAAAGAAATAAAACAGTATTACGAACTTTATCAGCAAGTTATGGAGTATTGGCATAGTATTATTCCTGAAGGTATTTATGATGTCGAATATGAAAAGTTGGTTGCTGCGCCACAAGAGACCATTTCAACGTTATTGCAAGCTTGTAATTTATCTTGGCAAGATAGCTGTTTAGATTTTCACAAAGCTCAAAAAGCAGTAAAAACATCTAGTGCGGCTCAAGTTAGAGTGCCATTACATGCCAATGCTGTGGGTAAATGGCGGCATTATGAGGATAGGCTGGAAGATTTTCGTGAATATATTAGTAATTAGTTGTATTCAACATTCTTTGTAATCAATGCCCGCTCTAAGGTTTTTAATTCTTATTTTTTTAATGCTTATTAAAGGTTTGATAAATTATTTCTAGTATAGTAGGGCAGACAATAAGTAATACCTATTTGTCTGCCCTTAGTTATTAGAGGCAGAAAAACTCAACTAACACCGTCTATTTTTTGTTTTAATGACAGCTTAATGTTTTTACACTATATGATCTTTCATAAACTCAAGGGCTTTACTTACAGCGACCTTCACATTGTTTTCCATTTCAAACCTTTCTGATGCTGGTAAATAAAAAGCCATGTCAACTTCATGTCTGAAGTAACGAGTGGGTAATTGATTAAGTACAACACAAGTTAAATCAGCAACAAAATTTTCGTCATAGTTATCTTCAAGTTTTAAAGCTGCAAAGTGTTGTGTGACCAACTTTTCATAATAATTATGAATATCGTCTGAAATCCGCATAACGGCACTGCCTATTTTTATAGTAAATTAGTTTAGACAAAATATAGCGCTTTGTATGTCATTCGTCAAAAGGCGAATAAAGATAATTATTTACCAGTTATAGAAATAACAACAATATGATGTGTTGTTACATTCGTTAAATAGATAACACGGATGTAGACATTAAAAACCACTATGCTTAAGATTGATTTGTTTATCGTTATTTGATATAAAAATAAGGTTCTACTACTTTACACGGGTAATTTTTTAATCTGGAAGTATACGGAATAAGGCATTAATTTAATTATGTCAAAATGTGTAAAAGGGTTGCAAAAAATTATTTATAGTAATTCTTTAACAAAATTGTAAATAAAGTTGACTTACTACGAATGAATTAGTAAAACATGTATCAGCAAATATTTAATTCATCTAAGAGGTATTTTTAGTCATTATTATACGAGCTAACAAATAACATAAAATTGAACTAGTATTAATACTTTGTTGAAATGAAGTGATTATTTGTTACAAAAACTTAAAATAAATCGTCTTTTTTTATATCTCTAGTTGGCAGCTTAGCTGCCGTCCGGAAATGTTATAGGGTTTTATTCTAGAGAAATTAAAACTTATAAATGGCAGATTATTAAATTTGCGTTAACAATATTGTTTGTTATCAAAATTCAATAACAATTGGTTGGGAACTATGTCCAAATTAAGCAAGAAAAGCCTTATCGCTACGACGATAATCGGTGCAATAGCATTAACAGCAAGCAACTTCGCTTCTGCAGATGCGTTATCAAATCTACAAAAAGCAGAAGCTACAACGTTTAAAGCCTCTGTTAAATCACAAAAAAAGATCAATACAATTTACGAACAAACCGTAGATCTTTTAGGTGAATATCGTAACACCGTTGATGAAGGTGATGTTTTACGTGGTTATAATGATCATGTTCAACGTATGGTTGATGATCAAGTGAAAAACATCGCATCTTTGCAAAAACAAATCGACGGCGTCGATAAAGTTAAGCAAGGTGTTGTTCCTCTTATGTACAAGATGATTGAAACGTTAGACAAGTTTGTATCACTTGATATACCGATGAAAATTGATAGCCGTAAAGAGCGTATCGAAGGTTTACGCAATATTATGAGCGATTCTAACGTAACCACCTCTGAGCAATTTCGCTTAGTACTTGAAGCGTATCAAATTGAATCAAATTACGGAACAGTATTTGAAGCTTACCAAGGTGAACTTGATCTAGGCGACCGTACGATTACTGCTGATTTTGTATCAATGGGTCGCATCGCATTAGTTGCTCAATCTTTAGACATGAAACACGCTTGGGTATGGAATAACGAGTCTCGTGCATGGGAAGCTTTAGATGATGAATATTTGAAACCAATTAAACAAGCAATTGCCATGGCACGTAAGCAATTACCGATGGATTTAACTAAACTACCAGTATTTGCGGCAGGAGCAAAATAATGAAAAAAATACTTAATTTTGTCATGCTTGCAGCTTCAATGACACTTGCTACATCAGCGATTGCTGGCAATGAATTAAACGATTTGTTGAAACAAGTAAAAGCGGATCGTATTTCAGTCGCTAAACTTGATAAAAAACGTGAAGATGAATTTAAATCAGCTCGCGCTGACAAACAAGCTTTACTCAACAAAGCGAAAACAGAGCTTGCTAACCAACAAGCACGTAATAAGCGTTTAACTAAAGCATATGCTGGTAACGAAATTACGTTATCTCAAAAAGCAGTTGAATTGGATAACGCTAAAGGTACTTTAGGTGAAATGTTTGGTGTAAGTCGTTCAGCAGCTGCTGATGCTTACGGTAAAGTAGCTACTTCTATTGTAAGTGCTGAATATCCTGGTCGTGGTGAAGCGTTAAGTCGAATCGCTAACTCTAAGGAAATTCCTAGCTTAGAAGATTTAGAAGAATTATGGTTTGCTTTGCAAACTGAAATGACGCAATCAGGTGAAGTTTCGCAGTTTACTGCTGAAGTAACTAATCTTGATGGTTCTACTGTTACGCAAAATGTTACCCGCATTGGTACGTTTAACCTTGTCTCTGAAGGTGGTTATTTAACGTACAATGATGAAGTGGCTCAAATCCAACCTTTAGCAAAACAACCTGCTGGTTACATTGCTGAAACAGCCGCTGACTTTTTTAATACGTCTTCTGGTTATGTTGGTGTTTATGTTGATCCATCTCAAGGTGGTATATTAGCATTAGAAACACGTAAACGTACTCTGATGGAATTTTATCATCAAGGTGAAGAAGTAGGTTATGCAATCACAGTATTACTTATTATTGGTTGTTTAATTGCACTTGAACGTTTGATTGTGCTTGGTTCTATGAGCTCAAAAATTAAAGCTCAAGAGAAAAATCTTGACCAACCTAATGAAAACAACCCCCTAGGTCGTTTATTAAAAATCTATCATGACAACAAATCAGTTGATGCTGAAACGCTTGAACTGAAACTTGATGAAGGTATCTTACGTGAAACACCACAAGTTGACCGGGGTATTAACCTTATCAAAATGTTTGCCGCTATAGCGCCTCTAATGGGTCTATTAGGTACGGTTATTGGTATGATCATGACGTTCCAAACAATTACGTTATTTGGTACTGGCGACCCGAAAATTATGG
>JBLHNB010000028.1:0-54662 GCA_047621305.1 Alteromonadaceae bacterium | reverse complement strand
TGCCACTAATCCGTGGTGCTCAAGTGATTTGGTAAATGGGTAAGCCATGATTTATTGCTCTTAAAAGAGAGTAATAGATCAAGATCTGGGATCCGCGTCAAGTATTTTTTTCATAATATTATTAGTATTTTGATTTATAAGGAATTATTTAATGCTGATTTAAGTGCGGAATGACAGGTAGACCACCAGTATTTTCAAATGATCAAGCAGCCACTTCTACAAGGAAGATATTTTACTGAGGCAGATTTTAAAGATCAAAACAAAATTGTTATTGTTAATGAAAAATTTGCAGATCAATTGAAAGGTAACGGTGAAGTTTTAGGTTTAAAAGTTAAGCTAGGAAATAGTGAGGTTTACACTATTGTTGGTATCGTTAATGGGATAAAACTACCTAACCAAAGTAATGTACCGACACGTTTTTATCCTCTTGTTGAACCTTGGTCAACGGACATGCTTATAAAACTTAAAAATGAGCAAACGTTATCACGAAAACAAGTTATTCAAATAATAAAATCTAGCTCTAGTATTTGGTCAGTTTTTGATTATCAGCAACTAAGTATGATGAAAAATAATTTTTATTTTACCCAAACAATTACCGCAACGACAACAGCAGCTTTGGCTATAATCACCTTTATACTTTCAGCTATAGGTTCGTACGGAATACTTAGTTACACGACTCAAATGCGACGTTTTGAAATGGGTACAAGAATGGCCGTTGGTGCGAAACAATGGGATCTGATATTACTCATCGTTAAAGATAATAGCCGTTCTATTTTCCTCGGTATTATTTCAAGTATTTTATTGTTATTAGTGATTGGTAATCTTTTTAATAAACTATTCACTTCTTATTTGTCTTGGCAGTTATTTCCGATATTTTTAATAACCTTAGGTTTGATCTCCTTGATGTCGTTTATCGCTTGTTATTTACCCTTGCGGCAATACATTAACAGCCCGGTTATTCATTCTTTAAAGGGTAATGAATAATGAGCTTTTGTTAGTGTGATGAGGCTGTTAACGGGGTTTAAATATTTATATCCCCAAATCTTTTACTTGTTAATTATTCATGGTGTTTACGACATCAATCAAGTAATGAATGGCAGTAGCAATCTACTAGCCTTCAAAATATAAAAGTGTATTTACGTTTGAAAATAATACCTGCAAGTGAATTTTTCGAGCGATAATCGTATTACTGCTAAGGCTTCAATACTGATTTTATTTATATATCCATAACGTTAACTTTTTAAGCACGAGCATTGGCTCGATAGGTTTCGTTAGATAATCATCCATACCGGCATTCATACATTTTTCTTTATCACCTTGCATTGCGTTGGCTGTCATTGCAATTATTGGGATTGAGGTGTTTTCTACGCCAGTATCACCTGCTCTTATTCGTTTCGTCGCTTCATAGCCATCCATTTCTGGCATTTGGCAATCCATAATAACAACCGTATAAGGTTTGATAGCCGTTGCTTCTTTTAAGCTTTTTAAAGCTTCGATACCATTAGTTGCGACATCAGCGGTTAAACCGATATTCTTTAATACACTCAAAGCTACCATTTGGTTCACTCTGTTATCTTCAACAAGTAATACACGAGTTTCTTCCGGCCAGCGCCCTTTCATTTCACCAATATTATTAATGTTAGGCTTATTTATAGCGTGTTGTCCGATATTGTTAGTATCTGTTATTAATGCATCGGCATCATTGCTATCTTTTGTAACTAAAGCTAAAGCATCAAATAAATCGAGGGTTGTGGTTGGTTTAGGAAAATAAGCACTAATCCCTATTTCAGTAAAGTGTTTAGCGTCGCCTTTTTCATTCATTGATGTCATCATCACTAACTTGATCGTATTATAATTTTTATTTGCTCGGATATTTTTAGCTAATACTTCACCATTCATATCAGGCATTTGCAGATCCAGTAATGCTATATCAAACATTGGGGAGCTTAAAGATGATAAACATTCAGAACAACGAAGCAAAGCTTGCTCACCACTGTTAGCTTCTGTAACGGTTATGCCCCAATACTCTAATTGCCTACGCAATACTTCACGGTTAGTTTTATTATCATCGACAAGTAAAATATGTAACGTGGCGCGTTCGATAGAAGGTATAACCATCGTCGATAATTCACTTGCTTGCACTAAACAGGTTATTTCAAAACAGCTCCCGCGTCCTATTTTACTTAGTACCGTTACATCACCATTGAGTAACTTACATAGTTTTTTTGTGATACTTAGCCCCAATCCTGTGCCGCCATATTTTCTTGTAGTTGAAGCGTCAACTTGATTAAAGGATCCAAAGAGCAAAGATATTTTTTCTTCTGGAATCCCAATACCCGTATCTTGAATTTTGCAACTAAATATAAAGTGCTGCTCTTTTTCTGCAGGTTCGAGTTTAGCTTTAATTACTATCTCACCTTGTTCGGTAAACTTAATGGCGTTACTTAAAATGTTGGTAAGGATTTGTCGTATTCTACCGGGGTCAGATTTGATTAAAGAAGTGTGAATGCCGGTTAAATCAAGAATGATTTCAACGTCTTTTCTTTGTGCTGAAAGTGCAATAGATTCGGCAAGTTCTCCCAGTAAATTACGTAAATTAAAATCAATGTACTCAAACTCTAATTTACCAGCTTCAATTTTCGAAAGATCAAGAATATCATTAATGAGTGTCAATAAAGAGTGGGCGCTAGAGTTCGCTATACTGACGTTTTGGGCTTGTTCTTTTGTTAGCTCACTATTTATGAGCAAACCAAGCATGCCAATCACCCCGTTCATCGGTGTTCTAATTTCATGACTCATATTGGCTAAAAACTCTGATTTCAGTTGTGTCGCTTCTTCAGATTTTTTCAATGCTGCGATTAAGTCCTTCGCTTGGGTATTTAGCGAAGCTGTTTTTTCAGTAACTTGCTCTTCAAGTGTTAAAACAAATTGCTTTTGCCTTGTTATTTCGGTTTGCTGTAAACGAGTTCTTAAATAAATTGAAATAAATACGATAAGTAAGGTGATTAACGCATAAAAACTATATGCCCACCACGTTTTCCAAGGCGGTGGTGAGACAGACAAGTTGATTGACAGTAATTGTTCGCCCCATTTACCACTACTATTAGTGGCTTTTACCAAAAACTTATATGAGCCACCATCTAAATTAGTAAAAGAGGCGATATTTCGATTACCAATATCAATCCAGTTATCATCATAGCCTTCTAATTTATAAGCATATTGATTTTTGTTAGGAGAGATAAAATCTAATACAGCGAATTCAAAAGAAAAAAAGTAATCAAGATAAGATAACTCAATATCGGTGACATAAGAATAAGGTGTATTAAGCTTTACTGGCTGGCCCATTTTATTAAAACCCGTTAAAACAATATTGAATTCACTGTTACTGACTTCTACATTTGAAGTGCTAAAAAATTCAATACCTCGTTGGCTACTGGTAAAAAGTGTTTCATTTGCCCCTCTTACCAGATTATTTGGATAATAATTTATTCCTAATAAACCATTGTAGCTGTCAAAATTAGCCACTTTTCCTGATAATGGATCTAGTCTTGAAATGCCCTTATTGGTTGTTAGCCATAAATAGCCACTTTTATCATCTTCAATAGCGCGTATCAAAGACGTGGGTAATCCATTTTTCTGGCCAAAATGTTTAAAACTTTTTGTTTCCGGGAGATATAAGTTAAGTCCTTTTTGCGTGGCAATCCAAATTTTACCATTTCTACATTGATGCACATCCTGTACGATATTTCCCAATAAACTATCTGCTTTATTTTTATCACTTTGAAAGGAGATGAATTGTTGTTCGGTTTCTTTCCAAAGGCTTACACCATTGCCTGTTCCTACCCACATATTTTGTTCACTATCTTTAAAAATCTCTAAAACTTCAGGGTGAGATAATCCAAAAGATTCATCTAAGTGCGTAAAGGATTTAGTTAGAGGATCGTAGCGATAGATACCATTTTTATAAGTACCAATCCAAAGGTTTCCATATTGGTCGATACTGAGCGCGCGTAACTCTCTAAATTCCTTATGGTGTGGATCTGATTTAGGGTATGTTAATAACTCAACCTGCTTAGTTTCTAAGTTGAATTTAGCTAAGCCTTCATCTTGTGCAACCCATACATTATTACCATCGAGAAATATAATGGGCCTTTCTAATAGTCTATTTCCCTTGTAGCCATTTTCATCATTAAAAATGGGCGCTGACAATGTTGTTAGTTTTTGTGATGATACCTGCCACTTATATAATTGCGATGTCGAGGATACAATAAGTAGATCACCATTAGCATCACTTGTTATACCATTTGGTGCGATTAATTCAGGACTATTAATCGACTTGAATTTACGGTGTGGCACTAACTTATATATGCCGTTAGTCTCACTAGTAACCCATATTGTTCTTGATCTATCTTCGAAAACCACCCTAAGGCCACTGTTATTACTGAGGTCAAGTTTTTCAATCTGAGAGTCAGAGTTCGATTGTCGAAACAAACCTTTACTGGTGACAAACCAAACGTAGCCTTCTTGATCCTCAATCATAGAATTCACTTGATCTAAGTATTCGTTATCAAGGGTTTTTAATCGTGTAAAAAGGCCATTTTTTTTATCAAAGGTGAATGGGCCTTGTTGTGTGCCAATATAAATCTTGTTTTTGGACGTTTTTAAAATACTTCGAATTTCATTGGCACCTGTAGGCGTCTGATTATCCGGGGCAGGGAAAAAATGAGAAAAGGTTTGCTTAGTCTTATCATATAAATTTAAGCCAAAACTCGTTGCAATCCAAAGGCTATCATTATCGTTATCTTCAATATCCCATATTCTATTATGAGATAAACTCGATTGTGCATCATCAATTTTTTCAATATGTTCAAAGCTATTATTGCCCAAATATCGGCTTAAACCCTTATCATATGAACCTAACCAAATATCACCTTCTTGGTCATGAAATAAAGATTGTATTCGGTTAGATGAAATTGAATCAAGGCGAAGAGGGTCATGAATAAAATTATTAAAGCTCCCTGTTTGTGGGTCATAAAGATTAGCGCCACCTCCCCAAGTGCCAATCCATATATTTCCGGTACGGTCTAACATGAGATTGCCTGCATCATTATGCGATAAAGCGTTTGAACGTAGACTATCAAATTCAAACAGGGTAACTTTTCGGCCATCATAGCGCATAATGCCATTTTCGGCAGTGCCAAACCAAAGTAAGCCCTGATTATCTTGAATAATAGAATATATCTCAGAAGAAACAAACCCATCTTCTTCTGTTAGCATTTTTACCGAGTATTCATTAATGAGCTTTGACTTTGAAGGCGGTTCATTACTATAAGCGGGCATAATAATCCCAACCAAGAGGATAAAAAAACAAATAAAGCGATTAAAAAGCAATAAATTATAGTTCATAAACGTTAAGGTCATCGTTACTCAGGAAGAAGATTACAAAAAATTGAAACTATTGTTACTTTAGTTTAATTAACAGAGTATATCTATACTGCGCAACGTTTAAGCGTAATTCATCAGTAAGCTTAGCTATAATTGCAGTCGACTCGGCAAGCCGTCGGTCGCTTAATAAATGATCCTCAGGTAGACGATTGTTGAAGTTCACATTGTCAAATAATGGTAATAAATTTAATTCCCTCGTTATTGAC
The DNA here is from genome assembly GCA_047621305.1 of Alteromonadaceae bacterium. Taxonomy (GTDB): domain Bacteria; phylum Pseudomonadota; class Gammaproteobacteria; order Enterobacterales; family Alteromonadaceae; genus Colwellia_A. The sequence goes on along the minus strand of JBLHNB010000028.1, from coordinate 49,011 downwards.
CACCGTATTGTATTAATCGCTTGTTATCTGTCCCTTAGGCAGTATATTAACTAACTTGTTATTTATGTATTTAACGTTGGTGCATGAGTTGATTTTTTAATTTGGTTAAGGTACAGCAGTGGAATATAGTGAATCGGTTATCCAAGGTGGCTTTACTGAGCAAGTGATTTGTTCTCATTGTGGTGCGAGTCATCATTCTATTAAAGGGGTTATAAAATATGGCTTCTTTTTCCTTGAAAGTTTACCCTTCTTTCCGGTTAAAAAAACAACCGTTATAGAATGTACGCAATGTCATCACTTGGCCGACAATACAAAATTACCTGTTGAACAATTAACGAACATTAATAAAGCGACGTTTAAATTTTATCATTTCCTCAAGCAATTTGCGGGCGTATTTTTAATCATTGCATTTTTGGGTTATCTCTATGCCGTTAATATTAATCAAGATATTGAATCTCAACAATACATCGAACAACCTAAAGTTAACGACTTCTATTTTATCGACTTTAGAAAAATAGCTGACGATTTAAGACCTAATCAAAAATATATTATTGCCAAGGTTGTCGATATTACCGGCGAAACGGTATCAATAGTTTATGGTAGCGTTTATTATACTTATCAAAGGTCACTAGAAAGCAGTATTAGAAAGAGTCGAGCCGTTACCAGTAATTATTTTTCTCGAAAACGGGTAGAATTTACTATTGCACAAATCCAAGGGTTGTATTCATCTGGGGCGATATTGCGGGCGATGCGTCCGGAAGGTCATAAGCTCTTTGACGCTTTTGTGATTAGGTCAGTCAAGATAGCTAAGGGTAATACTTATTATCCTGGCACTATAGAAAACACCTCAGGACTTGCATTTTTAGCCGCTACGTATCAAGACAATTATGAGCAACAAGCATTTGATAAATTTCAACTAGCTGCTAAATATGGTTATGCCGCAGGGCAAATTAATTTAGCCGAGCTTTACTTAACAGGTAATTATGGTAATGACGGTATTGAAAAAGCATTATACTGGCTACAGCGGGCAGCTTTGCAAAGTGACAAAAAAGCGATAGATAAATACCTTATTGTCTGTGACAAAACATCGACCTGTGATGTAACTATGTTTTACCAAGCCTTATCTGAGGCAGGAGTAAACTACCATTTTTCGCCTTAATGATAGCTAGAGGTTTAATCATTTTATTTTTTCGTTTGAGCCATAAGTAGCAACCCGAAATCATAAAAAAACTCGGTAGAATACTCAAAAACAACCACAGTACTTTGATTGGCCAACCGATAAATTCACCAATATGGAATTTGTATTTGAAGTTCCATACTTGTGTGGCTATTGATGTTTGAGTAGCATTAAAACTGTCAAGAAACTTACCACTGCTGGCATCGCTCCAGCTCCAGCTATAAGCATGGCTTTCTGCCGGCATTTTTATCCTAAGCGCTAATGGTTCCGTCGGTTTTTGTGGTAAATAAATTCGGAGAACTTGACCTTCCTTCAATTGTGTTTGTGCAGTGGTATAGGCAAGATCTAAATTAACCAGCGCATTTGTCGACTTAGTATTAAAATGAGCATTAGGCATAGCAGCAATAGCTGCTACGTTTTTCTGCTTAGTTTGATGATTTTCAATTTCACTGAAAGTTAACCATTCAACAATACCTTGAGTTGCTTCCTTCCAGTTAAAAGCCATACCCGAAAAGGCAATTAATATGAGTGGCAAACAACAAATAACACCGAGTGTTGTATGTAACTGGTGTAGCAATATTTTATTTTTGGCTTGCCATCTTATCTTCATTCGTTTGATTCTATGTTTGGGTTTCGCCCATAGATAAACGCCGATGATTATTTCGATAATGAGTATAAGGCTGGCGATAGACATCAATACCTTAAAAGGTTTTTCATTATTTTTATCGCTATATAGCAACCAGCGATGCCATGCCATCGTAAAACCATACAAAGTATCAGTAAATTGATACCTTAGTAATGTATCGCCGTTATAGGGGTTAATACTAGCGTAGGAGTTATCTTGTAAGCGAATTTGCCAAGCGACATTTTTAGCATCTGATTTTTCGATGTATTTTATTTTTTTATGAATATTTGTAGTGACTTGTTCTGTCAGCTCTGACAATAACAATAAGGGCTTGTTAGCAATCTCTTGTGGTTCTAACAGCCAAAATTGCGGATTAACGAGCCTCTGGATATCTTTAGCGTAAAGTAATACAGCCCCAGACATACTTAAGCTTAATAGGAAGAGTCCACTTATGAGTGCTAGTAACAAATGGCAACGTCTTAGGTAAGTCTTTAGCATAGCTTTTTGCCCTTATTAAATACTCAGCATGGAAAGCGCGAGCAGGCTTAATTGAGTTGTTAACATGGAATTTTCTTAGTCATTTACAAAAAAAATGAATCTTAACGAGAATGATTGTTTATAGCAATTATGTTTGGCTATTTATTAACGAGTAGCTTTGCTGAACGAAGCTAAGCAATAGCTGGCTTTGCTCGACAATATACTTCTGCATTGTTCTACTGACATCCATGTTTGGGATAATCCAAAGGTCTGTGATTGAACATTTATCCTCACTTATAATTGCTCACTACTTTATTTCAATTGGTATAAAATAAAGTTTGCTTGAATACCTTTATTGATAATTAAAAGGCTAAAACTTGATGCACTCGGGTATAATGCTCACCATCTAAAATGCAAATAATATCGAACCCCTATGAGTTTTACTTCGTTAGCACTTGACCCCACATTAATAAAAGCGCTAGAGGAATCAGGCTATCAACAGCCAACACCTATTCAGCTAGAAGCTATTCCTGCTATTTTGGCGAAACAAGATATCATGGCGGGTGCACAAACAGGCACAGGTAAAACCGCTGCTTTTGCCTTGCCGATATTACAACAACTTTTATCAAATGCTGATAATCGGTCAGTACGTGCTTTGGTGTTAACACCGACTCGTGAGCTTGCTCAACAAGTATTTAAAAATATTGAAACGTATGGGCAATATACGTCTGTAAAATCGGCACTCGCTTATGGCGGTGTGAGTATAAACCCACAAATAGAAGCCTTAAAAGCGGGCGCGGCGATATTGGTAGCGACACCGGGACGGTTACTCGATCATTTAATTAATGGTTCACTTTCTTTAGAAAACCTTGAATACTTGGTCTTTGATGAAGCCGATCGGATGTTGGATATGGGTTTTAAAGATGAAATTAATAACATTTTGCAACGCATTCCCACTAAACCGCAAACGCTATTATTTTCTGCAACGTTTGACGATGCAATTTTTAAACTCAGCAAAACACTACTCAATGATCCTAAGCTTATTGAAGTGAGTGAACGTAATACGGCGGCAACACAAGTAGAGCAAATTGTTTATAGCGTAGATGCTGACCGTAAGCGGGAATTAACCTCGTTTTTAATTGGCTCTAAAAATTGGCGTCAGGTATTAATTTTTACTCGCACCAAACAAGGTGCTGATGACTTAGCTAAAGAAATGTGTAAAGACGGGCTTAAAACTCAATCTATTCATGGCGATAAGTCTCAAGGTGCTCGTGATAAAGCCTTAAGTGAATTTAAAGAAGGTAAAACTAGGGTCTTAGTCGCAACCGATGTTGCAGCCCGTGGTATTGATATTATTGATTTACACTATGTTATTAACTATGAACTCCCTTATATTGCTGAAGATTATATTCATCGTATTGGCCGCACCGGTCGAGCGGGTAAAGAAGGCTTAGCCGTCTCATTAATGAGTCCTGACGAAGAATGGTTATTAACGGCTGTTGAGGAAGTATTAGACACGCGTTTATTACAGCAATGGCTGCCCGGCTATGAACCTGACCTAACTAAAAAAGCACAACCTGCTAAACGTAATAATAGTAGTGGCAATAAAAAGCATGCTCGCCAGAAAGCCTTAGGTGAAGACCGCAATAAATCGAAAAACTCAAACCAGCGAAGAAGACGTTAATTCTTTTGCTTACTCGAAATAATTTTTGAGTCTATTGTTATATTGCTATGGGATACTTTTCTAGTGCGAAAAAAAGCCGAGGCATTGTGACTCGGCTTGAAATTTTACGTTAATTTTTAAAGTATTTAATACTCAGTAACTTAAAGACTTTTCTTTTTACGACTTAATCCTAGTCCTATTAATCCTAAGCCAAAAATAGCAAATGACGCTGGTTCAGGTACTGAAGTTGTTACTTCATCATAGTTATATTCGACAGCAACTTTCCCCCAAGATCCAGTTTGAAAAGAATTACGGAAAAATCCTGTACCAGAATCTACATTATTAGTAATTATGGTTTGTGCGAACCCGCCAAAGTTAAAGTCGATATTATTACCTGTGGTGAATGCTGCCAAGTTAACATTTGTTAGTTGAAAACTTAGTTCACCACTGGATAGGTTATATGCAAAAGTATCGTTGTTGGTACCTGTTTTTAGATCAAATGTGCCAATTGGAGCGCTACTAGCACTTAAAAAAAGGTTACCGGCGAGGACGAACGGAAAACATGGTTATTGGCGGCACTGGTGGTAACTTGCCAATCTTGAAAGATTGAAATACCGATATCGGCACGACCATCGGCGATACTCTGGTTTTGTGAGCTACCCGTACTGTCCATTTGAGCAAAAACAGTCACATTAACGCCAGTTAATGTGCCTAAGTTAGTATCAAATGCATTTATTGATAGAACTTCGTTTAATAGGCCAATATCTACATCAGTTGTACTACCTTGTTGACCAAAACTGCTTTCTAGTGAAATAATTCCTGCAAAGCTATTGGTGCTGGCAAGTAATATACTGGTGGCAATAAGTTTTTTTCAAAGACTTTCCTTAATTATTTTTATTAAATGTAATTCTGTTACAGTATTGATTTAACTGAATATTGTTCCTTCAAGTGCAAAGAGTGAGGTGCACTTATTTGGAGGGGGAATTTAAAAAATTTCAAAGCTTGTTTGAATATTACCGATTGAATAACAATCACATACTTCTTTACGAAAGCTGGCGATGTTTAAGTGCGGAAATTCTAATCCCAATGTAGCGGTAATTTGTTCTTTTTGTAGATGAAGAATATAGGCTAAAGGTAAGTATTTGGGGTTAAAACCACATTTATAGATGGTTTCTCTAATTTGACTGGCAGAATATTTGTCATGGTCACCATAACGTTTTTTTAAGGTTGTCAGTAATTTATTAGCATATTTTTTAATGGCTAATTTTTTAAACATGGTATTTTCCTTAATACAAAAGCAAGTGAGTATTGTTTGACCTTGATGCAACCATTGCTGGTTTGCATCAAGGTCAGTTTAACTACTTCGTCACTGCTTCTTTTTTCGTTATTTCAAGATTAACTTCTACTCGACGGTTTTTCATCGGGTAATCTTGACTTAATAGGCTATTTTCACCGTAGGCATTGCTAACTAAACGCTCAGATTGAATGGTAAATTTGCTCATTAATGTCGATTTAAGTGCATCAGCTCTTTGCTGAGATAAGGCCAAGTTATACTCAGCTTCACCTGCAGATGAACTATATCCAGCAAGGGTTGCAACACTGTTAGGGTATTGCTTCATCATGTTGGCAAGTTTTTCAATTTCAGCGTTAAATGAATCTTCAATTTTATGACTATTGTTACTAAATTGAACCAAAAAAGTAGCGTTTGAAACGACATCTTTATAGATGCTACAACCATTAACATCAACTTTATGAGTCATTGGTGTTGTCAAACACATATCATTAACGTTATTAATACCGTCATTATCATCGTCTAGCTGTTTAGGTATTACTGGACTTGGTGCTACTGAATTCGACAAACTTGTATTAGATACTTTGGCACTGTTTTTAATTTTACGAGGGCTGCTGCCAAAGAGATAATTAAAGCCAAGCTTTATACCTTGGTCGGTATAGCCGTAATTTAAGTCTTGGTAAATTGCCGCTTCGGTAAATAGCGAAAACTTATCATTAATAGCGTAGTTATATCCCAAACCCACGTTTACCGTGTCGTAGGCTTTTACGTTATCAAAACGTTTATAGCCAATAAAAGAATAGAAGTTTGTATCTGCTATTTTGTACATAGCATCGATGCCATATCGTTTTGCATTTTGGTCATCGTTACCATGATTGATATCATACTCACTAACAGCATACTCAAAACGAAACTGCCAATGTTCAGACAATGCCTTACGTACTTCTATACCTAATGACTTACCTGAGTCAATATATTGCCAGCTAGCTAAGTCGTCTTTATTGCTATTGCCTTTAAGGTAATCAGCAAAAACTGCCATTTGCCAATTGTTATCTAAGTCTTGTGCGGCCAATGGTGAGCTAATTAATGCAGTTAATAAGGCGATAGTAGATTTATTCATGTAGGTGTATCTCACTTTTTATAAATTAAAATTTGTTAAATATGTGGGTATAACGTCTGACTCAGTGAAAAGTCACAAAATAATTTTATTTTTGTTATATATCGGTATTAGTGAGGTTTGTATGACTTACCGCGTGCTCATAAAGCTGATATTATCGCCGGCTAAATGTGACTTTTGATATCATGACACGTTACTTTAATAACAGAATTAAAAATATTGATGGAGTAAAGCATGCAAGATATTGAAAATATGCTTAAAAATGAATTGACCGATAAGTCAGAAGAGAATTTTACCACTTCGGATGATGAGTTGATCCACCGTGCGATTAAAACCGCAAACAATCAACAAGGTGGTAAAGACATCGTGGCGTTAGGCATGGCTTCTCTCTGGGTAGTTTTTGTCAGTATTTTTATTCGACTATTAAAACCCTTTATAACAACAGTTAAAAACAACAGGAAACGCTAATGGAAACTCAAGAAATTACTGATAAGGCCTATGCTGGCTTTATGACCATCTGGCATGAAATTGCTACTTTTATTCCTGATTTAATTGTCGCGCTTTTGTTTCTCTTATCAGGTTGGATCGTTTCTGCAATGATCAAACGCTCTTTAAGTAAAGCCTTGGTTAAAATTGGCCTGAATCGCTTTTTGGATAAGTTAGGTTTTGACGTTTTACTGAATAAAATGGAAGTAAAAACATCAGGCAGTCAGATCATCGCAACCATTATTTCTACCTTTGTTTTTCTGATATTTTTATTAGCCGCGTTAGATGCGGTTGGTTTAACCATGTTGTCTGGCTTGATTGATACCATCGTTTTATTTTTACCTAAACTACTCGCCTCATTAGGTGTTTTATTAGCAGGATTTTTTGTTGCACAATTTATTTTTAATGGCGTAAAAATAGCGGCTAACAATACCGGTGTAGATTACGGTCGTTCTGTCGCTGAAGTTTGTCGCGGTATCATTATCGTTATTACTGTTTCCTTATCAATCACACAGCTTGAGGTTGATGTTTCATTACTTAATACCATTATTTCGGTAGTGATCGGCAGTGTTGGCCTTGCCGCAGCAATTTCTTTAGGTATTGGCACTAAGTCGATGGCACAAGAAATTGTTTCTGGGGTGTACTTACGAGAAATGTACAACAGTGGAGACAAAATTCAAGTCAATGAGATTAGCGGCGTTTTGGTTTCAATTGGCAGTGTTGCAAGTAAAGTAATGTCAGACGATCAAAGCATAGTCACCGTACCCAATAATTATTTATTGACTAATAAAGTGACAAAAATATCAAGCTAGTAGGGCATGGATAACATTGAGTAAACTTAATGAGCGTCAACTCATTGCTTTGGCACAAGAAACCTTGCCATATGACACTAACTTTTTTCAACAATTGATCGGCCCTTATGTATTTCAATTAAAAGGATATTGCCAAAAGTTATTAAACAATAGCGCCGATGCCGAAGATGTTGTGCAAGAAACTTTAATTAAAGCGTTAACGCATCTTAAAGGTTTTAAATGGGTGGTGTCTTTTAAAGCTTGGTTATTTAAAATCGCGCATAATGAGTGCATTGATAAAATAAGAAAACGCAAATGGTATTCGTCGCTAGGCGAAGACGAACTTGATGATTTACCAGCCAAAGAAGCGACGCCTAATATTGATGACTCTTTGAGTGATATGATGAATAAATTGTCATTTATCGATCGTAATATCATTTTGTTACGTTACCGTAATGGTTTAGAGTTTCAGGAAATAGCGGATATTACCGAAATGAAGCTCTCGGCCGTAAAAATGCGCCATAAACGTATCATCGAATTTTTGCGAGAGCAAGAGGAGGAATAAAGCGTGAATTTTATTTTTAATGTAATTATTGTCCTATTGATTACCAGTAGTAGCACGGCAAATTCTGCTGATAAGTCTTTAGTTATCAAGGGTTTGCCTGTTGGCTTTACCAGTCTTATCGCTGGTGATATTCAAACTCATTGGCAAGGGCTATTAGCAGAACCTTACGATAAACCACATCAAAGAAAGCTACTTTCATCGGTAGAAAAAGTTCAAGAACAAATATTAGCCAATAAAATAATGAGTGCGCATTGGCGTATTGAAGATGATGTTTTATATTTTGATGGTAATGGTACAAGTTTGGTGACTAAGAAACACCATGATGATTTTGAGTTATACCTCGATTGGAGAATTGAAAAAAATGGCGATAGTGGTGTTTATCTTCGAGGCTTACCTCAGGTACAAATCTGGGATCCAGACAACCCAGAAGTTGAACAGCACGGCGCGGAAAAAGGCTCTGGTGGCTTGTGGAATAATACCAATTTAGGTAAGTTTCCTTTGGTAAAAGCAGATAAGCCAGTTGGTCAATGGAATCAATTTTATATAAAAATGATAGCGGACAAAGTAACTGTTTATCTCAATGGAACTTTAGTGGTTGATCAGCAAGTTCTGCAAAATTTATGGCAACCCAAAGAAAGTATTCCTCAACAAGAGCAAATCGAGCTGCAAGTACACGGACATGCGGTGCAATGGCGAAACATTTATATTAAAGAATTAAATTAAATTAAACTAGCGATTAAAGTCTTTTTAACATTCAGTTCCGATAATGGCTAGTTTACCAAAACCAACAGGCTATAATTCCTGCATCAATTCAATATCACTTTGATCTAGGTAGGACTGTTTGTGTTAGATACCATGGTTTGCCAAAAAGCGCGATTATCTCGAGATCCTCGTTTTGACGGTAAGTTTTTTACGGCAGTTAAAACGACTGGTATTTATTGTCGTACCATTTGTCCGGTATATCCTCCTAAAGAAGAAAACGTTGTCTACTTTGCTTCCGCTATCGAATGTGCAACAGCAGGATTTCGCCCCTGTTTACGTTGCAGACCTGACAGTGCCCCTAACTCTCCCGCGTGGAAAGGTGTGAATGCTACTTTAGATCGCGCCATTCGTTTGATTGATGAAGGTAGTTTGCAAGCAAGTTCATTACCACAGCTAGCAATGCGTTTAGGTATTAGCGATCGCTACTTACGACAGTTATTTAACAAACACCTAGGTATGTCGCCTAAATCATATGCACTATATCAACAATGTTTGTTTGCCAAACAACTATTACATCAAACAAAATTACCGATCACAGAAGTGGCGCTAGCGAGTGGTTTTGAGAGTGTTCGTCGTTTTAATGATTGCTTTAAATCGCAATTAAAATTAACGCCTTCAGCACTGAGGAAATCAACAGACTCAATACTTAATAGTGTAAAACTAAAATTGTATTATCGTCCCCCTTTTGCTTGGACGTTTATGCAGAGCACCTTAGCAACACGCGCTATCCCTCATCTTGAATGGTGCAATGAACATAGCTATGGTCGAACTTTTAACTGGTTTGGTTGTATTGGGCATTTTACCGCAATACATATTGCCGACAAAAATATGTTTGAGGTGAAGGTTGAATTGGACGACATAAAGTACTTAAAACCCATAGTTAATAACATCAAACGTGTGTTGGACTTAGATGTTGACTTACAAGCAGTAGAAAAAGATTTACAACATTGTTTACCCGCTGATTTTCCCTTAAGAACGGGTATTCGATTACCCGGTATTTGGAGTATGTTTGAAGCGGGAATAAGAGCGATATTAGGGCAACAAATTTCCATAGGTGCAGCACGTAATTTAGTTTCTGCTCTCGTAGAAGCATTGGGGGAGCAATACACAGATAAGCGTTTGTTTCCTACCCCCGAAGCAATTGCTCATAGTGAACTTGAATTTATAAAAATCCCCGGTTCACGCAAACAAACCTTACGTAACCTTGCTCAACACTATATTAGTAATGAAAACCCAAATGATGCACAACAGTGGTTAAAACTTAAAGGCATAGGGCCTTGGACGGTCGATTATGCGCAAATGAGAGGTTTAAGTCAGCCTGATATCTTTCTTGGTGGTGATTTGGGCATTAAAAAGGCGTTGGGCAAAGCTGGGGCTGATTTTACATCAGAGCAAGCATCTCCTTGGCGTAGTTATTTAACTTTTCAATTATGGAGTCAACTCTAATGTTTATTGATTATCTTAACAGCCCTTTGGGTCTTATAGAGTTTAAAGCCTCAGACAAAGGCATTGTTTATGTCATCTTTTGTGGAACAGAAAAAAGTGTTATTCAGCGTAGCGAAATAACGGATCAATGCAAACAGCAATTAACTGAGTATTTTACCGGGCAGCGCAAAATATTTGATTTACCGTTAGATCCCCATGGCACCGTTTTTCAAAAATCAGTATGGCAATGTTTATCAACAATACCTTTTGGTGAAAGCGTTACGTATTTGCATATTGCCAAGATGGTCAATAAACCTAAAGGCTCGCAAGCGGTAGGTGGCGCTAATGGCAGAAATCCGATCAGTATTATTGTGCCATGCCATCGCGTTATTGGTTCAAACGGCTCACTAACCGGCTATGCAGGCGGCATTGAACGTAAATTATGGTTACTTAACCATGAGGGAATAGAGCTCAAAGCAACAAAAGAACACCAGCAATTAACGATTAAAAATGTCATGATGAACAGACAAGTAAAAACAGAGTTTCTAAATTAAAAGTGAGTAACTAAAGTATTGAGTGATAACTATCTTTCTACTAAGATGTTGCCTTGCTAATTGAGACATAATTATTCAAATGGACGAATTAAAAAGCTTTGCAGAAGTTAGACAAACAATAGGTGAACCCAACCCCGCGGCTAGGAAAAAAATCTATTCTTATTTAAATGAACACATGAATCACTTTATTTCATCATCACCACTAATGATGTTATCAACCGTTGATAGTGATGGCTTTCCGACGATATCGCCAAAAGGAGACGAAGCCGGTTTTGTGCAAGTTGTTGATCAAAACACCTTATTAATCCCTGAATCACGGGGTAATAAATTAGCCTTTTCGTTAGCTAATATCATAGAACAAAATAAAGTAGCATTGATTTTTTTAGTACCAGGCACCGTTGAGTCGTTACGTATTCATGGTACATGCCGGCTCTTAAAGGGTGAACAAATTTGCCGATCACTAGCCTCTAAATCTCACAATGCCTTGCTGGTGATGGAAGTTAAAGTGAGCAATGCTTATTTTCATTGCGGTAAAGCTTTTTTAAGAAGTAAAACGTGGCAACCTGAGAGCTGGTCAGAAAAAATCAAAATATCTTTCGGTCAAGAAATTGCCAATAATACCGGTGACAATAGTGAATATATAAGTGATATCGATACTGGTGTAAAAGAGCGCTATATTACAGATTTATAATATATTTAGCTTAAGAGCTTACATTAATTAGTTTGTGTTAAGACCAACAGCAACATTTTTATACTTAATAGTGTAAGTAGTAATGCAAAGAGTTTTTTCAATAGTGTAAGGGGTAACTTTGTAGAAAGTTTTGCACCTAGAGGCGCAAAAATAACGGTAAAAATTGACACGGTAATCGCGGCAGGCAAATGAACAAAACCGTAAATTTGCGCACTATTTGCAATTGCGGAGCTATCGTTAAGTAAAAAACCTATACTGCCAGCAAGAGATAAAGGAAAGCCGACGGCGGCAGAAGTGCCAATGGCTTTTTTTATATCAATATTACGATTGATTAAAAAGGGTACCATCAAAGAGCCCCCACCAATAGAAACCAAGGATGATATGGTGCCAATACCATACCCTGCTATAAACAAGCGTCTATCACTGGGTAAAACCTTTAAAGGATTGGGCGATGAACTAATAAACATCTTAATAGCGACATAAAACATAAAGGCTGTGAAAAATATGGCGAGATATAAAGAGTTAATGGTTGCGGCCACAAAAGTAGCGAGAAATGCTCCTAGTGCAATACCTATAGTCATTTTCTTTACGATTAACCAACTCACATTATGGTATTTATGATGTGCCCAAGCGCTTGATAGAGAAGTAAATATAATAGCGGTCATCGAGGTACCTAAAGCAATATGCACAGGGTTTTCGATAGCGATGCCGTAACTAATAAATATTGATGCAAATAGTGGCACCATAATTCCGCCGCCGCCAATGCCAAAAAGACCAGACATTAGTCCAACAAATATACCTAGCATACTAAATAAAGTGATTAATTCAATTGTCATACTTTTTATTACCACCAAAACTTGATGTTTAACATTTTATAGTAAAAACTTAATGACTTAATAGTCATTAAAAGACTTTGTATGTAGATAATATGCCAAATTATAACCGAGTAACAGCATCTGAAGAATCAACTAAGGTATTGGTACAGCCAATAGTAGTGGTTAACCGACAATTATCAATGAATAGCTGGGTTGAAAAACATCGCCATAACTGGGGACAATTTGTTTATGCAAATAGTGGGGTCATGGCGGTTATTACCGACGGAGGACGTTATTTAATTCCTCCAGAGCAGGGTGTATGGGTGCCAGCAACCATTGACCATGAAATAATTACTTCAACTGATGTGGAATTGACCAGTTTATATATTGAAAATGAACAAACGGAAGGTTTTCCATTTGTTTGCCAGGTACTGAGTGTCTCACCTTTTTTAAAGGTTTTATTAAATGAAGCGAAAACTATTAAACATGACTATCAATGGCAAAGTACAGCAGGGCGCTTATTAAGGTTGATCCGTGACAATATTAAAACGGCAAGCCCTATTGATCTACAGTTACCTTATCCAAAAGATAAACGCTTAAAAGAAATTGTGAGTCGCTTGCAAAAATTTCCCGCATTAAAAACCGATTTAAATTCGTGGGGTAAATTTGTTGGTGCGTCGGTAAGAACACTATCACGAACGTTTAAAAAAGAAACGGGCATCACTTACAGTGAGTGGAAACAACGACTGAATATTCAAATCGCCATTAAACAACTTTATATGGGAGAAAGTGTTGGTAATATTGCGATAAATTTGGGTTACGAATCAAGCTCGGCATTCATCTACATGTTTAAAAAACAGATGAAGGTCACCCCTAGTAACTATTTGAGTCGTGACCATTAATTATGATGTTATTAAAATGGAGTGAATATTAGATATTCAACATCTTATTTGTTGCTGCAATAAGATGATGCTTAGTTTCTGGTTCAATGGAGGCATGTCCAGCAATAGTAATGAATAATTCTGAATTCGACAGTTTTTGATGCAATAACCAAGCATTATCAAAGGGACAAACGATATCGTAGCGACCATGAACAATAATGGTTGGAATATCTGCTATTTTATGACAGTTAGCAAGTATTTGATTGTCAGTTAAAAAACAACCGTGCGCCATAAAGTGTGCTTCGTGGCGAGCAATTGTCCAGCATGTATCATCGTCAGTTGCAGCGGCAAAAAATTCTTCATTAGGCGCTAAAGTACAACAACGAATTTCCCATTTGGTCCAAGCTTGCGCGACTTTTTTAGCTGCAGCCTGATCATCTCCAATCATGATATTATAAGCGGATTTCACACTCAACTGCTGCTCTCCGGCAGGTAAAGCATCTAAATACTCTTGCCAATAATCAGCAAAAATACGGGTGCCGCCACCACTTTCAAATGTCCATTGAGTATCTTCAGGTCGTCCTAAAAATATGCCTCTCAATATTAATGCAGTAACACTGCTAGGGTGTGTCTGTGCGTAAACCAAGGATAACGTTGAACCCCATGAACCACCAAAAACATGCCATTGTTTTAGTGTTAAATGCTGGCGTATTTTTTCAATATCTTCGACTAAAAATGAGGTTTCATTATTGTCTAAACTACCGTGCGGCAATGAACGACCACAGCCACGTTGGTCAAATAAAATAATATGGTATTTTTCTGGATCAAAAAAACGTCGGTCGTTGGTTGAACAACCCGCACCAGGACCACCATGTAAAAAAACGACAGGCTGGCCTTGGGGATTTCCACATTGTTCAACGTAAAGCTGGTGATCTTCAGCAACGGAGAATAAAAAATGGTTGAATGGTTCAATCTCTGGATAGTGTTGGTGCACAGCAACGCCTTATTTTTATAATATTGTATACAGTACCAGCTTTTATAACAGCTCGTCTTTATTTGTTGTATCATTATTTTGATAGAAAAAAACCAGCTACAGAGGTAGCTGGTTTCATTCAATAACTTAGTACATTAGTACTTTTTGACGATTAGAAGTTTACTGTTACTTCGTTTGAACAAGCACTACTTTCATCACAAACTTTATAGATAAACTGTGAACCGGTTACACGGCGTTCGCGGTCACGATAAATACCTACATTTGCTACCGTATCAATTTTTGCACCATTACGGTAAATATCAACGGTTTCAGCACCCGTACCAGCCCAGGTAATATCAACACGAAGTCTACCTAAGCGAGACTTGTAAGCACGCTTAACGTCTAAAGTGATATCAACATCTGACACGGCAACATTACTCGATGTTGTGGTTGCTTGTCCTTCAGCATCAGTGACTGTTAAAGATACTGCGTACGTGCCAGTATCTGCAAAAACATGAACTGGATTTTGCTCAACTGATGTCGCGCCGTCCCCAAAGCTCCATGCCCAGCTAGCAATATCATTATTAACGTCAGTACTTGTATCGGTAAAATTCACTGATAAATAGTCAGTACTATAAGAAAAGTCAGCGACAGGAGCTGCCGGACCTACATCACCTAGTGCTGAGAAGGTTATTGACCAGTTGTTAAGCATGCCAGTATCTACAGCAACAGTATCTTCGATACTTAATGTCCAATCACCTAAAGTAGATTCACCATTAAAGGCCGCTGATGGAAAACTTTGCACGATATCATCGGCACTGCCACCCGCTTTACTGTGCAAGGTTGCTGTTGTACCTGCGGGCGATGTTAACTTAACAATTAAATCACCAATATAAGTATGGCTTATATTAAGGAAGGTACTAGCAGCAAAGACGGTTAAATCATCACTAATACTGATCACTGAAGTAATGCCTGTTGGATCATTATCAGGAATATCAGCAGGCGATGAATTGTCATAGGTAAAATCATTAAGTCCTTGCGGCTTAACATGCAAAGCAACGGTTTTTTCTTTTACTAATTCACCACTGGTTGCCGTGACGTTAAATTCATAATTTCCCCACGCGGTATCAGCAGACGTTGGTACAGAAAGTGTGAAACTTTGTCCCGGTGTTACTGAGCTTGCTGACAAGGAGGCACTACCTAGCGCGTCAGTAACCGTTAAATCGATTGTTCCGCTCCAATCGGCAATTGAACTAACATCAAAGCTATATGATGCGGTATCGCCAGCAACTAAAGTTACCGTACTTGGTAATACCGATATACCAAAACCAGGGGTCGGATCAGCATCTAAAAGGGCAGTATGCGCATTTAGGCGTTTACCTGAAACTGTTTTTCCACTTAATGCTGGATTATAATCACCGCTGTTCATTAATAGGTTTTTCAGCTCAAGAAAAGTAAGATCAGCATTTACTGATAAAACTAAAGCAGCAACACCAGCCACATGAGGGGTTGCCATCGACGTACCAGAATACGAAGCATAACCGCCACCTGGGGTCGTAGACAAAATATCTGAACCAGGAGCACCCATATCAACACTGGTTAAGCCCCATTGCGAAAAACTCGACATGCTATCAGAATGGGTAGTACTGGCAATCGAGAACACACTGTCGTGACTATAACTTGACGGATAATGAGGATTTGAATCGTTATCAAGCGCAGAGTTACCCGCAGCAGCAACAAATAAAATATCTGCTGCTTGAGTCGCATTGATTGCATCAACCATGGCTTGGCTGGAACCGCCGCCGCCCCAACTGTTATTTAATACCCGCACGTTTATGCCATTGTTTTTTAAGGCAACCATGTAATCCATACACTTTAATGCGTCAGAAGTAGATCCTGAACCTGCAGCGTCAAGAAATTTGCACCCCGCAATGGCTACATGATGATTTACACCTGTGACGCCTTCGGCGTTGTTACCTGTGCCACCGATAGTGCCAGAAACATGGCTACCGTGTCCGGCATCATCCATAGGATCTCCACTATTGGTGATCGCATTAATACCGTGAACATCATCAATGTAACCATTGTTATCATTATCAATGCCATCACCGGCAATTTCTCCAGGATTAACCCAAGCATTGGCTGCTAAGTCTGGATGATTATAATCAACACCGGTATCAATCACGCCAACTACGACATCGCTGCTGCCTGTTGAAATATCCCAAGCTTCAGGTGCGTCGATATCAGCATCAGCTGTACCGCCAGTTTGACCCGTATTGTGCAAACCCCAAAGTTCGTCAAAACGACTATCGTTTGGTATGACTTGGGCGTTCACAAGGTAATCAGGCTCAGCGTAAGCGACAGTCGGGTGATTCTTTAATTTTTCGAGGGCCGCTTTACTGGTTATTTGGCCTAATTGAAAATTGGCCATCCTACCTTGTATTATATTACGGTAGGCATCGTCAATTTCATCATCATTTAGATCAGATATTTTAGCGAGCACAAGATTACGTGTCGCACGACGTTCAAGTGCGGATGTACCTTGTTTAAATACCACGATAATCGAATCGTTTTTATAGCTCTCTTGAGCCACGGTTGTTATTTCGGTTGATGCCATCGCCAAAGCGGGCAGCATCGCAAGCGTTAATGCTGTTAATTTAGATTTCATGTTTTGAATCCATTTCCGTTATTATTTTTCCAAGAATTTCTTCATGGAACTCGGTATAGATCCCCCACTTTTTAAGCAACTTTTACTACATATACGGTACTAAGCAACAGACATACTTTAGTCATAAATATTTATGAAATGCTAATTAAAACTAAAAATTACAACTTTAGTCTTATTTTTAATCGTTAAAATGGTTAAGAAGTAGTACTTTTTTATGGATTTACATTTTTTATCTTGCAAACAAATAAACTAATACTTTTTTATTAGTTTAGGCCTTAATATTTACTTTTTTAGTCGACTTATCTACTTAACTGTTTGTTTGAATTGTATTTATTAAGAATAGTAGTTTAGGGTGATAGGTATTCATACAAAATGAGCATAGAGTTTATTGGCAACTAAGAGTTTGAAGGTAGTAAGTGTAGTGATAATAAATAAACTAAATAATATGAAGGTGAAAGGCAACAGTCTAGGTTGTTTTCTTTTTGTTTTTCTTATAATAAATTTAGCTTTTTATTCGCACAGCGGTAACGCTAATGACTTACTTTCAGGCCCTGAATTACAAGACTCTCCACTTTCTTTAAGCCTTACGACTACAGCAGCAATAACGATTGATAACCAGACGCAACAACTAGTTATTAATCAATACGGTATACATAATAAAGCAACAGTAAACCAGGTGGCTAACGTGGGTAATAGCATTGCTATTAACCAAGACGGTATGGACAACTTGGCTAACCTTTTACAAACAGGCTATGGAAATACGATTAACTTGTATCAACAAGGGAATGGTAATTTTGCTGAGGTTATTCAGGAAGGAAATACTAATTTAGTCAATATAGTACAGGAAGGTGAGCAAACTTTTATTGTTCATCAAATTGGTAACGATATGGTGGTTAATATTACTCAATATTAATAGCCTGATTGGAGAATACTGTGAAATTAAATAAATCAATAATAGCGTGTGCAATAGTAATCGCCCTTGGCGCACAACAGAGTGCCTTTGCTGCAGATAGTGGAGCAAGAGGAGAAAGTGGAAAAAATATTGATAAGGTGTATATAAGTAACGATATGATGACCGATGCTGCCGGCAACGTCATTATTTTATCGCAAACATCACAAGATGGAGCCGTGTTTGGTAATGCGGTTAACTTAGAGCAAGACGGTGAGACTAATGGTATCAATGCTGCCGTAAATGGCGATGATAATAATTCGAGTATTAATCAAATAGGCACTAACAATATTGCGATCAGTAGCAGTATGGGTGATGCTAATAACCAGAGTATTAGGCAAGAAGGTGACGGTAATCAAGCAGAAGCAACGCTTGTCGGTGGCGGTAACTCAATTGCCGTTATACAAGATGGTGATGGTTATTTCGGTATTACTAATGCGAGCGTAAATATTATTGAAGGTAATAGTAACAGCGTTAATATGGAACAAGGAGAGGGCGGACACTGGTCATATAATAAAAATATGGTCGGTTCAGCAAACACGATACAAACCAAGCAGTCTGGTGAGTGGAATGAAGTCCATTTAGATAATATTATTGGCAATGCTAACCATATTGAGGTTTCACAAGACGGTTATTGGTCAGCGACCAAAGTTTTAAATTTGGAAGGTCATGACAATGCGTTAACTGTTGACCAACAAGGTGATACTAACGCACTTACCTTTACTAATATTGAAGGTAATAGTAATCAACTAGACGTTGAGCAAGAAGGTAATAGTAATGAAATTACGCTAGCCGATCTCTCTGGTGATATGAATGATATTGAAATTGATCAAGAAGGGGATACTAACCAAGTGGTTTCTAACCTTTTTACCGGATCTGATAATGATGTAAGTATCAGTCAGGCAGGTGATGAGAATGTTTCAACATTTGATATTATCGGTGAAGGTAATGAATTTAACATTGATCAGTTAGGCTCAACGAATAGCTCGTATGTTGGTGCCATCGGCATGAATAACGAATTTACCGTGAGACAAACAGGTGACTTAAATGAATCACATGTTGTAAATTTTAACGGTGATAATAATGAAGTTGATGTTATTCAAACCGGAGATCAAAACGTTGCTGTGGTGCAAGCATCTCAGGTGAACAATGCGTTAATTACCGATGATAATAACATCAATGTCAGCCAAGTAGGCGATATGAATGACGCTGTGGTAAATTTGAGTTCGATATTAGATAGTAATTTTAATACTATCGATATCGCTCAAAATGGCGATTTGAATGGCTTAGATTTATTGATTGAAGGTAGTAACCATAACATTGATATTCTTCAAGAAGGTAATGAAAATATGATCACCGGTACTGATGGCACTGCGATGCTAATTGGCGGTGGTGGGGTCAACCTAAGTATTAGTCAAATGGGCAATGGCAACATAGTTGAAGGTTCAGTGATCAGCTCTGTGGGTAGTATTACAATTGCGCAAGTAGGTGATTGGAACAGCGCGACTATTGTTCAACAATAAGCTATTTATTAATGAAGTAGCAAGGTTATAACATCTCAACATAAACTAAGGGGGCTTAGGCCCCTTTTAACTCAATAGAATCCAAATGATAACGCGCTTAATTCTTCTTATTTTATTTAACGTACCTATGCACCTTTCTGCAACAGAGCTCGAGATTGGTGGGCTTCTTCTCGATAATACTATTAGTCGACAGGGGCGGGAATTTTCCTATAAATTTAGTCAGTTATGGCAAGACTTACCTAAATCAGAAGGGCTGAATGTACAGATAAAAGAACAAGTGATCCCGCGTTCAGGAACAAAATTAACCATTAAAATGAATGATCGCATAGTTTACGTAACGTATATGGGACGTCGACAAGAACCCGTAAAAGCACGGGTTGAACAGGCGATGTTCATTTTAATTGAAGCTATGGCAGCATCACAAAGTAGCCATAATAACCCCGATATTGCAAATGATGGATGGTAGTCATGAAAATTGTCTCAACGCTGCTTTTTATAGCAGCAGCTACAATGGCCTCGGTAGCAGCATCAGAACTGGTTTATACACCGATTAATCCGAGTTTTGGTGGTAACCCGATGAATGGCAGTTTTTTATTAGGCAAAGCACAGACACAAAATAAACATAAAGAGAGTTTAAGTAAAAAATCCTATGCCGAAAAATTTAAAGAATCTTTAGAGCGAGCTTATATAAACAAAATGGTGCGAGAAATAACGGATATTGCCTTTCGTGAAAACTGTGACTCATTGGGATCTTGTGAATCGAGTATTTTTGATGGTGATTCTATCTTTACTAGTGGTGCTTACGAAATTCAAATCATCACCAGTAATAGCGATAGCATTACCGTACAAATAACCCATAGTGTTACTGGCGAAGTAACTATCATTGAAGTACCAAGATTTGGCGGTGAAATTGAATTACCTTAATATGCGAAAAATTCTAGTTTTATTAATTAGCAGCTACCTATCAGCGTGTAGCACCATTAGCCACTTAATCCCACCAGATCAAGAATTAGCGGTGAAAGTAACGGCTTCCGAGTCATTTAAAGAATTAAAAGCACTGCCTAAACCCAAAGGTAAAATACCGGTAGCCGTTTATTCGTTTAGAGACCAAACCGGTCAATATAAACCGCAAGCGAATGTCAGTTCATTTTCTACCGCGGTTACTCAGGGAGCAACGTCGATATTAATGCAAGCCTTGAGCGATTCTGATTGGTTTTTACCGGTTGAACGTGAAGGATTACAAAATATTCTCACCGAGCGAAAAATTATTCGTGCGTCATTACAAAACAACGAACAAAAAGATGCAGAAAGCCGAGACTTACCACCACTCACCACTTCCCAATTGATCATCGAAGGGGGAATTATCAGTTATGACTCTAATATTAAAACGGGTGGTTTTGGGGCCGAATATTTTGGCATAAGCACATCTGAATTATACCGAGAAGATTTAATCTCTATTTATATGCGCGCTGTTGACGTACGTACTGGTCGTGTATTAGTTTCGGTTTCAACATCAAAAAAAGTACTTAGCAAGGAAGTAAGGGCCGGATTTTTTCGATACATAAGTTTTAAAAGGCTCGCTGAAGCCGAAGGTGGTTATACCACGAATGAACCCATGCATTTATGTGTGACGCAAACGATAGAAAAAGCGATCACCGAGCTGATCAGAAAAGGCTTAGATAAAAAAATATGGCAAATAGCGAGCGAGACATAAGTACCCATATAAAATAGCAGAGTATGGGTATATATACCTGTACTCATTGAAGATGCAGGTTTTGATCAGTCTAAAAATCTCATCTACTGCGTTACATTCAATCCTCATGCCCGCTTACTCAATCATGCATCTTCAATGACCAGGGGTATAGGACAATTCAATCATTGAATATTAAAGTATTTAATGATTGAATTGTGTGGTCCAAGAGATTAATTCAACTCTATTTCTTGAACTCGTTTTTCTAAAAATACTATAAATATGCGTTTTAACGGTATTGGGACTTATATGCAGTCGCTCGGCAATTTCTTTATTTTGTGCGCCACTCGAGACCAAATTTATAATGGTTTTTTCACGCTTTGTTAAGTTTGGAAATAACGTATTGTTATTTGATACGAGGTTATTGCCAGCAGCAACTGTTTTTGGGGTTTTGTTGAGTAATTCAGCCAATGCTAAGTTCATCGTTTTACGTTTAAACCAACGGCCATTACGGGTTAAATACTCAATACCTTTTAAAATTATATCGGCACGGTCATCACAATAAAATATTGCGTGCACACCTGCTAACAATGCCTTTTTTTCACAAATAAAATTCTGCTGGCAGTTAAATAATGCAACACGCCCTTGCGCCGCTAATTGTAATATTTGTTCAGAAATTGGGTTGCTAGGTTCAGAGTGATACAGATCGATGAAAAATATATCATGGCTATCTCTTTTAAATTGCGCAGGCAGTACGGTATTTATCGTTAGTGTCATACCACAGGTTTTTATTAAATTTACAAAGTGGCTTACTTTAGATTGCTGAATAGACCCCACAGTGTCATTTGTATTGGTCAGCATAAATGCTGTTGGACGTACTTTATTTGTTAACATATTATTTCACACTTATAATTGCTTGTTATTTGAAATTCTATTTTGTTATATCGGTGTGTTAAATTGAGGATATCTGTTTTTTTTGTTAACTAAAACAATCCATTGAGTGTTTATTGGTCGGGTAGATAAGACCAATAAATTGATAATCCATTACACTATTAAAACATCACTTATGCTGTTTTATCTCTTTTATGCAAGGATTGTCAATATATTGTTACATAAATGTTTATTTTTAGTGTGTTTATTTGGTTGGTCATTGAATTTTATATAGGCTTTGATGTGAGTCATTTCGATTAGGTAAGGTAAAAATACCAGAGTATAAAAGTTGTTAATGGGATGAATGTCAAAGATGAGTGATATGGTGGATATTGTGACCTTTGATTACACGATTTCTTTAAATTGCGCAGAATTAAATTTTTTAAGGCATGCTTGACAGATGCAGGATTTATTTTTCAGGTCTACGCTGACCTGATTAATCAATTCCACAGGCATCTTAGATTGGCTGCACCAGCAGGGTTCTTTGTTCTTCACGCCACACTGGTTATTAGCTTGGCAGAGTGGGCAAATAGTATCGTCGATTGTAGAAGCCATGTAAATTTAACATTATGAAAACAGTATAATTTGTTATGAGAGCATAGCAGAAAAAATTTTGGATTGTTGACGCTTACTATATTCAAGATATATACCCGTACTCATTGAAGATGCTGGTTTTGAACAGTCTAAAAACGTCATCTACTGCGTTGCATTCAATCCTAATAGCCAGCTATTACTCAATCATGCATCTTTGTAGCTAAAATTTTTAGCCATGTTCAAAATCACACATCTTCAATGACCACGGGTATAGTGGAGTATAAACCTGCTTGAAACGAACAAATAATGCACTTAATACCCGCTAAAATTCCTCACATAAAAGAAATGATGACATGGTTTGACGATGAGCAAAGTTTATTCACTTGGTCAGGCCCAAATTTTAAATACCCTTTTAGCTTGAGCAGCTTTCGTGAAGACCTTAAGCTTAGTGAACTAAGCTCTTTTGTTTTACGCGATGATAAATTAACAACCCTAGCTTTTGGTCAATATTATCTAAGATTAGGTCGTTGCCATTTAGGGCGCTTAGTTGTTACCCCTCATTGCCGTGGTCAAGGCATAGCAAGGCAGCTCATGCATGAATTATTGCAGCTAGGCGCAAGGGAGTTAGCAGTAAGTGAAGGCTCACTCTTTGTATTAAACCATAATAAAGCGGCGATTAAGTGTTATCAATCATTCGGCTTTGTATTTACGCCTTATCCGAATGAGTTACCACTAGAAAATTGTTTGTATATGATCAAGCATTTATAGAAAGAATATCAAAAATTCAAACCACAGGTTCTGTATTGTTATACCCATTCAATTACGCTTGTGATCTTGTTGTGCGCAGGAAAAATATCATAGGGCAACGTAGACTTGAAAAATTTAACCAGTACCAGTGAGTAATAGCGTGCTATTGGGATTGAAAGCAACGCAGATATTGGATATTTAGACCGCCTTAAAATGATGGATTCATTATTTCAATTGGTATAATAACTTAATGGGATTAGTATTAGTTACAAAATATCAGCTGCTTACAAATTAGCCACCATGTATGGTATATATATTAACTGTTGTCATAACAGTTTTTCAATTTTCAATAATTAAAAATATAATAAGGAGATAAAATGTCAGCTTTGAGAAGAGTATTATTAGTGACTTTATTATTATGGTTACCACCAAATGCCTTAGCGATTGAAGTCTACAGCTGTGATAGTAAAGAGTGCGCCACGCAGTTTAAAAAATATAAAAAATTTGCTAAAAATGGCAGTGCTGATGCGCAAGAAATTTTAGCAAATTTATACCTCAATGGTTACGGTACTAAGGTAAAACCTAGCTTAGCGATAAAATGGTTTAAAAAAGCTTCTGGACAAGGTAAATACGGAGCCACAGCGTCACTTGCCTATATGTATTTACAAGGCAGAGGAACCGAAAAGGATACCAATAAAGGTTTGCAGCTATTATCAAATTTAGCTAATAAAGGTGTTAGTAACGCGGCGCTGCAATTAGGAGTTTTATATGCGCAAGGTGAGTTTGTTGACCAAGATTATAAAATGTCTGAACAATGGTTAAGAAATGCCATAGCGGCAGGCAATCCTCAAGCGGCTTTTATTTTGGCATCTTTATATGAAGAAGGTCTGACGGGAACGGTTAAAGTAGAAGACGCGAAGTTACTGTATCAACATGCCGCAAAGAGTGTTCCTGAAGCCGCTGAGCGTTTAGCGCAATTAGGATCAGGACAAGCTATTCGCCAAGAGCGTCCAAGAACCAATGAAGTGGATGAAAACATTGAAAGGATAGAGATTGTTGCAACGATTGGTAATTTTTTAAACGAAAATTTAAGTATTATTAAAAATCTAGGTATCTATAATTCTTCAGGTACGGGTTCTCGTTTAAATGGCAAGTCGTGTTCAGATAATGCAAATTGCATGGCAGCAGTAAATCCTCAAGATACCTTTAAAACGATGAATGTTTGGAATCGTATGAATCCAGTCCAATTGTATATTCGAGCACCCAGTGGCTTGTAATTAATATTTGAGTAACAAGTGATAGGCATTGAATATTTCAATGCCTAGTTGTTTTATCAGCCCATATTTACAAGGACTTTATTCATAACGTCATACAAGCCATTAACTAGCTTCTCGCTACAACTTTATCAAATTGTAATTCACAAAGGCGCTGGTATAACGTTGAACTAGCTAGCAAGGATTTGTGATCACCCGTGGCCACTATTTCACCTTGATCCATTACCACGATAATGTCGGCATGAATGACAGTGGATAAACGATGGGCAATAATTAAGGTCGTGCGATTCTCCATCAATTCGTTTAATGCCGCCTGCACATGATGTTCGCTTTGTGCATCTAAGGCGCTGGTTGCTTCATCTAACAATAATACGGTAGGGTCTTTTAATATCGCTCTTGCTAAAGTAATGCGCTGTTTTTGACCACCCGATAAGCGCACACCTTGCTCACCTAAAAAGCTGCTATAACCTTCAGGTAATTGTTCGATAAATTCATCAGCATGAGCACGTTTTGCGGCGTTGATAACATCTTGATCGCTGGCGGTTGGATTGCCGTAACGAATGTTGTGCCAAACATCAGAGCTAAATAAAATCGGGTGTTGTGGCACCATGCCCATTTCGTGACGTAAATCCGTGAGTTTAAGTTGCGTAAGGTTAGTCTCATTGAACGCAATGACGCCGTGTTGCGGATCATAAAAGCGTTGCAGTAGTTCAAATAGCGTAGTTTTACCTGCACCCGACGGACCCACTAAAGCAATAACTTTACCGCTGGGAATACGTAAGTTAATATTTTTTAATGCCGCACGATCGGGTCTTGAAGGATAACAAAAACTGACGTTTTTAAATTCAATAATGGCGGATTTTTGCGCTTGAATATTGACGGGTATATCAAGCTCTATTATTTCACTTTTAATTTCTAATAGTTCTAACAAACGTGTCGCAGAACCAGCAGCACGTTGTAATTCACCATAAACTTCAGCAACAGTGGCCACTGACATAGCCACCATAATAGCATAAAAAACAAAGGCACCTAACTCACCACCGGTCATTTTGCCTTGTAATACATCCATACCACCAACCCATAACATGCCACTGATGGCACCAAAGGTTAACAAAATTACAATGGCGATTAAAAATGAGCGTTGCTTAACGCGACGTTTAGCAACCACAAAGGCCTTTTCAACTTCACCAGCAAATGCTTGCTGTTCTCGTGCTTCATGAGTATAGCTTTGTACTACTTTAATATTTTGAATTATTTCACCGGCATAGGTGCCAATATCAGCGATAGCGTCTTGTGAACTTGCTGCGAGTTTTCTTACCTTTTTACCAAAAATCATCATAGGTAATAAAATCAGGGGTACGCAAAAAATGACAATGAGCGTTAATTTAAAATTAGTGACTAACAACATGATCAGGCCGCCCACCAGCATTAAACAACTGCGCAATGCCATGGAAAATGAAGAACCAATGATCGATTGTAGTAGTGCGGTATCTGTGGTTAAGCGCGACATCAGCTCACCACTTCTATTTTCTTCAAAATAACTGGGATGTAGAGTAACGATACGATCAAAAACAGCCTTACGAATATCGGCGCTGATCCGTTCCCCTAGCCAAGACATCAAATAAAAACGACTAAAAGTTCCGATGGCAAGTAAAACGATGAGACCAATTAACACTAAAATTGCTGTTTGTAATTGTTCGGCAGAGCCTGCAATAAAACCACTATCAATAACAAATTTTACGCCTTGCCCTAAAGACAAACTGACCGCAGAGGTAAGTAACAACGCCACTAATGCGAGTGCTAACATCATTTTATAAGGTTTAATAAAGGCAAAAATAGGCAGCAAACTAGCAAACGCTTTATTTTCCTCTTTATTGTTAATATCGATAGTGGAATTGCTTGTTGTTGGCTGTTTTATCGTCGGATTGTTTGTGCTCATATTTTGCTCGAAATAATAAGAGATCAGTTGGCTAATATGGTTACAAAAAAAACAAATTCAAGGTATAGAAACAAGCGCTTACAGATTGCAGTGCATAGTGAGTTATAACGTCGTCTGACTCGTAACTTCGCTTGATTGGATCGTACAAGCTGATAGTTACTAAATTCTTTTTTTCATAAAGGTAATTACATGTTTTTTTTATCGAATTTACGTGAAAAGTTTTGATATAAAGAGAGTCATAAAATGGGCTTGTTGTGGGAAAAAAGGGCATGATTTTTTTAAATGGGTTAATTCACTAAGTGTTTTATTCAACATCTATCGTCTTAAAGATATCACTACTTTGATTTTTTAAATGTGTAAAATAAATACCTTGGGCCGTAATACTTAACTTTCCAGGCAAATTATTTATTAACATTTGCTCTTGCTCAAAGGTCGCTATGTTTTTCTTAAATATTTTCACGGTTGTGGAAGTGTTTTTCCAAAAATATAAGTGATTGTTGTTAACTTCAAAATTAAAAATTCTGTGATAATCAATCATATTAAATGCAAGGTTTTTAATATGGTGGTCATTTATAAATAACTTGTTGTCTTGATTGATAAATGCAGACTCTTTAGAGTTTATCTCG
The DNA here is from genome assembly GCA_047621305.1 of Alteromonadaceae bacterium. Lineage (GTDB taxonomy): Bacteria > Pseudomonadota > Gammaproteobacteria > Enterobacterales > Alteromonadaceae > Colwellia_A. The sequence continues at coordinate 21,838 of JBLHNB010000028.1, read as the reverse complement.
TATTTTATATAAGCCCAGTCATGGTCGATTACTGTTAAATTATCGGTATTAAGGTTGTAGTGATGAACTCGCCATTTACCTTGAATTTCAAGGCTAAATGATAATGTTTTACTATCAAACCAAGATAAGCCTCGGACAACTTGCTGCGGAATTTTTACTAATCTAGCTACACCTGTTTTAGAATCTACGGTTTTAATTCCGTATTGCATTAATACTGATAATTTAGAACCATCGGGTGAAAATTGTAAATCTTGATAATAATGGTGGTTAAGAAATTGAGTAAGCTGTTTTCTTATTTTTTTCTCTATATCATAAAGCCAAACTTGAGCCGTATTCGATTCTCTTGAAATATAAGCAAGGTGAGTTTGGTCACTTGAAATTGTAGGTAAGCGGTCGACCACTGACGAGTCGATGATCACTTCGTTTTTTCCGGTAGAAAAATTATAGAAACTGATATCAATATTTAATAAACTGCCGCTGTATATATAGTCATCAGTGTCTTTGATACGTTTAGCGGGACTGACTAGGTGGCTAGCTTTAAAAATGGTTCTGATATGATTGCCGCTGAAATCCATTTCAACCAAACTCTCGTTAGGATGTGCACCCATCACGACGATTTTGTCGCCTTGATGATTGAAAATAGCACAACAAATGTATTCATCTTTGTTAAATAAGTAAGTAAATTTATTTGTGTCTAAATCGAGTAAATAAAAGGCATGCCACTGTTGTTTATCAGGTGTTGAGACCAGTAGTTTGTTTTCTGTTGGGTGTAAATCAAAGAATATATGACCACCATTAAAGGTTGGTGGTTGATTGAGCTTTTGCAGATAACTATTTTTTAAGTTTAGGCTATATAACAAATAGGGTTCGTTACCGGTCTGCTTTTCACTGTAGATAATTTTATCGTTATGATGACTATAAGCAACGCGGCCATAACTCCCTAAAGGACAGTTGTGTAAAATATCATTTTGAGGACTTTGTTTTTTTATAAGTGATACTTCTTTGATCTGGCAAAGCGACTTATTGTTATAGATAAAGATAACTTTTTTGCTGTCTGTAGACCAGCGCCCTGAAACAACATCACCAAAATTATCGCTCAGTTGAATAACAACTCCTGAAACGAGGTTCTTTAGAAAGAGTGATTGCCATGTTTTTTGTTGAGAACGGTAAAGCAGATACTTGCCATCAGGTGAAATCGTTGCATCATCTTCCATACCGCCATTTCGAGTTAGCGCAGAAACATGTTTGTTCGTATACCTTTCGTTTTTATAAGTAAACGATGCCCAGTAACCTAACATTAAAAGCAAAATCAGCAGGGATAATATTAGCCAAAATAACGGTTGTTTTTTAGGGATGTTTATTGATGATTTATTTACCTCAATACGTTCTGTTTGTGCAATAAATTTATATCCTTTGCGTGGTAAGGTTTGAATAAATTTTGCATTACTAGCATCGTCTCCAAGTGATTTTCTTAGCTTAGCAATTACACGATTAATTGCATTGTCGGTCACTATTTGACCTTGCCAGACGTGTTTTAGCAATTCATCACGGCTGATTTGCTGATTTATATGGCGACAAAAATAGGCCAATACTTCTGATTGTCGAAATTCAAGTTGAATAGTTTTTTTAGCAATCAATAATGTTTGTTTTGTTTCAGAAAACAATATGCCATTGATTACCCACTGTTTATCAATCACTTAAATTTTTACCAGCGGTAATTATTAAAGTCTTATTATACCTAGGTCACTACTAATCACCACTAATCATCAGTTAATCATTACTTAATTAACTTTTTAAAATACGGTGTAACTCTCTTTTATTGCCTAGCGAATAGAAAATGCTATTACAAAATATTAAACGAAAAATAAGAAACATAATGCTTCAGGGGTTATGTTGTTTAGTCTTTACTGCAAATAGTGCCGAACTCTTGTTAAATGAAATGCCGCCTAATAAAAGCACGCTCAGTAAAGTTAGTGAGCAGTATAAAGACTTTATTATTGATACTGACGTATTAATTAAGACAACAAGTGGCGTAACACTTTCAGCAGTGATCGTTCGACATAAAAGTATGTCGACCCCGCAACCTACTGCCTTACAGTTTCATATTTATGCTGATGTAACAAAACATATAAAGCAGGCAGTTAAGGCTGCACGGCATGGTTATGTAGGAATTACTGTGGATACTCGTGGCAAAAGATTAAGTCCAGATGAAATAATTCCCATGGAGCATGACGCCGAAGATGTAAATGACGTCATTGATTGGATAACTAAACAAGACTTTAGTGATGGCCGCGTGGCTATGTATGGTGGTAGCTATTTAGGTTTTACCCAGTGGGCGGCAGCTAAATATATGCATCCTGCTTTGAAAACCATTGTACCTTCGGTAGCTAACAATCCAATGCAAGGATTGCCAATGGAAAATAACATTTTTATTAATGCTAATTATCAGTGGCCTTTTTATGTGATGAATAATAAAACGCTCGATAATGCAGTTAACGATGACCGAGAATATTGGAACAAGGCAATAAATGATTGGTATAAAAGTGGTCGTGCATATCGTGATATTGATAAAATAGAAGGAACTGCAAATCCTTATTTGCAAAAACGTTTGTTGCATCCAAGTCACGATGAGTTTTGGAAAAGCATGGGGCCCGTTAAAGGCGAATACAGTGAAATCAACATCCCGGTACTGTCAATTAATGGCTATTATGATGATGGACATATATCGTCACTTTATTATTTAAATGAACATGTAAAGTATAATAAAAAGGCTCAGCATTATTGGATAATAGGGCCATATAATCATTTTTTTAGTCAATCAAAAACGATTAATGGTTATAAAAAGGACACTGTTGCAGCGCTCGACCGTGATGAACTGGCTTTTCAATGGTTCGATTATGTTTTAAAAGGCGCAAAAAAACCTGACCTTATTAAAAGTAAAGTTAACTATCAATTAATGGGAGACAATTCTTGGCAACATGCAGATTCTCTTGCGGAGTTAAACAGTGATTATCAGCGCTTTTATCTTAGTAACAAAAAGCAGGATGGCTTTCACCAACTCACCAAGCAATCTGATAGATTGACCGGTTCGTTAATACAAATTATTGACTTAGCTGATCGCACAATCAGTAACAATACCGACTCCTACTATCGGCCTATTATCAAAGAACAACTTGATGATCCAACAGGCTTCAGCTTTGCGAGTGTGCCATTTGAACAAGATACTTCGGTGCATGGTACTTTTTCAGGAGAAATACAGGTAAAAATTAATAAACACGATTTTGACTTAGCGATGACTTTTTATGAATTATCATCTGAAGGTAAGTATTTTGAATTGTTTTATTACATTGGCCGCGCAAGCTACGCGAAAGATCCTAGTCACCGGCAACTATTAATTCCTGGAGAAATAGAGATAATTCCCTTTAAAGATACGCGGATGACAGGGAAATTATTTAACAAAGGTAGTCGTTTAGTGGTGGTGGTAAATGTTAATAAAAATGAAATGGCACAGGTGAATTTTGGTACAGGTAAAGATGTGAGTGATGAAACTATTGCTGATGGCAAAGAGCCTCTTAAAGTGGAATGGTTAAATACTAGTTTTATTAATGTACCAATGAAGAGCATGGCCGCAGCTTTATAATTTTTCTAGGTGAAGCTCTAATTATCAATATTTAAAATGATTGTTAAATATTGATAATAATAGGGCGTTTGGTGTTTTTTCTCGATCATATAATTAACCACAGACTTAAATCGGCATACTGATTTCAGATATTCTAGGCTTAGTGTTTAAATACGTCTCAGTTATATAACTATAAGGGCTCGAAAATAGCGTATTCTCGATTATTTGACCACGGAAGTTCGTCTGGCTCGTCACTAGTAAAATAAGATCATTTTGTGCGCATTATAGCAAATCAATAAACACTTGATATACAAGTAATATAAAGGTAATTTTATTAGTCCGTGCGTAAGGTTAAAACCCCCATCTTTAGATGGGTAGTTTTAGCTAGCCGTTGCCTTTAGAATGTTCATATGAAATATCGTAATGGTTCACATACTAAATATAATATTGAATATCACTTTGTCTGGGCAACGAAATACCTTTATCAAGTTTTAGTTCGTGATGTAGGCTTTCGAGTTCGAGAATTGGTAAGGCAAACTTGTGAACAGCTTGAGGTAGAAATACTAAAAGGTGTCGTTAGTAAGGATCATGTTCATCTATTAGTTTCAGCGGCCCCAACAGTGTCAGCTTCCAATATAATGAAGCGGGTCAAAGGAAGAAGCTCTACTAAGTTGTTTCAAGAATATCCTTAATTGAAAAAACGATATTGGGGTCAACATTTTTGGGCACGAGGCTATTTTTGCGTAACGGCAGGGGAATTAACAGAAGTGATGATCAAAGAATACTTGGAGCATCACTTTCAGCGTAAAGATAAGGACAATTTTGATTTAGAGTGATTAAGGTCCAATCAGGCTAGGGCTTTCAGTCCGCCAAATAAACTACCGTCTTTAGACGGTAGTTGTTAAGTTAAAAAAGAGAAATAAAAATTATGAGACGGATATTACTGAGCTGTATACATAAGCTGTTATAACGCTGGTTGTCGTATGTTTGCCGTATAACTTTCGGTAAGTATTCGTATTACTTTCGTAAAGGATGAAACCTTATTAATATATCTTTACCTTGTCTCTAGCCAATAGGTCATAAATATCAAATGAAAGTAAATGCAGAACTTCTACTTGAATTAAGAAATGAAAAATCTTGGTCTCAAGATGAGCTAGCTATAGCCTCAGGATTAAATTTAAGAACTATTCAGCGAATAGAGAAAGAGGCAACTATTTCGCTACAATCCAAAAAGTCGCTAGCTGCAGCATTTGAAGTAGATATCCATGATCTGGATTACAAGGAATCCATAATTATGAAAAATTACGAATATAAAAGTGTAGCTATCAAATTCAATCATGGTTGGTTTAAAAAAGGTATATCTAATGTTGACGAAGCCTTAAATGAAGGTGCTATTGATGGTTGGCGATTTAAACAAATGGTAATGCCAACGGATGCGACTGGGGGGACTGAGCAAATGATTGCCATATATGAGCGTGAATTAGCAGAATAGCGTTATAAGTCATTCAAAAGGACAAAGAACAGTTGTTTTTTGCTCCTTCATCGCTAATTTTAGCCAACTATTTTTCACCTCCTAATTGTAGGGGGTGTTTAAAAAGAGATACTAGAATATTATATAAATTGGCCTAAAAGTATGATTAAACCTAGCTTTCCACCAAATTCAGCGAGAAATTAAAGATCCGTCATTTCTGGACACTTTGAACACTTCAGTAATAATTTACCAGTAAAAAATGAGCACTTTGGTGGTGATTTTATTGAACTTAATTACCACTTAAAACGAGCTGGTGCTCAAATGAGTATTATATTTAAATACTAGTGATTTATTTGAGGGGATTAAGTTTTAGTTAACTATATACCAACTTAATAAATTATTATAAATAGTCATATAAGTGCGCTAAGCGGAATAAAAAGTTTGAAATTTAGAGTGTTTTTCTAGGTCAACTGTGCACCAGTTAGTTGACCAAAGACATTCGACAGGAGAATTAAAAATCATAAGGTAAGCGGACGTTCAAAAATAGATTTGGATACTATTTTCATGATCAAAAAATAAAAATAAAGTTATATAGCGAGAACAATTTATATGACTGCGAAAGCTCATTCTTGTCAGTCACTTCAATATTTATAGGAAGCAATACTCTATTATATTTATACGGTATATCTAATCTTCGGGAAGTATAATGTTAAATAACAAACTGATCACGGCCTGCGCCTTTCGCTTTATAAAGATTAATGTCTGCTTTTTTAACCAGCGTGTCGACATCCCCTTTATGGCCTTTTGCACTGGCAACGCCCATGCTGAAACTGATCAAATGATCGGCTGGCACACCGTCAACGTGGATCGCCTTTGACGCCTGCTGTAAACGAGAGAAAATCAGTTCCAGCTCAGATTCTTTTGCTTGTGGCATAACTATCAGCCATTCTTCTCCGCCAAAACGTCCCAAGGTATCAGTGCTACGCAAGGCGCCAGAAAGCACTTGTGCAAACTGAATCAACACCATATCTCCTGTGTCATGACCGTAGCTATCATTGAATTTTTTGAAATGGTCAATATCAGCGAGTGCTAACAAAAAATCACCTCCATCTTGCTGGCTATCTGTCAGATATTTGTCAGCCAGAGCTAATATTGCTCGACGGTTAGGCGCCTTGGTTAGCTCGTCGTGCATTGCCATATAGCGGTATTTTTCTCGTGATTTTTGCGCTTTCATTAAATAAATAGCAAAAATCATGATGATAATAATTGTTAAAATAACGATTAAGGTCATTAATTTTGTGGTTTTTTGTTGATTGAGCTGAGTGATATGATCTAGCGCTCGTTGTGTCGTCATGAGTTCATTATCTTTTTGCAACAGATTATAGTCTTTTTTGGTTTGCTGAGTATCAAATTTGACTTGTATCTGGGTCAGGTCTTTGCCATTTATTTTCTCCTGCCTTTTAAATTTATAGTAAGTAAATTTTTTATAGGCTTCTAGCGCCATATCAAAGAGACCAAGTTGCTCCTGTGCCTGTGCTGTAAACTCATAAAATCCTAACCATTGATATTCTAGATTAAGTTTTTCAATAAATGGTTGTACCTTGGTTAGCGCTTTTAGACTATCGTTGGGGCGTTTCATACTGAGATAACTATTTGCCAACCCTAATTGAACATTTATGTAATCTATAGTTCCAGAGTGGACTTTCAATAAATTTAATGCACTTTGGTAATATGCAAGTGCTTGCTGATATTTACCTTGTCGAGAGGTAGCTTTGCCTAAGTTTGAATAAACTTTAGACAATGTACTGATATCATTTGTTTTTTTAGCAAAATTTCTGGCGCGAGTTAGAACCTCAACCGCTTTTGAGTAGCGCTCTAACCTTATATATGACAAACCCATATTGGAAAGAGTCACACCAATAGAAGAGGGCGATATTTGCTCATCTGTTAACGCTAGAGACTTATGATAATAGGTCAGTGCCACCTCATATTGTTCTAAATCGTCGTAATTAGAAGCGATATTACTTAAGAGAGTACCGATATCTGTTTCTTTACCTACTTTAGGTGCCATTTCGAGTAGTAGTAAATCCGTTGATAAGGATCCTTGTATGTCGTCTAGAGAAAATTGCAACCAACTTAATGCTCCTAGAGCGTTGTAGAGCGAAATTTTATTGGGTTGTTTGTTTGCCATCGCTAGTGCCTTATCAGCGCTAGTCTGTGCCTTATTAAAGTTCTCCATATCGGTATAATGTAGAGAGGCACATACATGTCCGCTGATTTCTAATATTGGAAAATTATATTTTTGAGCTAATCCTATGATTTTTTCTGCATGGTCTAAGCCTCTACTGTCGCCCAGATAAGAATAATTAATACAAATATGGCTATGTGAGAGAATTAAGTTATAAACATCTTTAGATTGCTCGAATACTATAATTAGTGCCATTAGTTTCTCTATTACAGACAAAGTATCGGACTCATTAACTTGTTCTATTTTATCCCAAAACGCATCGTCATAAACTGTAGGTTGAATATCAGAATGTGATTTATTTGGAGATGTCGAATTATCCCCAGCAAAAGTAAGCTGACTACTTAAGGATAATAGGGTTCCTACAATGAATATCAATAGTAGATTATTTATTATTAAGTGTTTCGAGGGCATTAGTTTACTTACCGAAAAATAAAATATCTCAGAGAATTAGTTCTGTCGAACAAATAATTAAAACAGCTAAAGGAAATCCGTCGTTGCTATGACTATAGTGTGTATTTTAGGAAAATGTGGCTTATTGAGCTATACACAAGCTGAAAGAGTGTAGCTTGTGTATAGCTAATCCCTATTACGAAGGTCAACTTTCCGATCATAAAGCCGACATAACTTTCGTGTTACTGTGACGCAATGGGGAAAATGGGGGATAGAGTTTATATTGTATATTTGTACTCACAAAAAATAAAAACTATATATTTTGGATCTTGAAACTACCACGTCAACAGCTATTTATTTAGCATCAAGATTTAAATTATACACACTATTAGGCCGCAAAATAAGTCTATATTTGAGCTAACAATTAGTGGCTGTTTGAAGAAATAAACCGCAACAGAACAAGTGTTTTATCAACATTATTGTACATGCAAGTAGCTTTTGATGTAATATATACGCGCTAAAAATAAATCACCATTGCTAGGGACAGTGTTGCTAGTTTATATGGAGTTTCTCTCAATATTTAGACTTATTATCCCAAGCTTTTACTGTTACAAAAGGATAATTATGTACCACCCTATTTTTCGAACAATTACATTATTGCTCTTTACGTTTTCTTCGTTTGCTTTTGCTTCAATTCCAACTGCATCTATCAGTTGGTCAATACTTAAATTAAGCTTAAGTTAATGACATCGTTGTGGTATTGGTTGTCATAATATATAAAAGAGTTAAACCATCGGTATGACGCTTTTATATATCGCAAACCACTTACGTATATTACAACGCGCAGTTTTCGCAACTTCATGCTACAGTTTTCTCATTTCGCATCACTTATGCAAGCGTTATAACTCCGTCATAGGTTCAAAAGGTAATTCGATGTTAAGGTTTTATTTTATATTAACTATTTTAGGTGTGATATTGCCATACGGTGCATTCATTCCATGGCTTATTGAAAATGGGGTTAACCTATCGCTGTTATTTTCTGATGCTGTTACAAACCCTATTAGCATTTTCGCTTGGGTTGATGTAATTGTGTCAGCTGTAGCGCTACTTGGATTTATTGTTGTAGATGGTAAAAAAAATAGTGTGAAAGGTAGGAGCTTTGCTTTGATTGGTACGTTAACAATTGGTGTTTCTTGTGGGCTACCTTTGTACTTATATCTAAAAGAGAAGCAGGAAAGTGCCGAAAAATTCTAACAAGTAAGAATAGGTATCGCGTAGCCGACACCTTATTAGGACAAACCCGGACTCTAATCTATAGTGTAAATAGCGTGTTGTTCAGTGACTGGCTTGCTATCAATAACCTGATCGCAAGACGTACGGTGTTAACGCTAAAAATAAAACCATTTTTCGCCGGTTTATCTTTCATCTGATATTTTCTTTCCTCATTTTAATTCCTTGCCCTCGCGCTGATTATCCTTTTGTATAGCGGTAAAAGAATTGCAAACCGTTATGGTCTATTTTCACAGTAAAATACTTCTCTAAGGTCGATAAATAAAACGTTTGAATGATAGCTGCCATTATTTCCACCGAGATCTAATCATACTAATTGAATTAAAGTAGTGAGCAATTATTAGGCAGGGTATAGTTACGTTACCCAAACGTTTTATAAAGCCCTATATTAAGGCTACAACAAATGATAGAAATTATAGCCATCGACCACCTAGTATTAAGAACAACTAAACTTAATGATATGTTGCATTTTTATTGCAAAGTCCTAGGCTGTAAGCTTGAGCGACAAACGTCAAAAGAGCTGGGGTTAACGCAATTACGCGCAGGCTCGGCTTTAATTGACCTTGTTGATGTCAATAGTCAACTGGGACAATTAGGTGGAGGTCCGCCATCACAAGGTAACAATAACCTTGATCATTTTTGTTTACAGCTAAAAGCTATTTCAAATGTAGATATAGTCAGTCATTTGTCTAGTTTTGAAATCGAGTTAGATGATTTTTCACTACGTTATGGCGCACAAGGTTTTGGCGATTCACTCTATATTGAAGATCCCGAAGGAAATGTCATTGAATTAAAATCCCAAAAATAAAAACTATAATTTTCACCTCTAATAACAAGCAAGGTTATACCCGTTTCATTAATTAGTTAGTGAGATTGGTATTATAACAAGGTAGCCACTATGACTGCATTATCATCACAACAATGCCAAATATGTAACAAAGACACTATGCCCATTGCACATTCCTTAATAGCACAATATTTACTCGATATTCCTCAATGGCAATTAAACCAAACCGATGGTAGTCAATGTTTGCAGCGCATATACCCACTAAAAAACTTTGCGGCTGCGATATCACTAACCAACAAAATAGCCGAAATAGCGGAACAACAAGGCCACCATCCCGCCATATTAACAGAGTGGGGTAAAGTCACTGTGCGCTGGTGGACTCATAGTATTGCTGGATTACATATAAATGATTTTATAATGGCGGCAAAAACGGATCAACTAAGCCCGTAGTCATTCAAACTCCTCTTTTGCAAGGTCATCGAGGGTGCGTATAAAACGATAATATCCTGTCTGACGGCAAAGTTTAGACTATCTAGAGTCTTTGACGAGTATATTTACACCTTAGTAATATGAAGCTGAACCTCTTGTGTCGATGCCTGTAAATAAAAAAAATATTGTCACTAATTATTAACTTGGCGACAAAAAGGTGAATAAAATATTATAAAGGCAATTTAAAACTATTTTATAAGTTTTATAATATGCTATTTATTTTCATTATTTTTACTATTATCAATAGTATAGTTTTATTAAATCGTAACCCTATTTTATAAATGGAGTACCCTACGTGTTTGAATTAGATAATAAAAAAATGGCATCCGTAGTTTCAAGCTTCCAGGTTCCTGTAAAGCCTGAAATCTTAACTAAAATACAGAATATAATGGATGATGATGAACCAAAAATAGAAGAGATATCAGCCCTTATTTCAAGTGATGTGGGTTTATCCGCAGCCATTATAAAGATTATTAATTCGCCTTTTTATGGCATGAATAGACGGATATCAGAAATAAAACAAGCGGTGATGATGTTGGGGCTGAAAACCATTAATGGTTTAGTAACCGCATTATTATTAAAGTATTCATTTACTGGTGAAACGTGTATTTCCTTAGAACGCTTTTGGGACGATGCACTAGATATAGCCAATGCCATGAGCTTTATTGGTAATATTGTTAAAAACGAAGTACCTGTTGATATGTTATATAGCATTGGCCTATTTCATGATTGTGGTATTCCGTTACTTGCCCTTAAATATCCCAATTATGAAGACGTATTAAAAGAAGCTAATCACTTAAATACGAACTCTGTTGCTTTAGAAGAAAAACATTACCAAATCAGCCATACGGTACTCGGCTATTATGTGGCTTCCTCTTGGCATTTACCCAAAGAAATATGTCAACTTATTGCCCAACATCACGACAGTGACTATTTAACATATACGCAAGATCCGCAAGAACGTCTCATTTATGCAATACTCAAAATTGCTGAAAATATGATTGCGAAAGCAACCAGTAAAAACGAGTCTCCCGACTGGTCTGAGGTACAAGAGTCAGTATTAGAAGTTGTTGGCCTTTCACCAACTGACTATATTGATTTAGAAGACGAATTCTCAGAACATTTTCATAACTAATCAAGTTAACCTAGCCTAGGTATCATCGAATACCTAAGCTATGTCACTCTTATTCTTTAAGCATCCTTCTGCTGTTTATTACGTGGCCATAATTGGAAAAACATGCCACTTAATATAATCATCAATAGCACCACTAAAGCATAAATTAGGGTTAACTGTGGTTGAACTTCGTTATGCTGAGTTTGTTTTTCAAGTTGTTGCCCTGTCACTTCTACATTCTCAACTTGAGTATCAGTGGCTGCTTGCGCACTAATTTGTTCACTTACTTGCTCAATCTTATTTGACGTTTGCTTTAAGACTTGGTTTAAACCAAAACCTTGTGCTAATTTATCGACATTTTCTGCAAGAGCATCATTTGCCACAATCAGATCATATTTGTTAACCATTTCAATATAACGCTCAACCAGTGTTTTTAGGCGGTCGTCATCGGTTTGCCAATAATCTTTACGCTCAGCTTCTAACATACGTTCCATCATCCGGGCAAGTGCCGCGGGGTTGGTTTGCTCAAACCAAGTGTCTAATTCAATGTTAAGCTTATCATTTACGTAAGTATCAAAATATTCATCCCATTGATCATCACGTACCAAATTAGGATCAACCACTTGCCAACCAAAAAAATTGTCAATTGAACTGCTCATTGCTACTGCGCCAGCATAACCTTCTTTTTGCATTTCATTAATCCAACGCTTATGAAACATACGTGTACGTAACTCTGTTGCCATAAATAATGCGGCATCTTGCGCTTTAGCGTTACTGGCATCACGTAAATTACTGATCACCATATCAGGACTTTTTCCGTCAATATTACGTACCGCTAAGCTCAAAGCACCAAAATATTCAAAAGGATCATCGCTACTTAACATGCCAAAGAGATTGGATGAACGCGCAAACATGGCAATATCAGTACCCGATAATTGCTGGGCATATAAATTAACAGGCTCACCCGTTTGGGTGGTTGCCTTTTGTCCCCAACGTGAATTGTCAGAGCCAAAACCAAAGCCCATTTTACTCAAATATAAATCAGATATTTTTTTATCTGTTTGCCACGTATCACTTGCCCATGCCGCACTATTTACACCTGAACCATAATCTCCCGACTCATTTGAGAAGACTCTTAAGGTTGATAAATACTGTGCTTCTTCTGGCAAGACACCTTTAACAACAAGTTCTGCAGCAATACGTTGGCTGTTTTTCCAAATAGAGTTATGGTCTTCTTTTAATGCTGCTACTTGTTCAACAGCTTTTGCTAAACGAAGCATAACATTGGGAAAAGCGTCACGATAAAGACCTGTAGCCGAAAGTACCACATCAATTCTCGGCCTTTTCAATTTAGCATAAGGAATTATTTCACTACCAATAACACGACCGTCAGCACTCCATGTTGGGGTTACTCCCATCGCGTATAAAGCTTGTGATTCTAAGACACCATAATGACGCATGGTTTCTATAGACCACAATGAAAATGCCATTTTTTCTGGATACTTACCGTGCTTTTGTTGATAGTCAGTGATCATTTGCTCAACCAGCTCTTTACCCTGCTCAAAGGCTGCCTTAGTTGGCACTCTTGAGGGATCGAAACCATAGAGGTTATAACCTGTTGCTAATGATTCGGGATGACGAATAGGATCGCCTCCAGTTTTAACCGGAATATATTTGCCATTGAGAAAATCAACGAGACTTTTGTGTTCGCGAATTTCGCTCATATCTTTATAAAAAGCTTGGGCTTTTTTTACAAATACTTGCAACTCAGCGGGTAATTTATCAAATACAACTGGCTGTTGATTATCATCACTATCTGCTAATAATACATAGTGTTTAATGGTTTGAAACCCTGCTAAGTTTTCTAAGTCAGCTACGGCGACTTCATTCTCTTTAGCAGAATTATTCGTTACTGGCTCATGATAACTATGTTGTTTGTCATTTAACTCATGCTTTGTTTGATCCTTTTTTTCACCCTTCTTTTTGGTAATGCTCTCATGAGTAATAAAGTACTGATGTTCAAACTCTCCCGCTATTGAGCTAAATTCACTGCCTAACATTTGCACTAATGTTGAAGTTAATAACCTTTGCTCAGCAAGTTCACCAAACGAATGTAAACCGAGCGGCTGATTTGACGTTGCTAATGCCTCTAAGTAACTATGTAAGCGCTCAAAAAAGGCAATAAAGTCCTGTTGTATTTCTTCTTTTGACAAGGATAAATCAGCACAAATATTATTTTTCAAACAAACATCGATGATCTGTTCAGCCGTTTTGTGTTTCACACCCCCCTCATCAAGTTGTTTATATTGATGCATTAATTCATGTAAATTCGCAATTTTACCCTGCAAACCTGCCGCAGCAAAAGGCGGTGTCATATGAGATATTACCGTGGCTCGACCACGACGCTTGGTCTGCATTGCTTCCCCAACATCATCAACAATAAAAGGGTAAACTACCGGTGTATCCCAAACCGCTAAGTTACCTTGGTCATACATCGACAAACCACGCTCTTTACCACCTAGATATTCATGTGAACCATGTGTACCTAAATGCACAATGGCGTCACTTTGCCAATATTCGCGCGCATAATAGTACGCCGCTAAATAAAAATGATTAATCGGTACTGTGCCTACATGGTAAATAGCGTCTTCATCATCTTTTTTATCTGAACGAGGTGGTTGTCTCATCACCAACATGTTGCCATTACGAATACGTGGTAATACAAAATAATGTTGACCATCGCGCTCAATCGCCATGAAATTATCTTGAGGCTTACCCCAATGTTCATTTATCGGCGTACGTACTTTTTCAGGCAAGCTATTAAACCACTGCAAATAATCTGCAATTGGCATCAATTCGGCTAAATCATCTGCAAGTAGCTCATCAAGCTGATAATCACGATAAAATGGATTAAGAATACGCTTTGCTCGCTCAGCAAAAAAGTCATCTGATTGTGGCTGCATGTTATAACCTTCAGCCGCAAGTTTACTACTGATGGTTTTTAAACTGTCTGGCACATTAAGAAACGAAGCGCCGACATCTTGATCGCCCCATACAAAAACAGTGATCTTTTTATCTTTGTTGGCTTTATGTTTTAACTTGCCTAAATTTATCGCCTTATTCACTAAATGCTGTAATTGATAATCAATAATTTCGGTACTGTTGGTCTCTCGATTGTAAGCCGCGACGATCATCGGGTCGGTAACGCCTGCCGACTCAGGTAAAACTAAGGTAAATGACATCATGCCAGCGGAAATCCCTTGAGGATCATCTTGCCAGGCTTTAGTATCGCCATCGTAATAGGTCATTGCTTGAATAACAGGTACACCAAAGTGCTCAAATTCGACTTTTCGTTGATTTGCCCAATGGATATTACGAAAACTAATAATCACATCCACTTGAGTAGTGAGTACATCATTTTGCTTAAGCTGTAATAATTCTTGATAATTTTTTTCGCCTGCCGCCAACTTGAAAAAAAACGGTACAACAGCAACACCTTGTGCTTCTAATTGTTCGATTGTTTCATCGATAAGCTCGGTTTGTTCAATCTCGATCAACGCTCTTTGCATCAAGATACCAACTTTGATTTGTGCGCTTTTTGGCTGCTGCCACTGATAGTATTCATCTAGGTCTTTTGAAATTAAGTTCGGCTGTTTAGGATGATAAATTCCTTTTGCAGGAAAAATGATCGGCGAAGCCACCAACAACTCACTGCTCTTATTACGCACATTGAAAACATCTAGGGCAATAAACGTTAATAAATTCGTTAAGTTTTTTCTACCAGCATTTTGCCAATAAGCTTGTAAGTTTTTTTGCTGCTTAGCTGAAAGCCCTTGTTGTAATTTTTTTTGTTCAAGCCAGTTAATAGCAATAAAGTGCTTATTACTTTTCGCCACCAATGGAATATATTTTGCGTAAGCTTTATTCGATTCTCGTGCGGAAACACCATCAAAGATAATGAAATCATATTGCTGAAATAGTTGCTCAGCCACAATTAAATCTTTTACTGAGCTTTCTGATTTATGCGCTATTTCCCAAAGAAACGTATTACCATCAATTTTTGTACTTTCTTTAGCAATATCTGTGAATAACTTCACTTTGGCTTTATTACTGTGAGCACTGCTTAAAAAAAGGATCTTCAAGTTATCCTTGCTCTGCTCAGCTGCAATACTCTGAAAAGTATGAGTTAATAACATTAATGTACATAGTAATTGTGTTACTATTTGAACTGTTTTGGCTATCATTTTAAATTTAATTCTCTTGTAAATTCATTGCTGAGTTGATGTTTTTTTATCTATTATTCACTTACATAGATTATTGAACCATCAGTCATTTTATAGGCTGTACCGGCTTTTTTTCCCGTTCCAGAACCCGTAGCACCTTGGCTTTTAAAGGATTCAATGACTTTGCCTTTTTTTACAATGATTTCCATATTTTCTTGACCTTCATTTTTAATGACAGTGACGTTTTCAGCCATAAAAGGGCTTAGAGGATTTTGTGCAATAGCAATCAATAATGCAGCGATAAGTACCAAAAACACATCAACTAAATTAACGACTGACAGTGCCGGGTTTATACCTTCATCCTCATCAAGCAGCCTCATCAGTTTTTTCCTCTTTTATAGATTTAGCACCTACTATTTCAGTGCGGCTTGTAATAGACGCTACAGCGATAGCGTGCTGCTCAATAAGTGGATTAATTGCCACAAGCTCTTGTACTAACCAACGTTTTTTAACACTGGCAATCCAAAAGGTAATGGACGCAATAACTAAACCAAAAATAACAGCAGAGAACGCAATAATAAGGTTTTCACTGATCCCTTGAATATTGCCGTCAGCCAAACTTTTTAACGCGGGTCCCATGGGGATCATCGTCGCAATCAGCCCTAACATCGGAGCCAAGCGGCTAACATTTCTGACCCCTTCAATATTGGTTAATGCGGCAACATCTAGTTGATCTTTACTGGTACTTGGTACCCCATTCGCCAATTGCGCCATAGGATAACCAGCTAGATTTAAAGACTTATTTTCACCCAATTTACCCTTGATTAAATGAAGGAAATTGGCTTGATTACTTTTCCGCTGAAAACTCTGGGCAAAAAATTGTCCCGTCGCAAACAACGCATAAATAAATAACAATGAAATAATAATAAGTACCGGTGCCATGAAAAAATCTGACAATTGGTACATGATTTGTTCTATAAATGAGATCATAGGCTCTCCAATGAAGATAACTAAAATAACTAGATGACTAAATCGCTAAAACTGAACTTACTTCACATAAGCTCAGTCTTAAAAGTCAGTGATTTTATTGCGCGGGAATAACTTCGTCGGCTCTAAAGCTATAATGCCCTGAAGTGCCTTCTTCGTTGTAGTAACTGGTAATTTGAAATTTATGAACGGATGTTGCCGTTTTAATCAAATAAACATTAAATTGTGACCACAATAGATGTCCGCCATTTACGCCATATTGATACCAAGGAGTATCATCAAACGCTTTCACCATATATTGATTTTTTTTGAAGCCATAATAGGCAACCGCACTCGGGTCAATTGCGGCATAGTTATTAGTAAAATCTTGAAAGGCAAGCGCATCTTCAGCAATATTCAGTGCAAAAGAACCACCTTTATTATCGCCATCAACCGTACAAGGTAAATGTAAATCCCAGCTATCGGCAGATGTTACCAACTGCTGCATAGCAAAATCGACATAGACATCCTCGTCGCTACTACAAACTAATGCGGCATCTATGGTTAAATCTATTTCAGCTGAAAATTCACTATCCGTACTTGATTGATGAGCAAGACCTAAAGTAATTGATGATAAAGTTCTACCTGCAGTGACTAACGTTTTAGCTCTGAACTTTGTAAAGGCTTGATCAGAATTCACTACAAAATAATTATCTGTAGCTGCTGAAACTACATGCGTTGTATGGTCGTAATTATAAAAGCCCGTTAATATTTCAGAGGAAACATCTTTAATGAATACGGCTGCATCTTCAGGAATATCAGCAGTAGTTATCGCTAAGTAACCTTCAAGTTCAGTTTCTGCGCTGGCGTTAATAAAGCTATCGGCTATCGCTTTGCCATCATCGCCAATAAAACTCGCGTTATTGCCCGTGTCAAAAGCACTTACCGAATTATCAGCATGTATGTTTAGATAAACACCGGTACGTTTTAGTGCGATATCCCACACACTATTATTGGCAGCCTCTTCTGTACTAAGTTCAACCACTGATTGTGTTTCTAAATCAAAATATACAAATGCTGGCTCTGCTGTGGTACCTGTAGAAAATGAGCCAAATATTTCACCTTGTACCACGGGCTTTTCAACGACAGCTGGCGGTGTTACTACCGGTGGGACGATAACTTCGTTCTTTTTATCACTACCGCCACCACAGGCAGTCATCAATAAGACCAGTGTTAACAAGGGCAATGCGTTCATATTTTTCATATTAAAAACCTTAAAGTAATACTTATGTTTGTGTTTTTGTTTAAAATTGGTAACTAATACCAGCGTAAATTCGTCTACTCGAAATGGGTCTTACATCAAAGGCTCTTTTTGCCGTAGCGTTATTGCCTTTATGTTCATCAAAAATATTATCGACACCTAAACGCCAAGAAAGTGAATGGGTAATCGCTTGGTTTAGAGTCACATTCACTAGTAAAGAATCATTAACATCTTCACTTAGATAATCATTTGGGATTGCTTCATCGGCTTGATAAACAAGATAAGCGATAATATCTATATCTTGTTGCTCAAAACTGTATTGAATATTTGATTTGATCTGATGACGGGGCCTTGCCGTTAAACGCTGCCCCCTATCGTTTTCACTATCAAGGTAACTATAGTTAAGCTGATAACGCCATTGGTTTAACGCAATATCGATACTGGCGTCAAAACCACTTATTTTTGCGTTGGCAATATTTTCATAGCTATAAATACTTAAACCAGTATTCGCTGATTGCTTAGCGTCAATAACGGTCTCAATAATATTATCTGTATCTGAATAATGAGCATTAACGTGAACAACAAGGTCAGCATCATTTTGCCAAATACTGGTATTGTAGGTAATTGAACTGTTAAATGAAGTTGCTGTTTCTGGTAATAAATTTTCATTACCCAAAACCATATAACCTAAATTACTGTGATCAAAAGTATAAAAACGTTCTTTTAAATTAGGTACTCGGTAACTTTCACCAACGCCCATACGCCATTGCAGTTGATTGGGCGCAGTAGATAAATTAACTAAACCACTTAAGCGCATAGCATGATGCCAACCAAAGTCGGAGTCATGCTGCATTCGTACCCCTGCTAATACTTGATGCTGAGCAATATTCCAATTAGCTTGTAAATATGATTCGATACTCTCACGTGACTCATCGTCAACTTCAAGTACCTTTCCGGTTGGCTTTATTTGATCCAGTTTATCTTGGTGTAAAACAAAACCAGCGACAATTTCATTTTTGCCTAAGGTCCACACATTTTGACCATCAATTTCAGCCAATGATATTTCAGTTTTTCGAGTACTATTTGACTGACCACTGCTTTCATCGTGTTTTATGTAGCGGCTATTGATCTTCCACATTTGTTGTTCACCCGTTATACCCACAGTAAATTGCTGTTGTTCAACGTCAGACAAATATGAAATTACCGTTTGTTGTCCCGGTATAATTGCGGTAGGTCGGTCTTTATCTTCTTTAAAAAACTGATAACTTAACTGCGTGTC
This sequence comes from Alteromonadaceae bacterium, assembly GCA_047621305.1. Taxonomy (GTDB): domain Bacteria; phylum Pseudomonadota; class Gammaproteobacteria; order Enterobacterales; family Alteromonadaceae; genus Colwellia_A. The sequence goes on along the minus strand of JBLHNB010000028.1, from coordinate 2,701 downwards.
GATGTTATAAAAACGTCTACTCGCAGATAATTTAGCAAACTTTTTATCCAAGTTTGCTGCATCTTGCATAACGGTTTCTGGATTATAATCAAAACCCGCATCATCAATAATCAACAGATCAGCATTTGTTTGCCAACCCCATAGGGTTGATGAGGCATTAACTTTTGCCAAATGGCTAACTTCATCGCCTGCAATTTCATTGCCCTGATAATTGGCTAATTCATAGCTAATTTTCATACCACTTTCACGGTCTTTTTTCGTGATAATGTTAATAACACCGCCCATCGCCGAACTGCCATAAAGCACCGAAGCGGCACCTCTGAGTACTTCAATTTGTTCAATGTTATTTGCATTAATTTGGTCAAGGTCAACAGAAGAACCCGATGGAGAAACAAGGGGTTGGCTATCAAGTAATACCAGTACGTGATCACTATCAAATCCTTGCATTTGAATGTTATAACCCTCTTTAACACTTCGGGTAATCACCACTCCAGGAATAAAGTTGAGGGCTTGTGCTAGCGTGCCTTGGCTAATTTTAGCCAATACATCACCATCAATAACATTGACGTCAACCGCTGAATCACTGAGTAATTTTGCTGTACGAGTACCAGAAATAACAATACGTTCAATATCAGATGAGTAGTCATCAGCGAAACAACAATCTGCAACAAAAATAAATAAGAGGGAGAACCAACTAACAATACGCATCAATAACTCTTTCATACGGTGTATTAATTCATACTAAATAGCATGAATACAAATGATAATAATTATCATGCGCAATTGTATTTAAAAGAAAATTAGATAGCAAGAAAATATTAACGTTTTTGTAGAAAGTAACGTAATGTCAAATGGATTAACTTATAAAAACAATAGATATAAAAACGAAATGGGGACATAAGCACATAATAGGTTTTGACAATATTATAGTACTTGAGAATATTGCAGGTCTTTCAGGTCGACACGAGTGAAACGAGGCTCAACAAAATCAATAATATTTTAACAACAAAAGCATGATGATTTACCAAAAGATACCTGCTCAAAGTAAACCTCGAACTACAATGTTCACTGTACAGCCAAGACTAATTATACTTCCTACATCCTGTACATTCAGAGGCAACGTCTTGCTTGGTTAGCCTCTGTTAACGTAGAATATTTTGTTGTTATTTTTAAATTAACGACTTCAATGAGCATGCTGATGTTATTTTCTGCTCTGAATATTCAAGGGTAGTTTATACTCTGTCTACTAACAGCAAGTAAATTAAAAGGAAACCAAAACAATGACTAATCCTTTGATCATCCCAATACTGGGATATTTAAGAGAGCAGCACAGTGCTTGCTCGCTGATTGATTTGGTGAATCTTTGTGAGGAGGACTTTCTGTCGTTTATTGGTAAGGATATCGACCTGCAGATAGTTATTTTCCAAAAGAATTTTTTTGTTATGAATGCGCTCTATCAAATCCAACGTGATATTCAAACCGAGGGATTTTCACTAACAATTTTTCCATTAGAGATTTGTATGCTTCCCAATCGCGCTGGCGGTAAAAGTGAACTGACCACGCGTGATACTGATCTGGCCCACTACTATTTAGATTGGTCTAATTTAGAGAGTATTACTTGTGAAGAAGTTGAAGCACTTTTTTCCAATTTTTGGCAAAGGTATCGTGCTGTAGATAAGGTTAATGCTGCTCTTACTACCTTAGGGCTCAATAAAGGTGTGAATTGGTTTGATATACGTAAGGCTTACCGCAAGAAAATTGTTATTAGTCACCCTGATAAAGGCGGGTGCGCAGAAGACTTTATCGAAATCCGTGCAGCCTATGAAATTTTAAGTTTTAGTTATCAAGACACCTAATGCTTTTATTATCTTTTTTATCTAGTGCCAGAAATTGCATATCCCCCTGCTTGACGCATTTTATTAGTCAATAAATTCGTTCAAGCAGTATTGCCTCACTGAGCCAAATATCTTGATTCAGGTGTATTTTTACTCAAACTTATTTATTAAATTTACTAACCGCCGTTAGTAATTGCCGACAAGAAACCAGCCCAACTAGCTTACCGTCTTCAACAACAGGTCGACGACGGTGTTTTTTGAGTAACATGTCCTGAGCAATATTAATAATGTCATCGCTAGGATGAGCAACAACTAAACCTTCTTTAGTCATGTACTCACTTACCAAGCCAACACCAACTTCATTGTAGGTAGCATTGAGTATGGCTGCTAAACAATCCATTTCAGACAGCACGCCTACTAGGGCTTTATTGTCATTTATCACGCAAACCCCTGATACCTTATTGTCTATGATCGTTTGCATTGTATCGAATAAGCTAGCATCATCTTTCACCTTGATCGGGTTCGTAATCATATAATCACGTAGGTCAACTGACTGCAACATAGTAAAATTCCTTATAATTTAATAAAAATTCTCATTATACAAAATGATAGACCATATATTTGGTCTAAGCTATGGTCACAAACTATATAGAATATAAGCATATATCCATTGCAAGCCAAAAAACACTATAAACCTATATAACCATAAGTGTAATGGGTATTTTAACCCTTGTTTAAATTATACCAATTACATTAATTAAGTGACCTATTTTATACGTAGGAAAAAGTGATAAGTACAAGGCATTTATTTAACTAACTAGTTGTTCTAATTATTAAATAAATAACGCAGTAATTATTACTTTTAA